>RZZM01000132.1 GCA_009929845.1 Spartobacteria bacterium
ACAACGAGCCTTTTCCGAAAAGCCTCCCAAAAAATAAGGGACATACCATATGTCAGAATAGCGGCTTGAGGTAGTCTGTTTGTTCCATTAGTGTCAGTGGCGATGATAAAATGGAGAAGTGAGAGAAGATAAAAGTGAAAACGGCAAAAACAGGCGGCCCACCCACGGGGAGGGTCATTGTCCTCAATGACCGGGTGAACCATGAAGCTTTCTGTTTAATGCGCCGGTGCGGGTCGGACCTATGTACATCAGAACTTCTTACTGCGTGGAACTTGACGTGACACCATAGAGCCGAAGGGCGGTGACCATAGAGCCCCGGGGCACCGCGGGTTCTTTGGGGTCGTGTGGGCACGGGTACAGGCCGGCTCGATAGGAATCTCGCCCTCCAAATTGAGCTATCGATAAGCGACGGAATACACCACGGTCACAACCCGGTGAAACGAGGTCTTGTCCAGGCGTCAGCCTGCCCGTTCGTTGTCCAGCCTGCCGCGCACGGCGAGCCACATGCCAAGTCCGCGCACGCGAGCAACAGCACCAAAAAACGACAAAAATCCGTCAAAAATGGCCAAAAATGGCAATTTTTATGGTTTACGGCGCAAAAATGGGCCGTTTTTTGCCAATTTTCAGCATTTTTCACTAAAAACGGCCGTTTTCCGGCGTTTTTTTCGAAACATACGCGGCTCGCCGTGCGCGGCAGGCTAAAGCCTGTACAACGAGCCTTTTCCGAAAAAATCCCTTCTCTGTCCCCTTGTTTTCCTGTCGCGATCTGCGTCACTGCGCGATTCAGAACAGGCCCATTTCTTCGGCCTGGCGGATAAGGTCGTCCCGGAAATCGGGATGCGCCAGCCCAGCAATGGCGAGCGCCCGCTCCCTGGTCGATTTACCTTTCAGGTTGGCGACGCCATATTCCGTAACCAGGTAATGCACATCCATACGCGGCGTGGTTACAATCGCCCCTTCCACCAGCCGCGGCACAACCCGCGATATCGTCCCGTTTTTCGCGGTCGAGTAGAAGGCCAGAATGGATTTTCCGCCGCGTGAAGCATAGGCCCCGCGCACAAAATCCAATTGCCCGCCTGTTCCGCTGAATTGGACGCCTTCGATTGACTCGGCGTTGCACTGCCCGGTAAGGTCCACTTCGAGAATGGAGTTCACGGCAATCATGTTGTCATTGGCCGCGATGACGCCAGGGTCCATAAGCTGTTCGGACGAGTAACTTTCCAGAGAAGGATTATCATCGAAGATATCAAGTTCCTCTGGAGGTGCGCTAACGAGCGTAAAGAGATTCTTGCCCGGATGGAGGTTATTTCGGGCGGCGGTGGCCACGCCAGTGCGCACGAGATGAATCAAGCCCTGCCCCATCAATTCCGAATGGATACCAAGATCCTTATGGTTGGCAAGATACTTGGTCAAGGCGTTGGGCAATCCGCCGATACCGAGCTGGAGGGTGGCGCCATCCGGGATCATCTCGGCAATAAGACGGCCGATCACATCGTCCTCCGGCCGGGGCTTGGGAATCGCCACGGGCAACAACGGCTCGTGATTCTCGACCAGCGCGTCCGCGTTTGACACATGGATAAACGTATCGCCGAAGCTGCGCGGGAGATGGTTGTTGATTTCAAGCAGCACGGTGCGGCTGCACCGGGCGGCCAGGGTCATGTACCCGGAATGCGAAAAGCTGGCATGCCCGTTCTTGTCCACGCGCGAGACCGCCGAAATAAAGACATCCACCCTCATGTTTTCGCGAATCAGACGAGGCACCTGATGAAAATAGCTGGGCACGAAATGCACCAGCCCGACCTTGACCAGTCCGCGCACGGGTCCGCTCACGAACCAGGCGTGAGGCTGAACGCAGTCGCAGACACCCGGCGCAAACAGGGTTTCCGCCAGATATTGCTGCGGATTAAAACTGTATACATTGATATCCTTGAGATCGCCCGCCTCCACACGCGCGGCAATGGCGCGCAACAGGGCCGGGGGTTCACAGATACCGATCCCCACCACGATGTTGTCCCCTGAACGTACCAGTCCCGCCGCCTCCTCCGCGCTACACGGACTGTATGTCTTCAACTGCCCATCTGTATTCATCATGCGCACTCCTCACTCCTGTCCTGTTTGCCGGGAACGTTTATACCAACCCCCGGTTTTTGTACAGCTAAAGATTGTTGGATTTTCTAAATGCCCACAGATTACACAGATTTTTTGTAACATCCTCTTGGTGTCGTTTTCCAGGCGCTAGCGCCTAACCACCTAATAGGGAACTGACGGGGACTGGTTGTGGATGATATGAATCTTCGCGCAGGAGGGACAGATGCTTTTGGAAAACTGTTTACTGACGTAGTCAGAGATATAGCTCTTGAAGTCAACCCACCGGCCGTCCTCCTGGCGGATTTTCTTACAGTGGTTGCAGATCGGGAGCATGCTCTCAAGGTGATTGATGTGGCGGGCATATCCCAGGATGCGGGCCGCGACATGAAGGCGTATGGTCAGGTCCTCGATGTTCAGGGGCTTGACCATGAAGTCGTCCACGCCGCACGCCATCGCCTCAATATAGTCATCCCGGTTGGCGCGCGCGGTCAGCAAAATAAAGTAGCAATAGGCGTCCTCTTCCCTGGCGCGGATTTTTTTGCACAGCTCCAGTCCGTTTATGCCGGGCATCATCCAGTCGCTCACAATCACCTGCACGGGCTTCACGTCGTACGTTTCAAACGCCTCCAGCCCGTTGGAGGCCACGACCACCTCGTGGCCGATGCTTTCAAGCAGTATTTTCAGGTTATCCCGGATTTGTTTTTCGTCTTCGACAACCATTATTTTCACGGCAAAACCCTTTCCATGGTCTAAAGTAGGGTGAATTTTAGCAAAATGCATAAACGTTGTCATCATGCATTTTTGACTAGTATCATGGCGCGGTCTCAGGTAGCGTTTCGATTTAGTTTTGAGTCAGCATAGTGTTAAAACCCGATAAATGAGGTAGCCATGTATCGCGAAAATCCGTTGTCAAAGATCAGTTGGGAAGAATACTCCGACCTGAGTGTGGCCGAAAAAGGCAAATTATTTCTGAAGAATGAACGTCCCTATCACACCCTCATCGCCCAGCAGTTCGACCGACCTGTGCTCGAACGCCTCTGTGACCTGGCGACGATGATCCGGAAAATAGGGAAAACCAAGGGCGGGATTCACTTCCTGAACACCCTGCTCAGTGAAAAACGGGCCATGCTGTATTTTTCGCAGCCGTCCACCCGTACCTTCCTGTCATTTTACGCGGCCTGTCAGATTGTCGGCCTCGAACCGGCGGAGGTGCGGGACCCATCGACCTCCAGCGAGATGAAGGGCGAGTCGCCGGAGGATTCCGTGCGCACCTTCAGCTCCTATTTCGACATTATCATCATGCGCCACCACATGGGCGGGTTTGCGGAACGTATTGCCTGGCTGTTGTCCAATACGGACCGGCCGATTCCGGTGCTCAACGCCGGTTCCGGCAAGGACCAGCATCCCACGCAGGCGCTGCTGGATATATACACCCTGCAGCGCAGTTTTGAAGACCGCGGCGGTATTGATGGCAAGCGGATCGCCTTTGTCGGCGACCTGGCCCGTGGACGTACGGTCCGCTCGCTGGCCTCGCAGCTTACGCTCTTTTCCGGCGTGAAGCAGTATTTTGTTGCGCCGCCCTCTTTGCAGATCGGCAAGGATATCCTGGCGCAGCTTGACGCCGCGCACATGCCCTACGAGATCAGTGATGACTTCGAAAAGGTGCTGCCCGAGGTGGACGCGGTTTACATGACCCGTATCCAGGACGAATGGGATACGGCCGAAGAAAGCCGCGCGCTGGATACCACGCCGTTTCATTTGACCGCCGAACGTTTGCCCCTGATGAAGCAGGATGCCATCATCATGCACCCGCTGCCGCGTCGGAATGAAATCGCGGTGGAAGTGGACAGCGATCCGCGCGCCATGTACTGGCGCCAGGTGCGCAATGGGATGTGGATACGCGCGGCGTTGATGCTGGTCGCCTTTGAGCGCGATGTGGAGATTGACCGCTATTACGATGATTTGATTCGTTAATTGAAGAATAGAAAAGGATTGAGAGAAAGGGTAAGGTAGAGATATGAAACACCTGGTAGCTTTGACCGACTGGTCACGCAAGGAAATCGAAGACGTTTTGTCGCTGGCCGCTGAAATCAAGGCCGCGCCCCGCGCGTATGAGGACGCGATGAAACGGAAGATGCTGGTCATGATCTTTGAGAAACCCAGCCTGCGTACCCGTGTTTCATTCGAGACCGGCATGTGCCAAATGGGCGGCGACGCGATCTTTTATGATATGGCCGGTTCCCCTTTCGGCGCCGGTAAAGAGACCATTGAAGATTCCATCAAGGTGCTCAGCCGGTATGCGGATATCGTGATGGCGCGTCTGTTCGAGCATAGCGTCATGGAAGAGATGGCCCGGTTTGCCACCGTGCCGGTGATTAACGGCCTGACCAACTACAACCATCCCTGCCAGATTCTCGCCGATTTGCAGACCATCCAGGAAAAGAAAGGCGCGCTGCAGGGCCTGACGCTGGCCTACCTGGGCGACGCCAACAATAACGTCACGCATTCACTGATGTTTGGCTGCGCCAAGGTCGGCATGAACATCCAGGTGGGATGCCCCGAAGGCGCCGCTTTTTCACCGCAGCCATCCGTGCTGGAGAAGGCCCTTGAACTCGGCGGGGAAACCGGCGCGCACGTCATGGT
This sequence comes from Spartobacteria bacterium, assembly GCA_009929845.1. Classification (GTDB taxonomy): domain Bacteria; phylum Verrucomicrobiota; class Kiritimatiellia; order RZYC01; family RZYC01; genus RZZM01. Next base: position 4,732 of record RZZM01000132.1, read on the forward strand.
AACGCACGACGCGGCGGAGGCCGCGCGCAACGCGGATGTGGTGTACACCGATTCATGGATGAGTTATCACATCCCCAAGGAGCAGCAGGACGCGCGGGTGGCGACCCTGAAGCCATACCAGGTGGACGGGGCGCTGATGAAACACGCCCAGAACGATGCCATTTTCATGAACTGCCTGCCTGCCCTGCGCGGCTTCGAGCAAGCCGCCGAGGTGATCGACAGCCCACAGTCGGTGGTGTTTGACCAAGCCGAAAACCGCCTTCACATACAGAAGGCGGTTATGGTCACCCTGTGCCGCGCCGTCGGCTCCTGATCCCCCCCTCAACCCCACCGTCATAAATCGGGCGGGATTGTCACGGCCCTTCAGGACCGTTTGTCATCCGCGCTTATAGACGGAACATGAAGCGGCAGAGATTGCGCAGGGTTTCGGAGCGCATACGTTTCATCATCCACATTTCGGAGGTCCGTTTTGTAAGGAAGCCCATGGTAGGAAACGAGTGCTGGAGGAACATGATGTCATGCATGCGCATCTTTTTCTGGATGGCCAGCGCCCATTCATTGATCATTTCGCCTGAGCCGTCACCCACAATACTTGTCCCATAAATTTTCCCCGCGGGGCTGCAATACACTTTCACAAACCCGACGCCGAGGTTTTCGGCGATGGCCGCGCCGTAGTCGCCGTAGTTGGCCTGGATCACTTCGTAGGCCAGGCCCTTTTCTTTCAGGGTTTTTTCCGTCATGCCCACATGCGAGACTGCCGGTTCCGTGAAGACGGTCCACGGTACGACAAATTTCCGGAAATTCTGCTTGAAGGGCATCATGCTGTTCATGAGGGCAATCATGCCCTGGTGCATGGCCGCGTGGGTCAGCAGGAAGGCGCCATTGCAATCACCCACCGCGTAGATATGGCGCTGGGATGTACGCAGGGTGTTGTCCACCGCGATGACGCCCTGCGGCGTGGTTTTCACGCCCGCGTTTTCAAGTTTCAGGGCGGTCACGTCCATTTTCCGGCCGGTGGCTATCAGCAGGCGTTCCCCTTCCAGCACGTCTCCCTGATCGGTATGGACCCGGACCCGGCCGTCCACGGACTCGATCCGGTCGATCTTCCGGTTGTTGTACACGTCGATATGCTCGTCCTTGAATACCTTTTCGAGGAGTTCCCCGGCATCCTGATTCCCGACGGGAATCAGATATGGGTCCATCTGCACAATCGAACATTTTGTCCCCAGGCGGGAAAACGCCTGTCCCATTTCCGAACCGATGGCGCCGCCCCCGATAATCACCATATCTTTCGGCATCTGGTCGAGCTCAAACATGTTTTCGTTGGTCAGGAAGTCCACCGTCTCGATCCCCGGGATTGGCGGAACCATGGGGTGCGTGCCGGTAGCGATGAATATCCGTTTGGCCGTCACTTTCCGGTCCCCGACAGCCACCGTATGCGGGTCTACAAAAGAGGCCCCGCCCTGGCCCAGGATCAAATCGACCTTGTCAAACATGGCAACCGTTTTTTTGTCGTTGATATACGTGATGTACTCACGAATGCGTTTGAACGGATTCTTCACATCCGGCTTCAGGACCGGACAAAGCTCCATGGCCTCAAGGATGTCGAACGTATGGCGCGCCCTGGCCATTTGCAGGAGGGACTTGCTTGGGATACAGCCGACATTCATGCATTCCCCGCCGATTTTGTTTTTTTCTATGGCGCAGACCTTCAGTCCCATTTCCGCGCCCATGATGGAAACCGCCATACCCGCCGGGCCCAACCCTATGCACAACAAATCATACTCATATTTCATTGTATCTTCTTCCATTTTTGGTTCTCTGGTACGACATGCTATAGGAAATAGTCCGGAGGGGCCAGTTTTCATTTTCACAACCTGCGATATTGCATCGTCCCAATTTCGCTGAAAAAACAGTAGTATGCGCACTCGTAAAACGGTAGACTCACGCGCAAGCAAAACACCATTGGAGAATGAGAATGGACGACAACTCGAATCGGCTATGGGCGCCCTGGCGCATGGAATATATCCTGGCCTCGCGCACGGCGGGCTGTTTTTTATGCGACATCATCCAGGATGACGACGACAGGGAAAACCTCGTGTTGAAGCGTGGCGCCACCTGTTTTGTGGTGATGAACCGCTATCCCTACAATAACGGACATCTCATGGTGGCCCCTTACCGCCACGTGGACGGGCTGGAGACCATGACCAGGGAAGAGCGCACGGAGATGATGGAGACCGCCACGGAGATGCTGGGCGTGTTGCGCACCGTCATGAACCCACACGGGTTCAATACAGGCTTAAACACCGGCGCGGCGGCAGGGGCAGGCTTAAAAGAGCATAGTCATCTGCACATCGTTCCCCGGTGGTCTGGCGACACGAATTTCATGCCGGTCATCGGACAGACCAAGGTCATTCCGCAATCCCTGCATGATCTCTGGGACCAGCTCAAGGAGGCGTTATCGCTTCTTCCTCCGGGCGCGGGCGCGCAGGAGTGATTCAAGCAGCACCCCGGCATCCGCGGAACGGTCTTCAAAGATAATATCCTCTTTCAGCGCAGTCGGCATGGCGTCCACATCATCACTGATCACCACCAGGCCGGCCTCGGGCTGCAGTTTGCAGATGGCCTTCAGCAGGCCATCCCCTTCGGGACCCAGGATGTTCCGGTCGAGCATGATGGCGCGGTATGCATTTTTTTCGTTTAGTCGCGACAGGGTGCCGACAATATCATCGGCTACATCCACACGCGCCCCGTGGTGTTCCATTCGCTCCCGGAGGGCGTCACTGGTGACAGATGGCGGCGCGGCCAGCATAATGTCCCAGTCGGTAAGAAATTGTGTCAGGTCCTTGGTAGCGGGCGCGGGATGGGAGGCCTCCCCTTCGGTCACGTAGGCCGGCAGGCATATGCGATAGGAGCAATGGCCGGAACGCCGCATGATATCCAGCCGTCCGCCGACCTCTTCGACCATGGCGCGCACCACGGACTGGATTACGCCGGCCTCCTCAAGGGTTGTCTGTATCATATCCTTGTGTCTTAGGTCGCCCGGATTACAGGTATCGGTTTTGTCCTGCGAGGTGATCATGATCAAGACCCCGAATTCATCCCCGACATCCAGATCAAATTCCCGCCTCGGTCCCCGGACGGAAACAGACAGCAGATTGGGTGTTGTGCACTGGTCGGCCGCGATCAGCCCGAGATTCAAAACCGCCTGTTCGATCTGCACGGGCGACATGGGAACCACCGGGATATTTTCCGCAAATTCTGTTTTGATTTGCCAGGCCGACGACAGCCCCACGCGGAGCAGCTCCACCGCCTTTTCCACATGGTCCTTGATACGCTCGGTCGGATGTTCGCTTTTCCCCGAGCGGCTCAGTTCCAGCAGATGGGCGGCCAGATTTGCGCCACGCTGGGATTCCTTCAGGATGGCATCGAGGGATTCTTTATCCGCGTCCAATGCGGACGAAGGAAGCTTGAGCAGCGAGGCATGCCCGGAAACGGCGCACAAAATATTATTGAAATCATGCGCCACCCCGCGGGCGATCCGACCGACGATCTGCAGATTCGCCGCCTGCCGCTGTCGCATCTCCAAAACCCGCTCGTCGGTCACATCACAGATAAGCACCAAGTCCATATCCTCGGTGGGCTGTGAGCGAAAGCGCCAGATGCGCTGCCCCTCTTCGGTCCGGGTCTTTCGTTCAATCTCATGCGGACGGGTGGGCTTCAATAACAGGCGTGCATCTTCGGCGGAAAGACACGGGAACATCTCGCGTATGCCGCATGTGCCGTCCGGCTCCCTGGCAACCATACGGTGGGCGGATGGATTGATGCCTGTGACATCCCCTTTTTTATCCAGCACAAGCAGTCCGTCCCGCAGATAATCCATATCGTCCACAAAGCGACCTACGCGCTTTCGCCCCTCGATTTCCGCCGTGAACCGCACCGCCCAGATACCAAACGCTCCTGAGAGAAGAATAAATCCCATCGTCAATGCGTAAATCGTCAATGTGATAATGTTCACCAAACGATTTACCGGGGGTTCCGTATCCCAGTTGAACGAGATATACCCCTCGATGGTCCCCGATTCGTTCATGACCGGTGCGCCTGATTTTCCCGGATGGTCCCTTAAAAGAACAGTTTTACTCAACAGTTCTTTATCCAGCGAGCGTACCAGGTCATCAATATTTGAAATGGTCTGTACCGACGCGATGGTCGCGATAATCAGCAACAGAACCATCAGCAACGCGTACTGCCATTCACCTTTTGTCAAAAACTTCATACGGGCTCCAACTTAACAATGGGGCAAACATACAGGAAGCCCCCCGACAATACAAGCGGGGGCAAAAAGAAAAGGCCGGTTTGTACCGGCCTTTTCCGCAACCTCCTATATCCCACTGAAACAGGATAAAATTGTTATTCGGCATCCGCCTCTATATTGATCTCGGGGAGTGTAACACCTTCGCCTTCGAATACGACCCGAATATCGGCTTTCTGCATTTGCAGGATGCAGTTGGGGTCCTTGTCCACATCGTAGATCCAGGAGGCCTTGTCGTCGCCGTCGCGCACGGAGGCGTTGGTTTCAAGAATTTTGCCGGGCGTTTTAATGGTCATGGCAATGCGCATACCCGCGAACATGGGGGCCATCTGCTGAAGCATCATCTTTTCCATTTCCGGGTCCATTTCAACGTCGCCCTGGTTCATGCCGGTCATATTCCCGGACTTCTGCACCAGGACATAGTTGCCTTCGGCGTCTTTGGTCAGGGAAATGGCGGAACCCTTGAAGAAATCGGTTTTGGCCAGGGCGTTGAGGTCCTCAAAACTGAAGGCGATGTTCATATATTTCCAGCCGTCTTTGGCTTCGGATTTCACAGACGTGAGCTTCACCCCGTCCTTCTCCAGGGCCTTGAACTGCTCCCGGATGGTTTCTTCGTCAAAATCGAACGGGTTATCATCATCGGGGGCTTCCTCGCCTTCCACGTCCGGCATATTTTCTGCCATCTCTTTCATGGCTTCCATCTGGGCAATGGACTGCTCGGCCATTCCATACTGAACAACCATGCTTCCCGAACCATCCTTATCAATCGTCAAATCCTGCTCGACCTTGATACATCCCACAGTTGCCGCCAGTAACAACCCTAATAATACATTCAAACCCTTCATACATATCTCCTTCTCAGCCTTAGATTCCTAGATTCAATGAATCCCTGTTGTCGCCCCGCATTGTAAGTCATGTCGCTGCCTGAATAAAGAACAATTACACAGAAATCTTGCTTAACCCGGATTTTACCAGCACGCCCTTCAGTCGTCCGAGCTTTCCCGTGAGGGCGCCGACCTCGTCAGTGGAGGCCTGGACAATCAGGGTGATGACCGAACAGGAACCGGGGGTGTTGGGTAACCCGGTGCGCGCCATAATGATCCCGGCATGCTCCGAGAGCAGGTGGTTCACGTCGTCAGCCACGGCGTGTCGGTCCTGGATAATGATGCCTATGAATCCAAGTCGTCGTTCCATTGTACACTCCCTACAAATCCGGGCCACTTCTGTTTATTCACACGGCGGTAACCTTAGCATTCCTTCCCACAGATTGCCTAGCCAAAGATAAATGAAAATGAATCGACAAAGCTCACGACAACGTATTGATAATCCGTTTTGCCCCCGGCGGCCCTGCCCCGATCGAAAGGGAAGGGCCCATGAGCGGACTTTATTCTTGTGTGCGGGGCCAACCCTTGCCAGATTACACGCATGAAAATATTAATATCCAATGATGATGGCATTTATGCCGACGGCATTATGGCGCTGTATCAGGCGGTCAAGGACCTGGGCGATGTTACGATTGTCGCGCCGGACACACAGCGCAGCGCCGTCGGCCATGCGATAACACTCTCCGATCCCATCAAGTCCAGGGAGATTCACCGGGAGGATGGCTTCAAAGGCTACGCGGTCAGCGGGACCCCCGCCGACTGCGTGAAGCTGGCCGTATGCGGTTTAATGGACGCGCCGCCCGACCTGGTGATCAGCGGGATCAACCTCGGTCCGAACGCGGGCATCAGCATCATCTACTCCGGCACGGTCTCCGCCGCCACCGAAGGCAATATCCTGGGGATCCCCAGCATCGCGGTATCGCTGGGGACGTTCTCGGACCCGATATGGGAGACCGGCATCCACTATGCGCGGGAAAGCGTTCTCCTGGCGCAAAAAAACGGCATTCCGGCAGGGTGCCTCGTGAATGTCAATGTGCCAAACATCCCCCGCGAACTGATCAAGGGCATCAAGCTGACCCGCATGGGCAGTTCCCGGTTTGTTGAGACCTTTGACCGACGGACCGATCCGGCGGGGAATGTCTACTTCTGGATGGATGGGGACCTAGAACCGATGGGCGATACCGAGGGCAGTGATTTGATCGCCCTGGAACAGGGCTATGTGTCCATCACGCCGATCGGATTGGACCTGACGCATCATGAGGCGCTGCAACAGATGCAGGGGCACTGGGATACAAGCGGGACCTGAGCAGATGTCCGTTTTTCTTGATCTTTTTCCGTGGCCGGGGTATACAGGAGAGCACATGAACAAACACAGGGAGCCGAAAAGATGAATAAGCGCAGGCATGCAGGATTTACCATGATGGAACTGTTGGTGGTCATCGCGATCATCGGCGTACTCAGCACCATGCTGATTGTCGCCGTGGCCGGAAGCAAGGAAAAGGCGAACATCGCCAAGTGCGGAGGCAACCTCCACAATATCGGCATTGCGCTGCACCAGTATGTCCTGGACCACGACGACTACCTGCCGTCTGTGGCCACCCCCACGGTGTCGTGGGATAAAAAACTGCTGCGCTATCTTGGTGAGGACACCTCCGTATTCAAGTGTCCGTCCGATACCATGATAGACGGCGCCTTCCTGGCGGGCAGGTCCCCGCGCACCTATTCCGCCAACGGCGGCGAGTCAGGAATCGACAACGTGCAGAATCTTCCCTTTAAAGTTTTTATGACTTCTTCGAAAGGAAACTCGATACAGGATGTCACGGCTAACAGCAGCCAGGTGATCCTTGTCGGCGAACGGCCCGGTGATGCCCCGGATGATCGCGGTGTGGTGGAGGGATTGCCGTTCTGCAGCCTGGACATCGCCGCGGGCACTATTCACAAGAAGGGGGAAGGGTGCAATTACCTTTTCGCCGACGGGTCCACGAAGTATATGCCGACCAACCTGATTAACAGCGCAAGCAACCCGCACTACTGGTATATCAGAAGCGCTACGCCATGATCGCGCGGGCGCGGGCAAGTTGCTCGCGGCAGCGTTACTTGGGCCCCGGGAAAATTTCGCCGAGGGCGGACATAAACCTTGACACATCCAAATCAGAGCGAAAATATGCGCTCTCCTTGAGACGGATGATTCCCTGACCCCGTTCTTCTGAGAAGTGCTTTTTGACAATCCTTGACGATTCCACTACAACATCATGACCCTTGAACTGGTCGCGATAACCAAGGCATTCCTGCCACTCCATCTCTCTGATTGACCCCACGATCATATACAGGTCAAGGGCATGGTGCCGAGCATAATCTTTCTCTTCTATTTCTCTAAGGTCCCGAAATGCGTGGAGCTTCATGGTGAGAAAAGAGAAAGGATGAGGAAGATAAACCTCACCCCTTGCGGCAGCTCCCGAACTCAGAACGCCTTCTATCGGAAGCAAGGCCAGCCCGTTTTCGAGTGAAGGCACTTCATCCACGGGATGTGCATGTAGATCAACAGCCGGCTTGGGTCGCACACGACGATTATCCGTCTTGATTCCAAGCTTCCTGAATGTTTCACGAGGTCCGGCAAGCAGATCAATTTTGAGATTCCCCGTGGGCAAGCCGGAAACACCCGACTTTTCAAACTGATAATACTTGGCGGTCTCAATCGGCTTGTAGCCCAAGCGCTTAAGCGCATCGCCCAGGTGTTTGAGATGGGTGGTATCCACAAACAGTTCGGTTCTCAAAAACAAATCCAGGTCATTGGTTGAACGAGCTTCTGGCCAGTGCAATGCTGAAATCAACGTGCTGAGATCGTCCTCTTTGAGCAGCCAATCCACACGAAGATATATGCCGAAACCGCCTCCGACGATTAACTTGATATTC
>RZZM01000133.1 GCA_009929845.1 Spartobacteria bacterium
GTATAAAAAGCAGTCGCAACCAAGAAGCCAGTGTATAAACGCTGGTGGTTCTGGGCCGCGGCAATTATTTTGCTCTTTGCGCTGATCGGCTCAATGGGTGGTGGTGGTTCAGAGCAAGTATCTCAACCATCAACCAATTCATCCAACAATCAAGCCGGAAATGACCAGGCAGAAACCGTCGAAGAGGAACCGGCGCCAGTTGCCTTGGAGGTTACCGTGGATAAGCTTATAGAAGATTTAAAGCGCAACGCTCTGAGTGCAGCGAATACATATGAGGATGCATACGTAGAGCTTAACGGCGCACTCGTCACTATTGACAGCTCTGGAGATTACTTTTCGCTTGGCATTCTTGCTGATGATTTTTCCTTTGACACAGTATTGTGCAGGATTGAAGACAAGCACTTAGAACAGGTAATGAATTTCGAAACAGGCCAAACAGTAGTAGTTACAGGCACCATTGTTAGTGTTGGTGAAGTGATGGGATATACCTTGAAGGTTGAAAATATACTGTAGGATAATCTGTAGGAGGTTACACCTATGCGCAACCCCAACAACTACGGCTCAGTCTTTAAGCTGCGCGGCCGCCGCTATAAGCCCTGGGTTGCCAGGATAACAACCGGCTGGGAAACTGTCACGGCTAAATCGGGCAAATATGCCGGGCAGGAAGTGCGCGAGACGACCTTGAGCATTGGCCGGGGGGTGGCCTGTGTGAGGGAAATCAGGCATGTCGAGCTGCAGGAGGGGGAGCAGGAGCTTGTGCTGGAAGCGCTTCCGGCCACGCTTGACCTGATGTCCTTTCAACTCCGCGCGCTGGAATCGGAACTTACCGTATCGGACTGGTCCTGGAATGCGGGCAGAAAGCATGGTGGGACGTCCGGTAACGCTGGCGCGCGCCGTTGGTTGCCCGGCGTCGCCCTGGAAGAGGACTCCGTCTATGCACAGACCTTGCCGGGGGAAATGCGTTGCCGGGTGATTTCGCCATCGGCCGGATTCCGGGTCTTGGAAATAGTTTATTTATTTGAACCGATCCATTGGGATGTAGAATATACCATTGTCATTCATGGCGCGAACCTGGATGAAGCGCAGCGTCTCTCCGTGGATTTTAAGGGGTACGCGGTGATTGGCAATCGTTCGGGCGGTCATTTTAAGCAGGCGTTGGTTCATCTGTTGCATGATGGCGGGGTTCCCGTCGCGGGGCGGACATCACCGGGTTTTCTTCTGCTCAACGAGGACAGTCCCCTGTCGGATATGTGGCGGAAGCAGGCGGCGCCCATCCCTGAAAAGAACATGTATGTCCTTCCCCGTCGCGTAACCGTTGCGCCTTTTTCAAAATCGTATGTAGAGTATGTGTCGGCCTCGCGCATCCCGGCGCGCCGTCTGTACAGTATGTCCTACATGGATATCCCCGTTTCAGCAGATGTACGGGGAACGCCGTTGCGTGAACTCATCATTTTTGATAACACCGATTCCGGGGGACAGCCATTGGGTCGCGCATTGCCTGAAGGTCTGGTGACCCTTTCGAAGGGCAGTGCGTATCCGCAACTGTTGCCGGGCGCGCGCATCCCGCATACTTCCGCCGGTGACGAGATTCGATTGGATTTGGGGCCCTCTCCATCGGTACGGGGCCTGCGGCGAGTGTTGAGCCGCAGGTCGATGGAGGACGGGCTTATTGAGATCGTGTTTGAATTGCAGTTGATCAATGACGGCACGGTACCTATTCGTGTCGATGTGGAGGAAAAGCCAAATGTGAATCTCCAATGGGACGTGTTCCGGTCCGACGCCGATTATACCACACGCGAAAACACGCTGTATTTCACCGAGGATGTCCCTGCGCAGGCCATCCGCACCATGCGCTACACGGTGCATATGCAGCAGCCTGAGTGGCGCTAAGGGCGCCGCCCGTTACTGATCTGTTTCCGGTGCCGCTGGCGGGGCCTTCTTTTGGGCCAGTTTTTGACGCGCGGCAAAGGTTTTAAAGGGAGGGGTGTCGCGAATCGGATCAAATTCCTTTTGTTCGAGCCAGGAACGGACGAAGGAGTAGCCATACATATTCGCGGCCTGATCCAGGATGATCACGGCCTTGTCCGCCTTCATCTGCTGCGCGTAACAGATGGCCAGGTTACAATAGGTCACCGAATCGGCCACATTCATATCCATCATACGCGTGAATTCCAGCACCGCCTTCTGATACTCGCCCATATCGGCATAGGCCTTGGCGATACGGTTAAGCGCCGAGAAATTTTCGCGGTCCTGCGCGATGATCCGGCGCAGAAAGGGAATGCTCCAACTGGGTTTATCCATCGCCAGGTAGGCGTCGGCGGCAATACTGTTGGCGGGGATGGAGTAGGGGTTGGTGTCCAATACCCAGGTGGTGATCGCCAACGCCTCCTGATATTGGTTTTGTTCCAGGAGGATATCGGCCAGCATGATGCGCGCCTCCTGGTTGCCCGGCGTCGCTTTCAAGGTGTCATAGAGCAGCAGGACCGCTTCTGGATAGTTTTTTTGTGCGATGTATGCCCGGGCCAGCGTGATTTTGACTTCGAGGTCATCCGGGAAGTTCTCGTACAGCGCGATCAGCCGGGCCAGGGCCTTGGCCGGGCTGTCGTCGGAGAGCATGGTCAGCGACAGGTCGACTTCCTGGCGTACGCGCTGCTCCTGCTGGGAAAGGTCCGTGATCATGGCGACGTTGATGAAGGCGTCCGGGACCGGTGTCGCTTCGGAGGCATCCGCCACGGCATCAACCGGACCGGTGACAGCCCCGGTGGCCTTTTGTACCTTCGCCTTGCGTTGCAGATAGGCGTGGCCGAGGAAGGCCAGATAAGCGGCCAGCACCAGGCCGATGACCCCCCAGAGCAACAGGGTCCCCACGGAGGAGCGCATGCCCGTGGATGAGCGTCGCCGTCGCGAACTGCGCGCCGTCGACTTGATGGGCGGGGGCGTCTTCTTTTTCGTGTCGTTGCGCTGTCGTGAAGACCGTTTACGACGTTCCGATGTATAGCGGCGGCTCCGCTTGACCAGATCGGGCGTTACATCCTCATGATATATATCGCCCGGATTCTGTTGCATCTTTTATGTTGCCTGTCGCTGAAGCCTAGTATGGGCCGATCATCGGCGGATAAAGGTCTTCTTCCACACGCTCCACACCGGGGGCGCTGGCCGCCACCGAAACGATACGCGCGCGAAGCGCGTCCTGGGCGGGGACAGATCCCTGGATGGTGACGACGCCGTTTTCGACCGTGACGCCGAACGAATACAATCTGGACACACTGTCCTCTTCAAGACGGTTACGAACCTCGTCCGCAATATCTTCGTCAGAAAGAGAACCTGAATCAGGCATGGTCGCGCATCCGCATGTAAAGATAAGGGCGCTTGTAATCATGATGGCTGCAAAACGAACTATATTCATGGAACTCTCCTTTTTATGCTGTCTGACATACATACTATGCAAAATTTTTCGCAAGGTCAATCGCAGAGATAGGTTCTGCGTCTATTTTACTTTGTCCTCCGGGGGCAGCACTTCCGGATTGTCCTCGGTGGCTTCTGTTGCGCCCTCCGAGCGCCCTTTCTTGAATTCATTGATGCTTCTGCCCAGCGCGCGCGCCAGCTCAGGTAGACGCCTGGCCCCGAAAAAAAGAAAGATGAGCACAAGAATCACCAGGATTTCCGCGATGCCGGGACGCCCGCCCGTAAACCACGCCAGCGTCATTGTTTCTCCTTATCGTTGTCTTCACTGATTAACTGCATAAATTTCACCAGATCGCCTGTTTCAGGCGCTCCCTGCCGTATCTCCGCCGTTACATGAGCGCCCTGCCTGTAGCGGGTTACCAAAATGTCGGCCACTTCGCTGTCATTTCTGTATACTTTCCCCTGTTCTCCCGGCGATGGCAAGACTGTACATGCTAAAATTACATAGTTATGTTTTTGATTGACGCGGATGATGTGGGCCGTCGGAAGAAGCCGATAGATTGGTTCCTTCGGCTCCCCCGGGATGGCCGGCGCCCGGGAGGTGGAACGGCATCCGCCCGCGCAGCACAGCAGCGCCAGGGCCAGCGCTGTTGCGGGCACGAGGCGCGTGCCGGGCCGCCGCCGCATGGTGTTCCCTTGATTCATCGGATGACCTTTTCTTTGTTTGCGGTTCACAATACCGGGTTAAATTGTTTGAGGGGACATGATGAACAGTCCGGCCTGGTTTTGCAATGTTCTTTACACAGCCGCACAATCAGGGCGTGATATTCGTTGTACAGCTCCACCCCGGGGGGGATGTGTGCGCACATGAACGCGGCCGTTTCGTCGTAGGTGGCGCGCGGGGATATCCAGCCGTGCCGACTTAATACGCGTCGTGTGTAGGCGTCGACAACAAACGCGGGGCGCTTGGCGGCGTAGAGCAGGATGCTGTCGGCGGTTTCCGGACCAATGCCGTTTACGGATAAAAGCGCTTCGCGCAGCGGCAGTGTCGGCAACCGGAACAATCGGCGCAGGCTCCCGCCATACTGTTCGACAACCAGTGCCGTGAAGGCCCGCAGGCGCCGGGCCTTGATGTTAAAATAGCCGGCCGGCCGTATCCATTCAGCCAGGCGTTCGGCGGGGGTATGGTGGATCACCCGCACGGAAAGCGCCTTTTCCCTGCGCAGCCGGGCTATGGCCCGTTCCACATTGGTCCAGGCGGTGTTCTGGGTAAGGATGGCCCCTACGATCATTTCCATGTCGGTGCGCGCGGGCCACCAGTGCTGGGCCCCCCATCGAGTATACAAGGCCTCGAAAACTTCCATCATCGGGGCGGGTCGTCTGGCCTTCATCTACTCCTTCCGCTATTTGGCGAAGAATGGCATGTTTGCCGTAGCGGCATTGCCGTGGTTGTCCGTCACGTAACCAAACAGCCGATAGGCGCCTTCTTCAACAGGCGCTTTGAATACCACGGTTTGGTCGTTGGTGGCAATAATCAAATTGTAGATGGGCTTCATCTTGGTTGTGACAACCCCCTTGCCGGGGACCTTGGTTTCCGACATGATTTCCCAGCGGTATGCCAGCGGATCGCCGTCGGGGTCCGAGGCTGAAAGGGTGGCCTCGAATTGTCCGCCCTTGCGCACGATCTGCCCGGCGGCCCGTGACGAGATTTGTTTGACCTCCGGGCACCGGTTGGTCGGCCATTTTTTGGACCAGATGGCTTGCATGTAATCACATGGGGCTGTCCGTTCCCCGTTGCGCAGAATCATGCTGAACCAGGTCGGGCTTGTTTCCATCTTGTGCCCCCAGAAAAAGACGTATGATCCCAGGCAGGCCGGTTCCCTGTGAATACCTTTCATGAAACTGGTGAAGAAGAACTTCCCCTTGTCCGTGCTGGTCTGTTCGTACTCCGCGCCCCAAGTGGTTTTTTCGGCTTCCCAGGGGCCGACCGGCCCAAACTCTGTAATGAGGTAAGGTCCATTCCAGTTCGCCTTCTGCAGGCGTCCAGGCAGGGATGCCAGTCCCCCGAAGCTGTTCACCCCGAGGATGTCCACATCAGGGCAGTATTTCGACATGTTCTCAATCTTGAGTCCATACGGGTCAATTTCAGCCAGGACACTCATGGTCGGGTGATTGCCGTCCACTTTTTTGATCATGTTGGCAATGTCGTTGATCGCCTTGTAAATAAGCACATTTGTACCGCTGATCCATTCCACTTCATTTCCAATGCCCCACATCAGCAGGGCCGGGTGGTCCTTGAACTTCTCAACATGCCTTTTGGCCTTGTTGAACTGACGATCAACCGCCGCCTGGTCCGAATAATCAAATCCATTACGCTCGTGCCCCATCCACAGCCCGATGGTCACCGTCATTCCCAGTTCATGCGCCTTATCCAGAAGCGACGAGATGTGCGCCGCATCCCATGTGCGAATCGAATTGGCCCCCGCTTCCTTGAGTTCTTCAAGGTACATTTTGGCGCCGGCTCCATTGATGTAATAGGGCGCTCCATTGTACAGCAGTTGGTAGCCGTCTTCAGTTTTCTCGATAGTCACATGCGAAGGCGCCTCGGCGGGCGCATCGTTTGCAAGACAGGGGACCCACGCAAGCGCGCATAAAACAGCGCCTGCGCAACGTATTAACAATCCGGACACATTACATTTATAGTACATCGCTTCTCCAGTGAATATAAAGGGCACATAATAGACCTAGTTGCATACTGACGCAAGGAGAAAGTTGCGTCAGATCTATTTTCTCTCTTTTACATTCGCGCCATTCGCGCGATTTGTGATAAAAATGGCTTGTGGGGGGCTCGTGGACGCTTTACGGAGTGGCCTGGCTACCCAACGGGGTTGAGGATGTTGGCGCTCAGGGAAAAATGCGGTTAGTGTTTATTCGACATGCATAACGCGGAAGCATCCCTTGCCGAGGAGCAGGGCATTGGTGATGATGGTCGTGCTGATGGTGTCCGTGGCAGTGATGGTTGGTGAGACATCCTGATAGGAAAGATGATGGTCGGGCGTATCCGCGGTGAATTGAATAATGTACTGATGACCGGCAATGGATTTCCATTCCACGTACAGGTCGTGGGCGCCGATAGGTTGCATGGATTCAAGTTCAAAGACGCACGACGCGTCCAGGAGGTCGGTGCCGGCCAGAACTTCGTCCCCGTCCCGGACGCCATCCCCGTCTGAATCCGGATTTGATGGATCGGAGAGATAGCTTCTTTCCCAGGAATTGTTCAGGTTGTCGTTGTCGTTGTCGGCGGTATCCAGGGCATTGGTCGTGGCGACGACACCGACATCAAAGACCTGGTTGTCCTGTACGGTGAAGATGTGTGAATCGCCATAGAACGACACGCGGTCAAGGGCGGAGTCGTTGAAGACCCGGACAAAGATTTTGCTTCCGTTCCCGGGCCGGTTTTGAGCAATGGAAAGGCCGAAGAGCCCTGAATCAACGAGGCTGGGAATGACACAGTGGCCGATGCCGGTCAGCCCGCCGGCCATCAGGGGGTTCTCCGGGGCGGGAGCGCCGTCGATCGCGGGCGGGTAGGCGATCCCGTTGCTGGCCCAGAGGACCTGGACAACATCGCCGGGATGGTAACAGTCGCCGCAAAGGGGTTCACGGAACTCATCCAGAATCGGCGATGTCGCGCCGATGTGAAGCGGCGTGGTGATCTGGGCGCCAACCAGCGAGGTGAACAGCAAGAAGGCAAGCCATGCGCGTAGTGCCACGTTGCCTGGGGTTGCAAAAGGTAACCGGTTGTGAAAATGATGGTCAAATACATTGTTCATGGTCATTCTCCTATGGATTCATTTCCCTGGTGGGTGCGGGATAGATCACATTGTTTTCCCAGTTAATATCCTCTATGGCGCCCATCCGGTTGATGAGTATGGCGCTGTCGGGTGTCAGGTAATTGCCGGGTACCAGCGGGAAAGACGGCGAAGGCCAGGTGAAACGCCATTGCCCCGCGCTGTCCCGCCAGAGTTCGCGCCATGTTTGTTGTTCGTTGTTCCAGACCATGATGGTGTCCATGGCGCCGGGCCAGGGGAACGGAAACGTGGAAGAGCGGAATCCGGAGGCTTCGAGACTGAATTCGGAGGGGTGGGTATAACGCGGCATATTATACCCGATCAGATTGTACGCATTGCCCTTGAGGGTCTGTTGGCGGGTCGGCGCATTCGTGGGCACCCTGCCGATGATCCAGACTGACTGGGCCGGTTCATTGGTGGGAATCTCGACGATGAATCCTTCGCTCAGGGGTATTCGTTTGGTATGGGCATAGCCCGCGCCGCCGATGGAGTAATACCAGTTGTCATCCGCGCAAAACCATATTTCATTGGTGGCGATTTGCTCGGCGGTCTTTTCATACCAGGAAACGCGCGTAGAGGTGGCGGGGATGATGCCACCCGGCAGGCCGTAGCCCAGCACGAACTCGACGGTGTCGGTATCCGGAACAAAAGGAATCTGCACCCAGTTCTGGCCGGGATAAAGGGCGAGTTTTTTCATGCCGTATATCTCTGCGCTGGCGAGGCGCGGATTCCTGTTGGTTTGCCAGCGGTCGGCCTGTGCGGAACGATAGAAGCGGGTGTATCCATGCGGGATGGCGGCGACGGTATCGTCCACCATATAGCTGTTGGTGATGGTCTGCAACAGTTCCCAGCGGCTTGTGGAGAGTGTGCTGAAGCCGCGGGCATCCTGATAGATGAGGTCGTAGGGACGGTCAACGACACCAGCCGTATCATGCGCCGTCCATCCGATCCTGCCACTGCTGGCGGCCACTACACCCTGCGTCATAAAGAATCCGGAGAAGTAGTGGGCCACGGCATCCGAGAGCGTGCCGATATTGCCGGCCACGTCTTCGCCGGCCACAGCAAAGGTATATTCCATGCCGAAAATGAAGTTGGAGAGGATGGCCGTGTCGGTGGTCAGGGTATCAAGGCTGGTGTAACCGCTGTTGTGCGCGGCAAAGTAGAGGTCGTTGGTGGTCGGTTCCCGCGCTTCATCGGTGTAGTAAATCCGGTAGCTGCGCCATGGGGAGAGGTCCGCGCCTCCGGCGTTGGCGCAGGCATCCCAAAGCAATTCCACTTCAGTGGTTTCATCCGGTCCGGCGTTGGCCGTTACGTTGGCGATTTGAGCAGGTGGCGTAGCATCATACATAATCGTGAAGTTGGTCACGCCGCTCATCAATTGGTCGCCCGGCCGGTCGTTGTCGTCATCCACCACATACAGCCATACGGTATTGGAGCCTTCCGGCGCGTTGGTGTACGCCGCCCCGAAGGTGCCGGGCGGGGTGATCAGGCTTATCTCCACGGAAATGTTGTCCCAGTAGCCATCGCACGACTGATAGGTCTGATTATGCCCCAACCCTACGGAAGCCAGGATGATTTTTGTGTTGGCGGGCATATTGGTGGCGGTAATACTCATGGGGGACCAGGCCCCCATGGTGTTGATGCCGTATCCGGGCCGTCCATTGAAGCCGTCGTCGTACTCGTTGGCCACCGCCATGGCAATCACATTGCTGTTGGCGTCGCAGAACTCCATTTTCAGGAAGGCGCAACTGAAGTCCCCGTTGGCGCCTGCGCTCAGGTCGCCGTAGAAGTACCCGGAGAGGGTCACCTGCCCGGGGTAGTTGTTTGTATTATTGATAGGCGTGTAGGTTTGAATCAGCGAGTAGCGCGGCGTGCCGTTGGGGCGGGCGCCGACATCACAGCTCAGATACATGGCGTTGGTGCCCTCCTGCGCCCTCGCGTTGCTCCACCGACCGCGTGTACCGAGACTGCCGCGATTCCACCAGGTGTGCGTGTCATCGTAGACGATCTCGTTGCCCTCGCCGTCGCCGACCTCGAAACCCCCGTTAAGCAGATCATCGGAAAGGATGTTGGTCACGGATATGCCTACCATCGGGGTGCCGTCATCAATGGTTGGTGTGGCATTGGTGAACACACGATAGCCATCCAGGGCAATGCCGGAATCATCCACAGCCGGGTCCCAGATAAAACTGAAGTTGTTCACATTCGTCCACCAGGTGATGCTTGCCGTCAGGTTCGAAGGCGCAATCGGCGCGGTGGTATCATCGTCATAGACCGTAAAGATGTTTGTCCATACACTAAAGACGCCGCTTTTCGAGGTGTAGGACCGGTCATCAAGGCGATCATTGTCAGCATCCTGCGCGGACCAGGTTACGCTCCATGTCCCGGTGGTTACATTAGTATAAGCCACACTGCCGCCCCAGGCTTTCCATGTTTCAAGCACCGTATTGTTGGACAGGCTGTTGAAGCCTTCAAACGGCATGCTGGAGAGTCCGATGTTGCCATTTGGCGTGATCAGGTCAAAATCAGGAACCCAGCCTTCATTGTAATTAGTGAGTATCCCGCTCTGATCTTCCAGCGTAATTCTAATGCCATAATTCCCGACACGCAGGGAGCCATCCGTAACAAAGTTGGTGGCATTGGCCGGGCTCCAGTTGATGTCCAACTGTTGCGCGGTCGGGCTGTTGGTGTCGTCGTCGATCACGCGCAGATAACCGAACAGTTCATTGGTGCGCGAAAGGTAATCCGCGACCCGGTCATGATCAGCATCAAACAAATCAGCGCGCACGGCATTACTGCCGGCCTGGTATAGGGCGCTGATGGTGCCTTTGTCGAGACTGTACCATTTCCAAGTGCTGACTGCGCCGACATTGGTCGTGGCCGTCTGGCTGTCCATGATGGAGAAATTTTCCACGTTTTTGGTTATCCAGTGACTGACCGTGAGGTTCATCTGGGTTGAGGGGTCGTCGGCGCCGCGGCATAACCCGCTGTTGAGGTCGTAGGCCCCCAAACGAATTCGCATAGGCGCGGCCATGCTGTAGCCTGCGCATAGTTCCGCGTTATCCCACAGGAATGAGGCATCAGGGCCGTCATTGGTGGCGCCGTTGAAGAGAAGGGTCGTGCGCGCATAAGCGGCCCCTGCCGGCGCCACACCACTCATGGTGTAGGTTTGCCATTCTCCGGATACGTGGTCCGCCGTGATGGTGCTGGTATACGCTTCTACGAGCGCGTATCCGCTATTAAGAAATTCGAGTTTCTGATGGATTTCCGAGGCCCAGAAGTTGGGTTCTCTGCATCCGCGTATCGTGAAAAAGTAGATTTCGCCGATGACCGGGCTGGCCATATCCTGAATCAACCCACCGCTGAAAGGAGGGGAATCCCCATCGGGCCAGGCCCGGAAATAGCTTCCGTTGGCGCCATGTCCCGCGGCCCATCCGGCCTGCCCGACGTCACCCCAGCTTCCCCAGGCATCCCATCCGTCTTCAAACCCCTCGTTCACCAGCAGATTGGCATGTTGCGTAGCCGCCAAATCGCCATCGGTAACGGTGAAGACGGCGTTGGTTCCACTGCCCTCCGACAGCGCATTCATTGAACCTACCTGAACAGCCAAGGGCGTGGAAATGATAGGTCCAAGCTCCACATCATCAAACTGAAGGGCGCCGAATGCACTTATCCCCCAGGCGCCGACTTCCCATTTGGCGTAGACACAGAGGGCTGGCGAAGTGGCCTGCAAGGATACATTGGTCCAAGCGGTGCCGGGGTGGGGAAACATATTGGTGGCCCCGTAGATCCGGTTGGTATCCAGGTCGTAGAATTGGATGCTCAGGTAACTGACCGCGCTGGTCCAATCGCTGTCCGCATAGAACAGGCCGGAGGCCTGCCAGAGGGTTCCCTCGCCGAAGGCATTGGTCACCAACTGGTACCAACCGCCCGAATCGGTAAGTTCGGCGCTCCATTCCCCCTGGATGGCGCCTTCCCATCCGCCACTGCTGGCCCGCCAGTTTGCGCGTCTGTGATTGTTCCACGTTCCGCCCATTTTATCCGGCATATCATAGGTCCAGTAGTAGGCCTCGTCGGCGCCGCCGGCTTCAATCTCAAAGCCGGCATTGCGCAAGAGATTGACGGGGGTCCCGCTTCCGACCAGCGGAGGCTCGATGTCGTCATCCACAACGTGCAGCGGCACGGCGCTGGTGACCCCCAGGCAATCATCCGCCCGGTCGTGGTCGTAATCGACCGCGGTGACCTGTATGGTGTGTGTGCCCAGGACAATGTTGTTATAGTTGAAATACCCGGATGCATCATCGGATAGCGGGGCCAAGGTGATGGCGTCGCCGTTGGCGACGGGGGCCTGGCTGAACGTCTGTGCCGCGGCCACGGGCGTGCCGTCCGGCTGATAGATGCTGTAGGTCGGCTGGTTGGCGCCCGTGGCGTAGATGCCGCTGTGGGTGTCCTGCACATTCCCGGTAATGGTCAACGTCGCCGCGGCCAGTTCGCCGTCGGAAAACGGGCCGACATGACTGCCCAGGTAATCGTAGGTGTTGGGCGGGTAGTAGGTCCAGTCGTTCGTCTGCCAGAGTTCAGATGGATTCACAACGCTGACAAGGCGTACCATGGTCACTTCATTGCCCCAGTTGTCCGCGTCGCCAATCACCCCGAGCACATCGACGGTTGCGCCGTTGCGCAACAGGGCGACGGCGTCATTGCCGTTGAAATTAAGGTTGTCGGTTTTGTCCGGCGTTCCGCCCCATCCTGTTGAAGTCGTATTGGCGATGACATAGACGCCGCCGGGTTCGATCGTGCCCGCCAGATTGATGGGGTTGCCTACGCCACTCGGGGCCGTGGCGCCATTGAAGTATTTGGCGATCTGGTATTCGGAGAGGTCCGCGGTCGTCGGCATGCCGTTGTAGATTTCCAGGTATTTATTATCACCGGTCGAAACTTCGATGTATTCGGAAAAGATTAGATCCGTGGCGCATCCGCCGCCGCCCGAGCCCAGGCGGATGCCGCTCAGGGCCGGAACTTCGGTGTCGTCATCTGCCACTTCAAATGCCATATCCGAGACAGTCTGCCGTGAATCCCCGGCCCACCCATCGTCATCCGCGTCAACGGCCGTCACCCGGACCGTCCAGATACCCAGCGTGTTGTCGGCATAGGCCACCGGGGTGGGGGGGCTGGAGATCGGGGCCGGCAGGGCGAAGGTGCCTTCCCCGTCCGCAATGGCATCCCCATCCATGGCCTGGTCGGCAATGAGTTGCGCGGTCGGACTGAACAAGGAAAAGAGCGGCTTACGCGCGGCGTCGGCCGTACCCCAGATGCCGCTGGCATCCTGGACCAGGCCGGTGATGCTGAAGGTCGCGTTGGTCATATCCCCGTCGGTGGGGACCGCCTTGCCCGAATATCGGAAATCAACAAACTGGATATCCTCATTGTCGTCATCCCGCACATAGAGATAGCCCACCCGTTCGCTGTAGAGCGCTGTCTGATCGTCCGCCCGGTCGTTGTCGGAGTCCGGCATGGTCACCCAGACCGCGTTGGACCGCGCCGACATGATCAGGTTGGAAATAACCGTGTCTGTAAAGATGGAG
>RZZM01000520.1 GCA_009929845.1 Spartobacteria bacterium
ATGTTTGGGCGGGCGTGTGGTCGCATCTGTGGCATCCGGAGGGTCTTGTGAGCGAATGACTACGACTTTTTGGCGATCTGTCATGCTTGAGCAGCGGCCAATGCGGGCGGTTTAGCGAAAGATGATGGTCGTTTTGACGAGAAAATGGCTATTTTGGGCCTGTGTAGGCCTTGCGGGGGGCCATGGAGGGCATTTTCGGCGCGAAACGTGCGCGGCTCGCCGTGCGTGGCAGGCTGAAGCCTGAACAACGAACCTCTTCCCGCGAGGGAATTTCGCGCTGTTTGGGTGGTATGGTCTCCCGGTCAGTACCTGAAGCTGCTTTGTCCGAGAAACTCGCGCAGGATGGATTTGGCGGGGACGTAGTCCGCCGGGGCGCTGATGAAGCCGGAGAGAAAGTCCTGCATCCGGCGGGCGGTGGCGTATTCCGGGTCGTAGGGTTTGATCTCGGCCAGCAGGGGTTCCACGCGGGGTTTGAGCATGGCCAGCTCGTAATCGAGCGCCGAGTTGAAGGCGATATCCGCCTCGGCCTGGAAGGGGAAAATCCAGCGTTTTTCTCCGGCGCGGACACTGGGCCACATGCGCAGGGTGCGCAGCGCGGAATGTCCGCGGAACTGATGATCGCGCACCATGCGGCGTATCAGCCGATTGTCCGTTGTGGATATGCGTGTGCTGAAATCCAGATTCAGTTGGGTGAGGGCGCTGATGTAGATGCGGAATTTGTGCTCAGCGGGCAGGATTGCGGTCAGGCGTGGATTCAGGGAATGGATACCCTCGATCAGGGCCATCTGGCCCTTTTCAATGCGCAGGGTTTCCCCGTGATACTCCCGTTTACCCGTCGAAAAATTAAACACCGGCACCTCCACCTCTTTGCCTTCATCGAGCATTTTCAGGTGGGTGTTGAAGAGGTCCAAATCGATGGTTTCTATGTGTTCAAAATCGAATTCGCCATCGTCCCCGCACGGGGTGTCGTCGCGATTGACGAAATAATTATCCACCGAGATGGTGACGGGCCGCAGGCCCATGACCCGCAGTTGCACGGAGAGCCGCTTGGCGAAGGTGGTTTTTCCTGATGATGAGGGGCCGGCAATCAGCACCCACTTCACATGGTCGCGCTGCTCGCTGATGATATCGGCGATTTTGGCCAGTTTCTTTTCATGCAAAGCCTCCGCGATCATGATGAAATCCTGGATGCGGTTTTCCGCGATGATTTCATTGAGGTCGCCCGCGGTGCGAACCCCCAGCACGCGGCCCCAGTTTTTGTATTCGGAGTAAATCTGAAAAAGCTGGGGTTGGGGCTCGAAGGGCGCGGGGTCGGGCGGGTTTTCCCGGTCGGGGAATTGCAGGACAAACCCCGGCGCGTAGGGGATAAGCGAAAAGTAGGACAGCGCCCCGGTGCTGTCGGCCAGGGGGCCATGGGACACATCAATAAAATCGCCGCATTTATAGAGGACAATTTTGGGCGGGTTCTTGAAGCGAAGCAGGTTGAGGATATCGCGTTGCTGATGTTCCTCGAAGTATTCCAGGGCCTTGCTGAAGATTACCTTGCGACGGAGTATGGGGATATCCTGCGCGACAAGTTCCCGCATGTAGGCGGCGAGCTTTTCAATCTGTTCGGGGGTGATGCCATGGGCGCCATTGCTCTGAAAATTGCAGTAAAAGCCCGACCCCAGGGAGTGTTCAACATAAATTTTGGCCGCTGGATACAGCTCGCTGACGGCCTTGGAGAGCAGAAAGCTCATGGAATAGCGGTAGATATGCCACCCGTGCTGGTCGGCCAGGGTGAGTATGTCCACATCACTATCCACTTCCAGGGGATAGGAAAGAGAAACCACATCGTTGTTGACCAGGGCCCCGAGGACGGCCAATGGGCTTTCCGCCTGCCTGTCGGAACACACATCGCGCACCGGCGTACCGACGGGAACGTTGCGAACTGTCCTGCCGGAAAGGTTGGCCCTGATAAAATCACATGTCGGTTCCATTATACTATTCCTTTGTTTTTATGTATCCATACTGTATAGCTTTCTTTTTATACACGTTATGGATTGTTTTGGGAATAGGTAGAAGCTATCTTGGGCGGGTAAATGTGAATTAGCCTTTCGAGTGAATTATGGATGAAGAAGTACAGAATGCGATAGGGCAGGAGCACGGCGGGGTGTCCGGGGAATGGCTGCTGGCCATGTTCGACAAGTCGCCGGTAAATAATCTATGCCTGAGAAGAATACGGGAAATGCTGGGCATGACGCTGGGCCTTGAGTGCCTGGCCATCGGCGGCGTGGCCGCCATGCACTATTACCTGCGGGCCCATGGCGGGAGCTGGCACAATGCGGACATGACCGAGGAGGGCGTGGCCAACATCATTTCGGTGTTAAGCTGTCCGCCCCGCGACTGGGAACCCCAGACGGTCACCCGCGCCCGCGCGGGCAGCCACAACGTGCAATGGCTGGACGGGGCCACGCTCCCCTACGCGGATGGTTCATTTGACCGCGTGGTCCTGATGAACGGACTCGAGGGGGTGGAAAACGATTACGCCTTCATCGCGGAATGCCACCGTGTCATGAAGAATTCCGGGCACCTGATTTTGAATGTGACCCATGCCAAGCCCTGGACCCTGCTCGCGCCCCTGCGCCGCATGCTCGGCATGACCGATCAGCAGGAGGATGATTTCCGCGGGGGGTATTCAAAGACCGATCTGTTCAACCTGTTGAAAGACGGGTT
>RZZM01000521.1 GCA_009929845.1 Spartobacteria bacterium
GGCGCCGAAGTTGATAAGCAAACCACGAGACAATTTAGTGGCATGCAGATAATTAATGAGCTGTCCTTCATCCGCTTGCGCTAAATTTTCCTGTGCTTTAATTTCAACAACGATAGATTCATAACATATGAAATCCGCATCATAGTACTTCTTTAAAATGGTTTCCTTATATGCTATAGGTAGCCTTGGTTTAGACGCATAGGGTATGGAGCGATTTTTGAACTCCACTTCCAAAGCCTCCTGATAAACCGCTTCAAGAAACCCACATCCAAGTTCCCGGTGAACATCCATGGCCGCGCCAATTATCGCATACGTCTCCGGATCACCGTTCACCACTTCTCTCCTGAATCTGTGAAAATCTGTGGGCATCAAAACCGGGGAACGTATTCACGTTCCCCGGCCCTTCATATCCAACATTAATCAGGCATCAAAGCCTTTTTCTTTCAGGTAGTCGATGACCCCGCCGACCGTGGTCAGTTTTTCAGCGTCTTCATCGGGAATTTCCGCGCCAAACTGTTCTTCAAACGCCATAACCAGTTCGACCGTATCCAGGGAATCCGCGCCCAGGTCCTCGATGAAAGATGCTTCCGTCGTCACCTGGTCCGCGTTAACGCCAAGCTGCTCTACAATAATGTCTTTTACTTTATCTTCCAGTGCCATTGTATTCCTCCTTATGTATCCTTATGTTAACCCGCCCTCAAGAAAGCAGGATATTCGTGCATTTAAAGCTGTCCTTTACCGCACATCGCCATTGTTTGAACTACATGACCATACCGCCGCACACATTCAGGACCTGCCCGGTGACATAGGACGACCCGTCACCGGCAAGATAGGCAACCACATCCGCCACATCTTCCGGTTGTCCGAAACGCGCCATTGGAATGGCATCCAACATTCTTTTCTGCATATCTTCCGTAAGTTTATCCGTCATTTTCGTCTGGATAAAGCCCGGGGCAACCGCATTCACCCTGACATTCCGCCGGGCCAGTTCCCTGGCCGCCGATTTTGTCAGTGCGATCACACCGGCTTTTGACGCGGAATAGTTACACTGTCCCGCGTTGCCAATCAAGCCTATGATTGACGCAATATTCACTATCGAACCGGAACGCTGCTTCATCATAATCTTTGAAACGGCCTTTGTGAAAAGAAACGTGCCTTTCAGATTCACGCTGATCACCGCGTCCCAGTCCTCTTCCGACATCCGCGCCAATAACGTGTCTTTCGTTATTCCCGCGTTGTTCACCAGTATATCAATGTGCCCGAAATCGCTATGCGCCGAGGAAACCGCCGCATCAACATCCGCGGCCTTACTTACATCCGTCGCGTAGCATTTCACCGTACGGCCCAATGCGGAAATCTTATCCGCCGTCTCCACGAGCCAATCCGCCTGCAAATCGCATAGCGCGATATCCGCGCCCATTTCCGCCAGTTTTACGGCAATGGCCTGCCCAATACCCCGGGCGGCCCCCGTAACAATCGCGCTCTTTCCTTCAAAAATCATTACCATACCTTTCTAGCGGGTTAGGGGGTTAGGGGGTTAGGGGTTAGCGGGTTAGGTTGTAGGTGATTAGGTGGTTAGCTTATTTGCTGTACGCAACCTTGAACCTATTCACCTAACGACCTACAACCTATTCACCTAACGACCTACAACCTAAAACCTAATCACCTATCACCTAAACACCTAACTTCCTACAACCTAATCACCTATAACCTAAACACCTAACTTCCTACAACCTACAACCTAATCACCTATCACCTACAACCTAATTACCTAAAAACCTAAAACCCCTGTATACTATGCATAGAAAGCTGCTTGTCAATACGCTTAACGAGCCCGGACAGCACCTTTCCCGGACCACATTCGACCAGGGAATCGACACCGGCAGATTGCATCCAGAGCACCGAATCCACAAATTTTACGGGCGAATTCACCTGCTTGACCATCAATTCCCTGATGGTGTCCGCCTCGTGCGGTCGGGCGGTGACATTGGAAATCACAGGCATGGATGGGGCGGAAAACGTGATAGGCGCTAAAAATTCCGCCAGTTTTTCGGCCGCGCTGTTCATCATTGACGAGTGAAACGCGCCGGCCACATTCAGGGGAATCGCCCGCTTGGCCCCGGCATCTTTGGCTATTTGCACGGCGCGCTCAATACGTTCGACGGGGCCGGACAACACAATCTGCTCCTGCGAATTGAAATTGGCCATTTCGAGGCCTGCATCAAGGGCCACCTTTTCAACCTGTTCAGCGTTCAGTCCGATAACACTCAACATCCCGCCCTTCTGCTCCTCGCAGGCTTCCTGCATGAACTTCCCTCGGGCCGCCAGAACACGGACCACCTCTCCAAAAGACAGGACGTTGGCCGCGTACAAGGCCGTCCACTCCCCGGAACTCAACCCGGCAGTCATAGCGCACTCGAAATCAGAGGCCGTTTCTTTATACATGGCATAGCAGGCCGCGCTTACAACAAAAATGGCCGGTTGCGCGCGGTCCGACTGCGTCAGCAATTCCTGCGGACCTTCCGCGCACAGCGCCGCCAGGTCATATCCTAAAATTTCGCCGGCTTCGTCAAACATCCCCCGGCAATCCGGAAACCGCTCCAATACCCCGGCAGCCATACCCACAGCCTGCGCCCCCTGCCCGGGAAATACAATCGCATTACTCATTTCAAACTCCGTTT
>RZZM01000522.1 GCA_009929845.1 Spartobacteria bacterium
CCGCAAGCTTCCGCCGCGAGGATGGCGGCACGACCAACGCGCGGCTGCGACTTCAAGTCCAATGGAATAGTTTCTATGTCCACGACTATATCTCCACCACCTGGACACAGGTGGGGTATACCAATGTGGCCAATTCGTTGCCCGCCACAATTTCCTTGGGGAAACAGCCGACATACGTGGTAAATTCGACTGTGTATTGGGATAATGTCTCGGCGCGCATTGTCTATGGCGCCATGCGGGTCTGGGCCGGGGATCAGGAAATCGGGGCTTATTATGGTGGCCAGACCAATGGTTACTTTTACCTGTCGGACCAGCAACTGGCCGATGCCGGTACGGATCCGGTACGTCTCGTATTCTACGCCTATGACCCGGAGAGCGGGCTGTCGCGCGGGACGACGGATTACGCCACGCAGATGCATATATCCGTCCCGAACTGGCTGACCAATGACTGCAGTCATTATTACGAGATAGGCAGTTCGCCCTATGCGGATACCTTCTCCAGCGGCGCATCGAGTGTCTGGCAGTTTACCTCGTTCAGCCGGGAGCAGATCGGCGCGATGTATGGCATTAGCTATTTGTATGTAACCTCCTCCATTCCCAATGCGGACAACGACGCAGGCGAAAGCGACCGGGAATGGTTGCTGAACCAGAAGATGGGACAACTCTATGTGACGGATGATGATGGCTCTGCTCCCTACGCGGGCGCCAACTCCTCCCCGTTCTACACCTTTGCCTACCTGTATACCAACAATAGTTTGGTGGCTTATGCGGATTCATATAACTCGACGAGATGGTACCCAACGGATGGTTCACTGGCGGAAATATCCCCCGCCAACCCCTTCGACTTGGTCATCTGGGCCTATGACACCGATTCGGGACTTGCCCGGACCAATGACCCGCTGGTCGATCCGGATGCCTGGTGCAATGTCTCCATTCCGCATCTGTTTACCAACAACGTGGCCAATTTTGACGCCTCACGCAGTGAACCGTTCGAGGAGACCTTTGCGTATTCCACCAATACCTGGCGCTGGACTACGCCGTTCAGTCCGGAGCGGATCGAGGCGCTGTATCAGGCCGGTGATCAGTGGATTCGCCTCCATCTGGCCGACGCTGATAATGATCGGGATAACGATTATAGAGTATACGACTACAACGCCAATCACATTGTGGTGCGGGACGACGATATCACCGCGCCGGAATTCACTGGCTTCATCGCGCAAGGCGCGCCGGGCGTCTCGACGGTGGCGGTGTATGAGATTGTGGGGGGCGGCTGGTCTGTCACCGGCCTGGTGCGCGATACTAACAGCGGCATCAATGTCAATGGTGGGATGATGTCCGATCCCAATAATGATGTGTCGCCGCATTTTATCGTAAAAAACAGCACGGGGACGGTGATCATCGCGGGTGAAGTTTTTGGTAATACGCCCGGCGACGGCGGCGGACAGGGGATGACCTGGGCCTCGATAGGGTCCGCCAATGTCTCGACCCCGGTTGACCCCGGCGAGGCCTGCCTGGGTATCTATACGGTGCAGGTGGTCTGCGCGGATAATGATGAAGACCGCACCACGGACCGCACGATCACCACCAACGATGTCACCACCTTCGAGGTGGTGGATGTGGCCAAGACCATTGTGGTCGACGGCAATACCAACGACTGGGTGGGCGTCTGGGCGGACACCGTCAACGCCTCCACCTTCAGCAGCGGGGAATTCATCTGGCGCGACAAGGAATACGACGCCCGTAATGATCCGGGGGCGCCGGAAAACCTGGATATATTCGAATTGCGCATGTCCGCCAACGACAGCAATCTGTATTTCATGGTGCGCTTCCAGGATATCAATGACTTTTCCCATCCCTACATTGCGATTGGCGTGGACACCAACCAGGATCCGGCGGATACGGAGTTCAACTGGATCGGGGATGACGCCAACACCACGATAGGCGACGGCTATTATACCAACGGCAACGCGGCCATGCACTATCCCGACCGGCAGATCATTGTGCACAACATCGACGGGGTGGGGCAGCGTATCGAGCTGTACGATCCGAGCGGCGACACGCAATGGGAAGCCCCCTCGGCCTACGGCGGCACGTCCACCACCTGGAGCGCGGCCAACAACGTAATGGAATTTGTGATCCCGCGCAGTGATCTTGGGTTGAACGGTACGGTGACCGGACGCTTCACCATCGCCACCTTCCAGAATGCGCAGATATGGGCCAATAGTGGCGATTCAACAACGAATTACGCGACCAGTGATGCGATTGACTCGGTCTCGATCGCGCCATTTGGCGGGAATGACTCGAACCTGCAATACAGCGCCTGGGACGAGGATATCAGCGATGGGGACATCGATTTCTTTTTTGACGTGCGCTTTAATGACGACGGCATTGTGGGTGATAACGCGCCCTCCGCGCCGGTAATTATTTCGCCGTTGGGCAATTCAGTGATCGAGCATGGAGTCGGGCCGTTTAAATGGCAGGCCTCGACAGATGTGGATGATGTCGTCACCAGTTACCTGCTCGAGATCAGTACCAACGCCACATTTAACGGCGGCGAGAATGGCCACATCCTGTCGCGTTACAATATCGGGATCACTAATTTGTCGGTGCCGGTTTACGAGGTGATGGCCTCGGCGGCCACACAGTTCTACTGGCGCGTGCGGGCGCGTGACCTGAGCGGG
>RZZM01000523.1 GCA_009929845.1 Spartobacteria bacterium
GTCTACGCCTTGCGCGCGGCGATGAAGTAGAAGCCTTTTTCGTCAATGAAGTCTTCGACGGTAAGGCGGGCCTCCTCCATGAGTCGGCGCATGTCGGCAGCGTCGGGCAGGTGGTCGTGCATGACGCATTCGTGCTTGCGGTGATGGGCGTTAAGGTCTTCGGAGGAATCAAAATGGGCGATAAAGAGGCGCCCGTCCGGCGTGAGCGCGCGCTGTAGCCCCGCGAGGGTTTCGGCCTTGTTCTGGAAGTGCGGAAAACAGGAAAAGCATATCACTGCCGAAACACTGCCCTCCTCCACCTCCAGTTCATCGGCGCGAGCGACAACAAACTGCACCCTCGGGTCCGCATGCCGTCGTCGATTCTCTTCGATCATCTTTTCGGCGTAATCCACCTCGGTCAGCGTTCCCCCGGGCCCTATAGCCTTGAGGATATACGGGACCAGCACGCCGCTTCCGCAGCCCACGTCCAACACGGTGTCGCCTTCCCGCAAGTCCATCAGGGAAAAGAGGCGCATAAAGGCCTTGTCGTGTCGCGTATAGGCGCCGGTCTCGTCGTCCTTGTACCACATGTCCATCCATTGTTCGGCCCGCTCGTTGAAAAACGCTTTTCGCGCCAGGTCTCTTTGCATCATGTCATCTTCCTTTCAGGCCACGCGGCGCCGCGCCGCTGCGTGGTACGTTTGGGTGAAAAAATAAAGGCCAGCAGATAAATCCCGGACGAGCACAGCACAATCACCGCCCCGGTGGGCACATCAAAACGGTAGGAGATGTAAAGCCCCGCGAAACAAGAGAGCACCCCGAATACAGCGGAAAGCGCAAACATCGTTTTCAAGCGGTAGGCCAGCAGATAGGCCGCGCCGGGGGGATTGACCAGCAAGGAAAAAATCAGCAGTCCGCCCACAATATTGAGACTCGCGCTGATATACAGGCCCGCCATCAAAATGACTCCATAATAAAACACCTTTTCGGGAACCCCGC
This sequence comes from Spartobacteria bacterium, assembly GCA_009929845.1. Classification (GTDB taxonomy): domain Bacteria; phylum Verrucomicrobiota; class Kiritimatiellia; order RZYC01; family RZYC01; genus RZZM01. Next base: position 979 of record RZZM01000523.1, read on the forward strand.
TCGCGGCGGCGATTTCCCGGTGAAAAAGAACCGCTCGGGTCTCCTTAAAAAATGCGAGCAGGAGGATAAGGATGACACAAAAAAGCACGGACAGAATAATGATCTCTCTGCCGGATATGGTCAGTATACTTCCCCAGATCAGGTTCAGCGCCTCGCTTTTCGGCCCCGGTATCTGCGCCAGCAATAAAAAGGCCAACCCCATGGTCGCCGAGAAAATGACAGCCAGCACGCTGTTCGAGGACGACCCGGCACGGTCGGAAAGCGGGCCGACCAGCACCCCGGTAATGGCGCAGACCCCGATCGCCCCCATCAAAGGATCAAACCCGCACAGCAACCCGAGCACCGCCCCCAGAAAAGCGGAATGCGACATGCTGATGCCCAGAAACGGAATATCCATGAGTGTGACAAAGACGCCGATGATCGAGAGCCCCGCGCCGCCCAGCACGCAGGCCAGCGCCGCGTGTTGAAAAAAGGTATGCTGCCACAGATCGTTCATCACAACCCGCCCCCGGCGCGCGATTCCAACAGCTCGCGCAGGATGGCCCGGCCCTGATGTTTGTACACATGGGCCAGGTTCTCTTCGGTGAAAACATCCTGAAAGGCGCCTTCAAACACCAACCGGGCATCATCAATAATCAGCGCGTGCGTACAGTCGGTCGGCAATGACTTAAGGTCGTGCATCACAATCAACGTCGTCAGCGAACGCTCTTCATGCAAACGGCAAATTAAATCCAGACATTCGCGCTGCGCGCCCAGGTCCAGATTGCTGGTGGGCTCATCCAGCAAAAGAAGGCCCGGCGTCTGACTCAAGGCCCGCGCGATCTGAACTTTCTGCAACTCCCCGCCGGAAAGCTGTCCGACCGGGCGCTGCGCCAACGGCGCCACCCCCACATCCGCCATGGCCTGCTCCACCGCTTCATGATCCGTCCGCGCAAGCCGCCGCCCCAGGCCCACGACCCCTATCCGCCCCATTGCAACCACATCCCGCACCGTCATCGGCATACGCGCGTCAATCGAAAGCGCCTGCGGCACATAGCCGATTCGACACCGTTGCTGCCGCCAATTGACCGGAAACTGACCGAACAACGCAACCATGCCGGACGCCGGATGCAGGAACCCCATGATCGTGCGCAGCAAGGTGGTTTTCCCGGACCCGTTCGCGCCGATGAGGGCGACAAAGTCCCCCTGCTGCAAGGTGATAGAGACCTCCTCGATGACGGTCTGCCCCCGTCGTCGAACAGTTATGCGCTCCAACTCAAGAATCGGCGCCATCAATGCCCCCGCGGCGCGGCCTCACCCGTTTCCAGGGCGACCGCCAGACGTTCACTATTATCCAAAAGAGTCATAATGTAGGCATACTCATCTGGAGCCTGCGGCGAGTCAACCGGAAAATTGGACAGCTCCACGCACGGCGCCCGCAAGTCATGCGCCAGGGTCCACCCAACCTTGCCGCTGCTTTGCCGGTTATCTATCACCAGCGCCACACCGGCCGTTTTTGCCTCCAGCAGCATCTCGTGCATCATGCGGACGGAGACCTCTTCATCGCGTGGAAAGGTCGCGATCACCCGGAGTCCAAACCATTCAACCAGGTCACGATTCATGTCCGCGCAAATCACCGGAACCCCCGCGTAGGGCGCCATCCGGGCCTGTACGACGTCAACGGCCTCATCAACCGCTTCGACGTACCGCGCTGCCCGTTCAT
>RZZM01000524.1 GCA_009929845.1 Spartobacteria bacterium
CTTGTCCGGCAGGCCCGCCAGTTTTTCATCGATGTGTTCTGACCGCTTCATGGTTACAGTATCGCTCAATATTTGTTTTTTGCATATACCTCTGCGTTTTTATTTCTTGTAGTTGTAAAAATTTGGGATGACTCTAATCTTTTCATGAATAAACTCGAATACAGTCTAATCTTTTCATGAACAGGAGTGCACATGGGGAACAGGGACTATGAAATCCCGGGCGCTCGCGCCCGTGTTCTTCCCTTTACAACATGGGCCTCAATTTTAAACGTCTGATGCTGCCTGGTCGCCGTAGCCCGCCATGTTCAGAAATCCTTACCTCGTGGAAGTTAACGTGACACCAAGGTGTAGTCCTGGGCGGGTTGTCCCGGGGTTCGCTGATCGTAAGATTCGGTGGTAGGTGATTAGCGGTTTAGGTGGTAGGTCGAACGGTCTTTCGCTGATCATAATCGCTCTCCTTTCTCGCCGAACCCGCAGGTTCTTTAGGAATAGACGGGGCACGGGTACAGGCCGGCTCGATAGGAATCTCGCCTCCAGGGGTCATGTTTGTACAGCAAACCTGGAGGACGGGCTTGTCCTGCGTAGTCCCCGCGAGCGGGACGAAGAAGGAAATTCTCGTTCTGCGGCTAACGTTCGAGGTAAGGAGTTCTGATGTTTCTCAATCAGATCAAAATGTTTTTTGCTGATATTCAAATTGCGCCCGTGGCAAAGATGCTGCTATGTATGTACAAGATGATGAAAACGCTGATAGGCATTATGAAAAACAGGCAAAGAGAGCATACAGGTAAAATTTTTTGGATGCTGAAGCGAGCCTGTGTGTGCGCAATCGCCCTCGGGGTGGCCGGGTGCGGTGACCCGATCCCCTACTCCTCGTCCGGCGGCTACACCGCCGATGTGCCGGGCGCGGAACGGGCCCGCACGGTTCACAGCGACGACGAAGCGCTGGAACTGGTCAAGCAGGGCCCGGCCCAGAACAGCGACCTGACCAACGCGGAATGGGCAAAACGGCTCTCCGGCAGCGAGGAGGGCCAGGTCATTTTCCCGCAGTGGAAGGTGCAGCGCAAGGGAACGCACCAATACGAGGTCCGTTACACCTACACCGTGCTGGAACCGGACCATGTCATCAACAAGAAAGGCGTTTCGTGGACCGCCGACCTGGTGTTGCGGATTGTTGGACCGCCCCGGGAACTGCCCCCCCAGGAAATGGCCGGACACAACCAGGATCGCTGGCTGCAGGACCGGACGCCCGATACCAACACCCTCTACAAAAAGACCATCCGGAAAATGCCGGTACTGAAGGAATAGCGATCCCATGACCACCAAGCTCGTCCGTCAGCAGACCGTCATTACGAACGCATTTCACCGGAATCTGATCGACTGGTTCCGTCAGCACCGCCGACTGCTGCCCTGGCGAAACAAGCGCACACCCTACCGCGTATGGATTGCCGAGATCATGCTGCAACAGACGCGCGTTGACCAGGCGCAGCCCTATTTTGACCGGTTTATGAAACGTTTTCCGTCGCTCCGCTCGCTGGCCGCCGCCCCGCGGGAGGATGTCCTGAAATGTTGGGAAGGCCTGGGGTATTATAGCCGCGCCAGGAACCTGCATGAGGCCGCGCGGCACATTGCGCGCGACCACAAGGGCCGGTTTCCCCGCACGCGTGAGGAGTTGCTGGCCCTGCCCGGGATCGGCCCCTATACCGCCGCGGCCATCGGCAGCCTGGCATTTCAACTGCCCCTGGCGGTTGTTGACGGCAATGTCATACGGGTCCTCTCGCGGGTATTTGCCATCGAAGAACCGGCCTCGTCCTCCAAGACCACCCGCCAGGTGCAGGAGTGGGCGGACAGGCTGCTGCTTCAGGAGGACCCGGGCACATTCAACGAAGCCATGATGGAACTGGGCGCGCTCTGCTGCACGCCCCGCGGTCCGGACTGCCCGAACTGCCCGCTGCGCGCCATCTGCCAGGCGCACAAAAAGGGGCAGGCGGAAGCCTACCCACGCAAGGCCCCCCGAAAAAAAATCCCCCACAAACTGGTGGCGGCCGGGGTGATTATCAACAGCAGGAATCAGATTCTTCTGGCGCAGCGACGGGATACCGACATGCTGGGCGGGCTATGGGAGTTTCCCGGCGGCAAGATGGAGCCTGGGGAGGATGCGGTCGCCTGTCTGGAGCGGGAACTGAAAGAAGAATTGGGCATCCGGGTGCGCGTGGGTGACGAACTGCTGGTCGTGGCGCATGCCTTCAGCCATTTCACGATGGACCTGCACGCCCACTGGGTGAAAATCATTTCCGGACGCCCCCGCGCCATCGAGTGCGCCGATTACGTCTGGACCCCGCCCGCACAGCTCCGCATGTACCCCATGCCGCGCGCCGATGTAAAAATCGCCGAACATGTGATGGCGCGCTTTGCCGACGGCACGGCAACATAACTCTCGCACATAAGCCAGCCTTCCAGGTTTGCTGTTCAAACATGACCCCTGGAGGGCGAGATTCCCATCGAGCCGGCCTGTACCCGTGCCCCGTCTCCCCCCAAAGAACCTGCGGCGCCCAGAGGGATCACGAATCGCACCAATCACACGAATTTTTGTGCTTTATATGGCCATTTTCGAATATTTCGCAGCCCAACATCCGCGCCCATCCGCGCCATCCGCGGTTAAAACATCGCCGGTATGCATG
>RZZM01000134.1 GCA_009929845.1 Spartobacteria bacterium
ACGGGAAACGGGTCATTTTTCCGGGAAGCCCCCAGTGCAAGGATTGGCAGGCCCGTCTGCTGAAAAAGGCCATGCACGACGTCTTTGACGAGGTAATCCGCCAAAAAACGCCAAAAAACAGCCATTTTACCCAAAAAACACAATTTTGCACCCAGCGAGCGCCCGAAAAGGCCATAAAACACCCGCCGCCCTCTAAAACGGTCACACAAAACAGCCAAAACAGCCCTCCAGAGCTCCGGCCACGGTCCACGTCTCTGTCCCCAATCTCCCCAATCTCGCCCTGAGTGAAATACGCAAAGGAAAACCTGATGGCTTCCTGACCTGAACATAAAGTTTTCGGCAAGCCATCCCCACATTCCGCGCCACGCCATTGGGATTGATGCCCTTCAGGATGGTGTGGAGCCAGTCAAAAATCACATAATCAAAGATTGACTAACACCCCATCTGCCACAACAATGAGCACCGATGAACATACAAACAGAAACAGGATTAAAGAACAACACCCCGTGGCTTGTGCCGGGCTGCATACTGGTTCTTTTTCTCGCTATTTGCCGAACCGTGCCCGCTGCCGATTCTCCCGTATACATTGACAGTGAATACGGCGCGCTGCAGGAAGTGATTGTCGGCCTTCCCTACGGGAGGTCCCCCGACGCGGACGCCCCATGGTTACAGGAGACCCTCAAGATACTGCCTCCGGACGAAGCTGAATATACAATGGCCACGGCAGGCATGTCCTGGGAGACCATGATCCACCCAGTCAAGAAGAAGAGCGAGACGGAGCTGCTCGAAGCGGAAAACATGGCATTGATCCGCGTGCTGGAAAAGCTGGGGGTTAAGGTGTACCGACCGGAACGACTGACCGAAGAATTCATTGTGCGCAATTATGGACGGGAAGTCCTGGCCAACGGCTACTCCCAGGATTTTCCGCGCGACAACATGATCGTAATCGGGAACCAGGCGATAGAATTCAACCTGCGTACCATGCTGCGCCGCGCCGACATCTCCGGCTTTCGGGAGATACTATCCGCAAAATTCAAGGAGGGCAACATGCGCTGGTTCGCCATGCCGCACGCGGCGCCGCTGGCCGTTCCGACGCCGGACGAGCCGGCGCTGGAAGGCGGCGACCTGGTGATCATTGGCAAGACCCTTCTGATCGGCAATACCCTTAATCAGGCAGTCGGCTCCAATCAGGCTGGCTGCGAATGGATTCGGCGGATGCTTGGCGGTGAATATACCGTCGTGCGGGTGCCGCTGGCAGAACAGATACTGCACCTGGATTGCGTATTGTCCGTCCCCCGTCATGGCCTGGCAATCGTCTGCGAGGAAGCGTTTGTGGAGGGCATTCCCGCATGCATCCGGGACTGGGATTTGATCAAAGTGCCGATGGCCGACGCATCGCGGTTAGCCGTAAACGGCCTGCCGGTAGATGAAAAGAACTATATCATGTCCTATAATGACCATGTTAAAAATGACTACATCCGAGACGAGCTTGAAAAGCGGGGCATTAACGTTCATCCAGTCTATTTCGGCACACACAACGGACAAGGCGGGTCCATACGGTGCGCCACACAACCCCTGAAGAGAGCCAAAGGCCAATGAAGCGCGGCGGAATTGAACATATGGTTGTCCCGTGAATTGAAAATATGGGTCACTCTCCTGTCAGGCAAAAGAAATCTTGATTCAATGGGGGGAATGATTATCTTATTCCGTGATGCATACAGACACACATATCGCGGCACAGGAAAAGCATATCCACACACTGATATCCAACTCGTTCCTTTTCAATGGATTGGCGGAGGACCATGTGCGTCGGCTGGCAAAGGTGTCGCATGTGCGCGCGCTCAAAAAGCGTGAGGCCCTCTTCCTCGAAGGACAGGCGGGCAGCACGTTTTACCTTTTGAGCGTCGGGTGCATCCAACTGTTCAAGGTCGCCGAAGGGGGGCGCCGGATTACGCTGCGGACCATCAAACCCGGCGAGGTATTCGCGGAAGTCATCCTCTTCGAGCGGGATACCTACCCGGTAACCGCCGTCGCGCTGAACGACGTGGAGGTCATCGGCATCCAGCGCCGCAATGTCATGGCCCTGCTGAACCAGGAGGCGTTCAGGAACACCTTTATCGCCATGCTGATGCAACGTCAACGCTACCTGGCCGACCGGGTGCACGAACTGACCTTCTACGATGTGGAGGAACGCCTAGTCCGCTTTTTGCGCGAGCAATACGGTCAACAGAAGCGTATTTACCTGACGGTCTCAAAAAAAGACATCGCGGCGAGCGTCGGCACAACCCCGGAAACCCTAAGTCGGCTCATTACACGGCTGACCGAGGAAAAACTCCTCACCTGGCGCGGCAAGACGGTATGTGTTGCCCGCGCGTTATGGAAGCGCTACAGCGAAGAAGGGGCTTCTTGAAAAACAACACTTCCACGCCGCGCAATTACGAGAAGACCGGCCTCAGGATTTCCATAGCGGGCAGTGTGCTGCTCTCCTCCAGCGCGATCATCATGGCCCTGGTGGCCAAATCACAAGCGATTCTGCTCGACGGCCTGTACACCTTTGTGACGCTCGTGATGGCGTTGGTCTCGCTGCGGGTCGTGGACCTCGTGAACATGCCGGAAACACGGACGCGTCCGTTCGGGTACATGGCCCTGGAACCGTTTCTCAACCTCATCAAGAGCCTCGTGATGCTGGTGCTGCTGACGCTGTTCCTGATCACCAACATCCAGGAATTGTGCACGGGCGGACGGCGGATAGCCGTGGACATGACCACCCTGTATATGTTCATCTGCCTGGTGATATACGCCGTCATTATCCTGCTGCTCAAAAAATGCGAACGCCGAGTGCAATCAAGCATTCTGGACCTGGAGATTCGAAACTGGAAGATTGACGCCATGCAGACGGCGGGCATCGCGGGGTCACTCGTCATTGCAATGATCCTGCTCAAACGCGGGCACACCACCATCCTGCCCTATATCGATCCGCTGATTGTGATCGCGCTTGTCCTGGTTTCCCTGCCGGTGCCCGTGAAGGTTCTGGCAAACGAATTCAAACGCCTGGTGTTGATCTCGCCTGAAAACAGACTCGAACGCGAGGTAAAACAGCAACTTGCCGACATCGCCAGGGAATTCAGCATCGTGGACATCCAGGTCTGGGGCCTCAAAAGCGGCAGGACACATTACCTTTTCCTCTATTGCGACCTGGAAAACGATCAAACCACCCTGGACACCCTGGACCGGATACGGCGGGCCATGTTCAAGCAGCTCGCTCTCGTCTATCCGGTCTTCTGGGCGGATATCATGTTCACCCGCATAAATCCCGAAACCCCGTTTTACCATGTCGCGGGTGTGGACCATGCGCGGCATGAACCCGCATGTTCACCAGTTCCACCAGCAGCGCAAAGCTGATCATGCCATAGACAACAAGGTCGGACATTTCGAACTGTACAGCGCGGAGCACCATGACCGCCCCCATCAGCAACAGTGCACACATGGCAAGGGTTTCTAACCTCGGATAGTTCCGGAGTATGCGTGAAACGGGTTCCGCAAAAAACAGGATCGCCAGCACCTCCATACCAACGATGAGCAGCATAATCAAAGGCGTGGCGGCCATGCCGGCAACCGCGATAAGGGAATCAAAGGAAAGACTGACATCCGCCACGGCAATTAAAAGTATGCCCGTCATCAACGGGTTCAAGTCCACGGCGGACCGGCGCGCCTCGCTCAGATGCGGAATATCCGGGTGCAGCCTGCGGCGAATCTGCACACAAGCGGCGCCCAGCAAGAAAACACCGGCACACAGGCAGAAGACACGTTGGAGGGATGCGCTGATCCTGAGCGCCGGCAGGTTGTTGAATTCGGGACGCAGGGAATCGGCAAAAAGCAGGATCAACAGGAGGCGCGCCAACAGGCTCAGGGAGAGTCCACACACACGCATAACCAATCCTTGTCGGGCTGATGACGCGCCCATCGCCAGGGAACTGACGGCCACCCCGTTGTTGATGTTCATCACGAGCGCCAGCCCAAGCAACATGACAAGTGAGACAGCGGATGTAAAGAGGCTGCTCATGGCGCCGGGCGGTAGGTCGTCACATCACGCCTTAAAACCTGGTAGGCCGCCTCGGACGTCACATAGATATGTTCATCACCGTGTACGGTTACATAGACGCCCGAGTTGTCCGGGGTATGGTCGCCGAAAAGCAACACCATGGCGCCAGCGCCCGTAGACAAAGTCATTTCGAGCGAGGGCTCCCACAATCCATATTCACTACGGCGCTGGGAATCATCGCCCGGCATATCGAGCACATGCAGCCGCGGCAGGGTCGTCAGCATTTCCAGCAGCACATTGACCTGCAACAAATCGGCCGGTTCGCGCATCGGCTCCTCCAACATCCATTTCCCATCACTCGCCTTAACGAGCAAATAACTGTTCCAAAAATCCTTTTTCATGCGTACGCGGGTGATCTCGGATTGGCGTACGTCAATGATGGCGCCACCGCCACCCTCCGTCATGCGCGAAGCGCCGCTCATCAGATCACGGCGTGGCCGCTCTGAGAGATAGGCAAGCAACGCAAGGATGAGCGTGGCGCCTATAAGATACGGGGTAATCTTGCGGTTCATGCTGCTTTCCTCCTCTTCCGCAACGCGGACACGCCAATAAGCAAAGCGCCCGCCGGGATAACTACCACACTGACCCAAAACAGCAACTGAATGTGCGCACGGGTCATGGTCAGCGTCGGCGCGCCGACCGCCTTGGGACGCGCGCCCAGCACTCCCTGACGATCCGCCAGCCAGTCAACGCCATTGAGAAACAAATCCAGGTTACCGGCCATATCGACGTATTGATTTACGGCAAAATCGGCATCGCCAAGCACAAGCAGGCGACCTCGCAGGGGCTCACGGCCCGGTTCGCGCAGTTCCTGATATCGTTCGCACATGGCGCCCAGGGATATGGGCCCACGCCGGTCACGCTCCGGGTTAATGGAGAAACGCTCGTGGGGTTCTGCGTACACCGCCCACCCGCTCCCGGATGTATGCATGAAATTCCGCACCGTCACTTCCGGGCGCAGATTTTGCCGGGTAACGGAAATCCGGCGGGCCGTGGGCATCACAACAGCCAATCCGGACATGGCCTTTCCGACAGCGGCGGTCTCCTCGAAGCGACTGACATACAAACTGGTCGGGTCCGCCTGTCCGGCATAGTCGGATAAGTCCACGACTATATCGCGGCCTATCCGGACATTCCACGGTTCAATCAAAGCCTCAAGCCCGTTCTCCTGGTGCGGCTCCAACATCAGCAATACGCCACCCCCACGATCGAGGAATTGACCCAGGGCCGCCCTGTTTTCATCGGAGAGCGAACGCCTCGGGCCGGCCACCACCACCACCTTCGCATCATCCGCGAAGGTCGCCAGACGTCCGGGGGATATGACCCTGCGGTCCACCGTCCACCCGCTTTTCCTCAGTCGTTCCGCAACCGCCGAAAGCCCTTGGGGCCCAGTTTGCCAGGGGTCCCGCTCCCCGTGCCCGGCAAGAAACACAACCCGCCCGGGGTCTGTATGCAGCATATTCAGCAGCACCCCGGTCAACTCGGCTTCGCCGTCAAACCGCGGGGCGCCCCGCACGACCCGCCCCCGCAATTCGGCGAAGGGTATGGTAACCATTGCACGCGCGGGGATTCGACGAAAGTCATCACGATACGCTATAATCAGTTCCCCCTTCGGTTCCGCGGGCAGATTAAACCGCCGCTGCAATTTTTCTATATAGGCAGGCTGGCGGTTGGGATCAATCCGATTGACGACAATCAGCTTATTATGGGCGGCGTACTCATCCGCCAGGTCATTGATCTGTTGAAACAGGTCCGCCGGTTCATCTTCAATGATGTAGATTTCCAGCGGCGTCTCCAGGGTTTTCAGCAATGCGACCGTCTGCGCGGACAGCACATGGCGATTGTCCGCGGTGAGGTCTTTGCGATAGTAGTGTCGCGACGCCAGGAACATGAGCAGCCCCCATACGGCGAGAACCAGCAGGGAATTCAGCAGTACGGTAACCACCACCGCATAACGGCGGCGTTGCAAAAACTGTGCGATGGATTTCCGGTTGAGCGCAAGCGGCACAAGCGCGAGCGCGAACAGTACGGTCAGCTCCGCCCACTGCCAGGCCGTCCACAGGCGTCCTGACGCGCGCACGAAGACGAGGTGCAGCAGCAACAATCCCGCCAGCGCGAACAGGGCGCAGGCCAGCGTGCGATGCCGCCATGCCACCGTCAGGGCGCCGGGAACTACGCCGAACTTCCATCGACGCGACTCAATCGACCGAATGGTCAGGTAAAGAAACATCGCCGTTGTCCCCACGAAGAAAAAGATGGAGCGTGTATCGAGCACGCCCCGCCGAAAGACGCCCAAGTGCGATTGGGTATCCAGAAACAGGAGCACGCCGCGCATGGCGCCCCGCGCATGATGGGCGGCCCCACTGCTTAACGAGAGCGCCAGTCCCACCAGTATGGCCGCCATCGCGGCGAGTATCTGGCTGGAGGTCAGCGACGAACAAAACAGCCCGATGGCAATCAACAGCGCCGCCAGCAATTGCAGTCCGATATACCCCGCCAACGCCGCGCCCCAATCCGGAGCGCCCACAATCTCCAGCGCAAGCAGGTAGCCGAACATCGGCAGGGTCCAGAGCGTGAAGCACTTCCAGCCGGCGAGGAATTTTCCCAGCACTATATCGCGGTCGCGCAACGGCGCCGTAGCCAGCACTTCAAAGGTTCCATTATGCAATTCTTCCGCCAGCAGCCGCATCGTGATCAACGGCGCGACCAGCACGCACAACAGACCCAATGACCGGAACAGATAGCGCAACGTAGCCTGCTGGGTAACGGCCACCTGGGAAGCAAACAGATAGCCGGCAAGCGCCAGGAAAATCGTCATGATCGTCAGGCCCGAAGGAACCAGAATGATGGCCGGCCAGTCACGTTTCATTATTGTACGTATTTGATTCATGCGTGTTCCGCCCCCCTTTTATCCGGGTCCGACGCCATCGGAATCATCCCTTCCTCCCTGGCGCAACCACGTATGTGGTCGATGAAGACATCTTCGAGGGATATGCGTTCGGCATGCAGGTCGATCAGTTCAATGCCCGCCTCCGTAAACAGACGGGCAAGCGCGCGCCGCGGGTCCGCGCCATGCCCCGTTATGCGAATAATGCAGCGCCGGCCATCCTCTTCAAACCCGTCCAGCGTGACCGCTTCCACGCGGTTCAGCAGGCCGGGCAGAAGGACGGGAAGGTTGCGTGTCGAAACGCATTCGAGCGTATAGTGGCGCGTCGAATCGGCCTTCAAGGCCTCGGGGGCCCCCACCGCCACAACACGTCCCTGATGAATGATGACCACGGTGTCGCATAACATCTCAATTTCACTAAGCACATGACTGGAAATGAGCAGTGTGTGCCGCTCCTTAAGACGGCTCAGCAGGGCGCGAAACTGTTGCACCTGGATCGGATCAAGCCCCACGGTCGGCTCGTCCAGCACCAGGATTTCCGGTTCGTGCAGCATGGCAGCGGCCAACCCGACCCGCTGGCGATATCCCTTGGACAATTCGCGGATCAACCGGCTTCGCCAGGGCATGATCCCGCACGGTTCCGCCACATTGAAAATGGCTTTCTCGATATCGGAACCGCCTATGCCGCGCAATTCACACATCCATCGGAGATATTCCATTACACGCATATCGTGATACAGCGGGCAGTTTTCCGGCAGATAGCCCATACAGCGTTGCGCGACGCGCGTATGGGTCAGCACATCGTTCCCGCATACCCGCACCACGCCGCTACTGGGGGGCATATAGCACGTCAATATGCGAATGGCCGTGGTCTTGCCCGCGCCGTTTGGCCCGAGCAACCCCACCAGGGCGCCGCGCCGAATGCTCAGCGAAACATCATTGAGCCCCACATGCCGCCCATAATACTTGCTGACATGTTCGAATTCAAAAGCCGGTGTGTCTACATTCATCCCAGCACCCCCGGTATGGTGAAGATGGAGTATACATATACCACATACAAGATCAGCAGGAGGACGCCGGTACATCGCCCTGTCTCACGTCCAAAGGCGGCGGGCAACAACGGCAGGCAACAAACCAACACCATGAACGGTAGGTCGTACAGCCGGGTTACCCGGGTAACAGGAAGCCTGCCCAGCAAGCCACTCAGCCCTATCACGCCCAGCATGTTGTACGTGTTCGACCCCAGGATGATTCCCAACGCGGTATCCACCTCGCCTTTTTTGATCGCGGCAAGACTGGTAAATAACTCGGGCAACGACGTGCCCAGGGCCACCAGGCTCAACCCGATAATCGATTCGCTGATCCCCAGCTCCGCCGCCATCCGCGTCGCGGAATAGATAACCCACCGGCTGCTCACCCAAACCAGCGGCGTTCCCAGCGCCACAAACGTACCCGCCACCGCCCATCGGAAACGCATATCCGTCAGCCCGGCCAGCGCCTCGTCCGCCGCGTCCCGGGCCTCGTGTTCCATTTCCGGCATGCGCCGGGCAGCCACCACCGCCCAGCAGACATAAAAAAGGCATCCGGCAAACAGCAGCAGCGCCGCGTAGCGCGTGATATCCCCGATCAGCGCGAGCACAAAGAGCAGTATGCAGGCCAACACCATCGGCGCCCCGTGATCACGCAGCCACACAAGCGGTATATGCTTTCCCGAAAGCACCAGGCACAATCCCAATACCAGGCCGGTATTGACAATATTTGATCCGAGCGGATTCGCCAGCGCCAGCGCGCCGTGCCCCTTCCATGCGGCCATCCCGGAAATGAAAAATTCCGGAATATTCGTGGCCAGACCGATCAACAGCGCGCCCATCAACAAGCGGGGCAGCCCGAGCAGGGCTGCGGTCAACGCCGAGCCACGGACTAACAGTTCCGAGGCCTTATCAAGCACAAGTAACGCCAACAGCAACTGGAGCAACGTCCACACCATACCTATCGCTCCTCCGCGCCTGTTTCCATCAATGTTTCGCCTCCCAGCCGCAGCGCCATCTTCCGCGGACTCAGCCAGGGATAGCCATCGCTGGCGATCATCATATCCGGCATGTTAAGTCCCTTCACCGTTTCCCGGGCCACCAGGTTCCGGGCGCCATCTCCCTCCAACGCCTCATTCATCAAACGAATTGATTCCGCCTCCGCCGTTTTGGCCAGCCGAATGCTCTCCGCTTTCTTGACCCCTTCATACTGGTGCCCATCTGCGGCCCGCTCTGCCGCGTACTTGTTTGCCTCCGCCTGCAAGCCGGCCATCTTGAGTTCATACTCCGTACGCGCCTTCATCATGTCGATGTCGGCCTCTTTCTGGAGCGCCTGCAACCGCGTATCGGTCCGGGTCCGCACAAGCGTGACCTTGCCTCGCTCCTCCGCGGCCCGTGATTTCGCTTTTTCCAGTTCCACCTTCTGGTCCGCCACTTTTTTGGCGCGAATGAGCGATTCATAGTCCGGAGAAAACTCGATACGTTCAACCAGGAAATCCACCAGCGTCATGTGTCTGGCGGCCAGGCGTTCCCCCAGCAGTTTCCGCACCTCCCGGCGGGCCGCTTCCCGCTGGTCCACGTCATAGAATTCCTCGGTATGCAACCGTCCAAACAAGGCGCGCGCGGCATCCTGCGCCAACCCGGCGGCCACTTCCAGATACCGCGTCCCATATCCGGAATCCTGCAGCACGCGATGGGCTTCATTTTCCGTAATCCGGAACAGCGCCTCGGCCGAAAGGACTACGCGGTCTCCGTCCGCCGAGGTCAGATCAATGGCGTCGTAGGTGATCACATCCGGCCGCCCGGTGGTCCGGCCGAAATGCACACGCTGTACCGTGCTTGGGAAACGATGCCAGCTATCCATCGGCCAGAGGAAGCGATGGAATCCGGGGCCCTGGTCGCGCGGCACAATCCCCTTGCCTCGCGCCAGGTTTTTCGTGCGCACGCCAACCTGGTCCGGCTCAATGCGCGTACATGACGTCAACAGCGCCGCCATCATGATTCCCGATACAAACACCCATCCTTTTGTTCCTGTCTTCATTGACGTCCTCCACTCGCCGCGGATATCTCATCCGCGTTTACTGCCAACTGCCGCAAAGCCGGATCGCGCGCAATCGGCGTGCCGGTGATACGCATCTTCTGCAACTGGTGTGCATATTCGAGCGCGACCATGTTGAGTCCCCCCTCGCCCTGCATCGCTTCCCGATTCCTGGTCAGCCCCTCGGCCTCGGCGCGTCCCTGCTCCAAGGCGGCCTCGGCCTGCTTTTGCGCGGTATACAGCATGGTGTCCGCCTGCAACAGCTTACGCCGGTACTGCCCATCCGATTCGCGGCGATGCTTCTCCGCATCCGCCCCCGCCTGGGAGAATCGAGCGGCCATTTCCGCGTCAAAGGACATTCTCCGGGCCTCAATCTCCTTCTTCTTTTCGATGATTCGCCGTTCCTGGTCCTCCTGCGCGGCGCGCGCCTGCGCCTGCTGCTCCTCGACCTGCTGGTCGGCCAGCTTCTTCTCCTGAATAATTTTCTCGTACTCCGCGTAAAACCGGTACTCGCCCGGAATCACGGCAACAATCTCGATGCCCTCATCACGCAAACTGCGGTTCATGCCCTCACGAACGGCTTCGGCCTTATCCCTGCGCTGATTCGCGTCATAAAACTGCTCCATCGTCAGTTGACCGAAATACTGCAAGGCATAATTCCTGGCCAGCGACTCGATCCACAGATGCGCGAAACGTCCTTCGCGCCCGCTCTTCCTGAGTATCTCCACGGCCATGCCCGGATTGATTTTGAAATTGAGGGTCAAATCCAGACTCACCTGGCTGCCGTCGGCCACCTTGAGCCGCACGTCGCGAGGGTCTCCGCCGCGCTGGGCCCAGGTAAGTTCCAGTCGATGCAGCGTCTTGTCCAGCAGATACATATTCGCCAGGTAGGGGATGTAAAACTGATACCCCGCATGTGGCGCCAGGGAGAGTTTCCCCGTCAGATTATTCAAACGTACGCCTACCTGGTGCTCATGGATACGCACCATCCCATGGCGCCCCACGCCGACCAGCACCACAACAAGAACGGCCAAAAGCAGCAACCGCATCAACCGTTTCACCCGCCATACCGAAGGATCGAACAAATGCGTGGCCTCCAGGACCGCCCAGGCCTCATCACGCAGCCGTCTCTTCAACGGGGATGGCGCATCCGCCGACATCTCTTTTCTTTCATGCGAGGACAGGTCATTCATGGTCATTCATCTCCGCCGCCTCCCGGGTCGAGACCTTCTCCTGGTCATCGTCGCGTTCGCGTATAATCTGCATATTGTTGAAATACTCCCGGACAATCCCCATGGGCGCTTCCTTCCCGCCCGGGCCGCCCCCGATGCTGTCCAATATCCGCCCATCCTTGGATGACCAGCGTGTCGTCCGGAATGTGCTGTCGCCACCATCGTGCGCTATCTCTATGAGCAGATGGCCGTCCCCGGCATATTCAAAGGGGGCATCAAACCGGATGGCGTGCCATCCGAACTTCTCCCAATCGACCGTAAAGGCGTCACGCTCAAACACCAACTGCCGCGCACCGCCCTGGCAGTTGTCATCAAATGCTTCCTGCAACCACTCCGCCGTTGTCAGGCAAATATGGACATCAAAATTGCGATAAGCGGCGCTATTGGTGTTGAGCAACTCGCCCTCGAAGACAATGCCGACGATCCGGTCCCCCGCACGCAACTCGGCCAGCCCGGCGGGTATCAGCAACTGGTAACGCTGGGGGTCCGTTCCAAAAGGACGGCCCAGCGAGGCGGGGGCCTTATAGTAATGCAGGCCCGCACCCACATCTATCCGGGTTTCTCCGGCCGACAGGCGAAACGCGCCCGCTAACAGCATGGCTGTATACACACATATTTTTTTCATGTCGTTTTCTCCTTTACTGCTGGTTCTCCAAATCCCTGGCCGTCAATGCATCAGGTTGAAATGCCTCAATCAGGGCCTCGATGGCCACACCCGTCGTGTGCAGATAGAGTTGCGACCGGACATAGTCGCCAATCCTGCGCCGAATATCTTCGTAGTCCCCCCATGACCCATCGGAATTCTGCGTACTCAGCAGATAATCGAGTGTGCGTTCATATACTGCCGAATCCGTGAATCCCAGGTATGCCATGCAGGTGGAGAGTTCCGCCGTTAAATCCGGATCCTCCTTTTGCATGTATGCAATGGCCAGCGCTTCCAGGGTCGGTCGCAGATAGGCCCTGTCCGCTTCCGAAAAAAAGAGGGGCTCCCGCAGCTCGCCGAACCGGAACGGGATAAAAATCTCGTGCGTCAGGTGGTACCCATCCATGCGGCTCATGGACACGGGATCACGCCGGGTGGCGATGACCCCGTCTTTGTAGGCCACGGCCAGCGGAAACGGCGCCTGGAGATCAAAGTAGTCATAGTACCACTGGAAGGCCATGCGTTGATGGACCCCGCGCGAGGGCATGTGGGCATTAAGGCGCGGATGTGTCTTTCGAATCTCTCCCCTGTAATATGTCGTGTCCATGCCCAGTCCGTCCATCAGGTAGGCCGCGCGCAAATAGGAGGTCGCATCCTGCTTGAAGGCT
>RZZM01000525.1 GCA_009929845.1 Spartobacteria bacterium
CCTGTGACGCCCCCGAAAGCGCAGGACTCGCCCCCCACCCCCGTGCCCGTGCCCGCGTCCGCCCCCGCGCGCCAGGAACGCGCCGTGCGGATTTCATCGGATATCCTGACCCGCCTCATCAGCTTTGTGGGTGAAACCGTCGTGCAGGCCCGCGCCCTGGAGCCCTACTGCAAGTCGCTCGAAACCAGTATCAGCCTCCACCGGGAACTGGTCGACCTGCTGCAACATATGCAGACCCTGCGCGATATCCACGATCTTCCAACGCCCGTCGAGGAAGTCCTCTCCCGCCTTTATCAGGTAGGGACGACATGCGCCGAAGAACAACTTGAGCGGATCAATGAATTAACCGTCTATGCCCAACGATTGTCCGATGTTTCCGAACGGCTGTACACGGAGGCCCTGTCCAGCCGCATGCGACCGTTCGGCGACGCCACGACCGGTTTTCCGCGCATGGTGCGCGACCTCGCCCGCCAACTCGATAAAAAGGTGCGCTTCGAGATTTTTGGAAAAGACACCGGGGTGGACCGGGATATCATCGACCGCCTGGAGGCCCCCCTCACCCACCTGCTGCGCAACGCCGTCGATCACGGTCTGGAATCACCGCCTGAGCGCGTCTCCCGCGGCAAACCGCCGGAAGCCCTCCTGAAGCTGGAGGCGCATCATCAGGCCGGACGACTGCTGATTTCCATCTCCGACGACGGACGCGGCATTGATGCCGAACATATCCGCCAAAAGGTGATCGACAAACAAATGATCCAGGAAGAGGTCGCCCTCAAGCTCACCGAGATCGAACTGTATGAATTCCTTTTTCTTCCCGGATTTTCCACGGCAAAGAACGTCACTGAGATATCCGGACGGGGGGTCGGCATGGACGCGGTTCAGGATGTGATGCAGGAACTGGGCGGCACGGTACGCACCGAAAGCGCGCCGGGAAAGGGCACGCGGTTCATGCTGGAGCTGCCGGTCACCCGCTCGGTCATCCGCGCCCTGCTGGTCCTCATCGCGGGCGAACCCTATGCCTTCCCGCTGGGACGGACCGATTATCTGTTGTCCATCACCCCCGACGAGGTTCAGACCATCGAGGGGCGGCAGTTCTTCCTGCATGAAGGCCGAAGCATCGGACTTATCGAGGCGCGCCAGGTGCTGGAACTGCCCGGAGAGGCCGCCGCGGCCGATGAGTGGCCCGTGGTCGTCATCAGCGACCATCATGCCGAATACGGGCTCAAGGTGGATGCCTTTTGCGGCGAGCGGGAATTTGTGGTCAAGCCCCTTGACCCGCGGTTGGGTGCGATCCCGGACATCAGCGCGGTCTCCATCATGGAAGACGGCTCGCCTGTTTTCATCCTGGCCGTCGATGACCTGGTACGCTCGACCGACAACCTGCTGTCCGGACGTAAACTTAAAAATATCGGGGGCGCGCATGGTATCCCCGGCGCAAACATCGGCCCCCGCAGCATTCTCGTAGCGGACGACTCGATAACCGTTCGTGAAACAGAACGTCGGTTGCTGGAAAGCTACGGCTATCAGGTGGACGTCGCCGTGGACGGCATGGACGCATGGAACCAGTTGCAGGTGGACGACTACGACCTGCTGGTCAGCGACATTGACATGCCCCGGATGAACGGCATTGAACTGGTCGAAAAAATCCGCGCGGAAACAGCCATCCAGACTCTTCCCATCATGTTGGTCTCGTACAAGGACCGCGAGGAAGACCGGCTGCGCGGCATGGAAGCCGGGGCCAATTATTATTTTACCAAGAGCGGTTTTCACAACGACGCCTTCCTGGAAGCCGTCGTTGACCTGATCGGAGAAGCCCGCGCATGAGGGTCGGCATTGTCAATGATTTGGGTATGGCCGTTGAAATCATCCGGCAGAGTGTGGTCGCGGCCCCGAACCTGGAGATTGCATGGGTGGCCCGGGATGGCGCGGAGGCGGTGAAGCGTTGCGCTGAAGACACCCCGGACATCGTGCTTATGGACCTGATCATGCCCGTCATGAACGGAGTGGAAGCCACCCGCCGCATCATGCAGGAAAGCCCCTGCGCGGTGCTGGTGGTCACCGCTTCCGTTGGGCAGAATACCTCGCTGGTATTCGAGGCCATGAGCCACGGGGCCATTGACGCCGTCAACACCCCGGTCTTCGCTCCCGACGGCACAATCAATGGCCAGGCGGAACTGCTGGCCAAAATCCGCACCATTGGTCAGTTGCTTTCACAACATCCTTCAGCCGTCGCACTGCCCCAGGCAAAACCAGCCGTGCAGCCGGATGATTACCAGGCGCCCTACATGGTGGCCCTGGGGGCTTCAACAGGCGGTCCTTCGGCGCTCGCGGATGTTCTCGCCGGACTGCCGGAACAGCTCCCCGCCGCCGTGGTGATCATTCAGCATGTGGACAAGCAGTTTGCCGGCGACCTCGCTCAGTGGCTGAATGATCGTTCGTCCCTCCCCGTACAGATTGCCCCGGAATATACCCGCCCTGAAACGGGCCGGGTCTACCTCGCGGGCACCAACGACCACCTGATTATCACCCCGGAACTCTATTTCCGGATTTCGGCCCATCCGATGGATTGTTCGTATCGGCCATCCGTGGACGTGTTTTTCCAGAGCCTGGCGCAGTACTGGCCCGCGCCCGGTACGGCGGCGCTCCTGACCGGCATGGGACGCGA
>RZZM01000526.1 GCA_009929845.1 Spartobacteria bacterium
CCCAACGACATCATCGGTCCGGCGGGCGCGGGGCCGGAGAACTGGGTGCGGATCGATCAGTTAATGCTGTATACGATCCTGTTCGAAAACCTGACCAACGCGACGCTCCCGGCGCAGACGGTAAGTGTGACGAATCAATTGGACGCGGATTTGGACCTGAGTACCTTCGAGTTGGGGGATTATGGATTCGGGACCAACTATTTCACGATTCCTGCCGGGTTGCAGAGTTACACCAACCGGATAGACATGCGCGATGCGCTGGACCTGTATGTGGACTTCAAGGCATCGCTGGACGCGCAAACACGTACGGTCACCTGGTACTTTGAATCGATTGATCCGGAGACGGGCCAACTGACGCAGGACCCGCTCAAGGGCTTCCTGCCGCCCAATACCAATCCGCCGACCGGGGAAGGATTTGTCAGCTACATGGTTCGCAGCAAAACAAACCTGGCCGAGGGCGCGGTGATTGACGCCCAGGCGTTGATCATCTTTGACCTGAATGATCCCATTGTTACACCGGCCATTTCCAATACCATTGACGCCACACCGCCTGTCAGCAGCATGCAGGCGTTGCCCGCGCAGTCGCGCCCCGTGTTCCCGGTGAGTTGGGGTGGGTACGACGCCGGCAGCGGCATCGCGACGTTTGATATCTATGTGTCCAGGGATGATGCACCCTATGTGCGCTGGATGACCTCCGCGGAAACCAGTGCGGCGTATACCGGAACGGTCGGCTCACTCTACAGGTTTATCAGCCTGGCGCGGGATGCCGCCGGATATACGGAGCCCGGCAAAACCGTCGCCGAGGCCTGGACACGGGTGGCGCGCGCCGCCATCAACGATTATGACGGCGATGCCGTCAGCGATGTCGCCGTATACTGGACCGACAACGGTCTGTGGGAAATCGTGCGCAGTAGCGACGGCCAGACGCAACAGGTGCAGTGGGGGTGGGGCAATGCCCTGCCGACGCCCTCCGATTACGATGGCGATGGTCGCGCCGACATCGCCGTATTCTGGCCGAACGACACGGAACCCAACTGGTATATCCGTGAAAGCCACAATGATGAATTGCGTATCGTGGACTGGGGCTGGAGCGGGTGTTTGCCCGTGCCGGCGGATTATGACGGGGACGGGCTGGCTGACATCGCCGTGTTCTGGCCCAATGTCGGCAATTGGTATATTCACACTAGTGGGTCCAACGCCTACTGGCAGATCAATTGGGGCTGGGATGCGGCGCTTGCCGTGCCCTCCGATTACGATGGCGACGCCAAAGCCAATATCGCGGTCTACTGGCCCGCGGACGCCGGCGCCAACTGGTTTATCCGTAAGGGGGAGCATGACCCTATCCGCATGGTCGACCTGGGCTGGCATGCCGCGGTTCCAGTTCCCATGGACTACGACGGCGACGGGACCAATGATCCCGCGGTCTACTGGCCCGAAACGGGCAACTGGTACATATTCGAGAGCAGCGGCGGATATCGGCAGCAGAATTTCGGATGGGAGGCCGCCGCTCCGGTCCCCGCGGATTATGATGGCGACGGCGAGGCCGATATCGGCATTTACTGGGCGGCTGGTGGTGTCTGGTACATCCTCCAAAGCAGTGACGGACAAATCCGGGAAGTGCATCTCGGCGGCGAAGCGGCTATTCCCGCGTGGCGGTATTGATGTCATTTTTCAGACAGATGATTTGACCCCGCGTGAGGGTTCCGCTAGTCTTTGCGCCACTATGAACGTAAAAACTGTGAACTATTACCGGGAGTGACGTATGTCGATGCTATCATTGCGCAAGCAAACTGTTTTGCTGTTGGTCTGTTTCATGTTTTCTTTCGCGCAGGGTCTCCGTGCCCAGGAGGCGGAGCAACCCGCGCCGGAACCGGTCGCCGATACCACGCCCGAGCCGGTCGCTGACCCTACCCCTGAACCGATTGCCGAGCCGACACCGGAGAACCCGGAAAGCATCTTTACGGTGGCGGTGGTCCGGGACGGGGCCTGTCAGTATTTTGATGAGATGACCGACCTGGTGCAGAAGGAAGTGGAAGTGCTGATGGATGAGGATGAAGTGGTCATCTTCAAGCGGGACCCGAAATTTGACGCCGACTGGGAGGTGTCGCGGGTGGATGAGGTCCTGAATGCGGCATTGAATGATCCCGAAGTGGATGTCGTCTTTGCCGCCGGCCTGCTGGTGGCTCAGAAGGCCGGCGCCCCCGATTATCCCTTGCCCAAGCCGGTGGTCAGTGGCTTTGTGCAGGACCCGGATACCCTGGGCCTGCCCTATGACGAGAGCGGACGTTCTACCAAAAAGAATTTCAATTTCGTGGTCGTGCCGTTGCGCTCATCGCGCGACCTGGAGGAGTTTTATTCGCTGACGCCCTTCACGCACCTGGGGATCGTGGCCGACAGCATTGTGCTTGAGGGGCTCAACAACGAGGATGTCAAGGCCTCCATGCAGCAGATCATGGAAAGTCATCATGCGATGGTTGACCTCCTGCCAGTGGATAAGTCCGCGGAGGAATTACTCGAGCGCATACCCGAATCCGTGGATGCGGTCTACCTGACGCCCGCCTTACGCATGTCCGCGGCGGAATGGCAGCAGGTGATCGACGGCATCAACGAAAAAAAGCTGCCGACGTTTTCGCTGATGGGCCATACGGATGTCCAACTGGGCGTC
>RZZM01000527.1 GCA_009929845.1 Spartobacteria bacterium
GCCTCAGGACGCCGAGCAGGCTCGCGATCTTCGGAGTCGAGAAATATTTTAACCCATTGTTCTGCATGAATAAAGCGGTTTCCGTTCAGGCACTAGCTAGTTTGGCCTTGAGGACGAGCTTCAGCGGATCTTTTTGTGTAGTGAGATTTTCTCAACGCCGATTTGAGTGCCTCGATATCATGCTCGTTTTTTATCAATGATCACAATCAATGTCGGCATCAGCCAGTACAGACGATCAAGCACTCTCGCTGGCAGCTTCGACAGCAAGCGATATACACGTTGCTCCCCTTCAAGATCCGCCATTAGTCGAATGGCCTGGCTGGATACGCTACGTCCATTTAGACCGGATAAACGTAGCCATCGTTTAAGTTTCAGCGGTCCAGGCGGGTAGCAGTCATACCTCTGCGCCTTGCGCCTAATTGCTAGTAGGACATGCGCAAGCGGACGAGGCAGCCAACTTAGAAATGCAAGTCGATAGTGTGGCTCCACGATGGCCCAGCGATTTGGGACCGCCATATAGCCGATGCCGTTGCTGCGCAAAACTCGGTGTATTTCGCGCAGATGGTGAAGTTGTTCGGGGAGAGGACCGACATGCTCAAGCACATGGTTTGATACCACGATGTCGAAGGATGCATCGGGGAAGGGTAAACAGGTATCCGTGACCGGTATGAAACTGTATCCCTTATGGACGATACGTTGATCGGCAATGTCGGTTGCGATCACAGTGCCATCCGGCCCTACGGCCTGAGCGAGTCTGGATGCGATGACACCCGAACCCGTTCCAACCTCCAGAATTCGTAGACCAAGCAACGGCCGATGTACTTCCAAAATGCCGATAATCTTGTCGGCCTTGCGCTGACGATGCTCTATGTTGTAGCTTGCATGGCTCATGCGTGTCAGCGGCGCGCTTGATGCCTTCAGCGTTTCCTGCAGTAACACACAATAACGCGCGGATATGCTATCCCAGTCGAATGACTCCAGACAGCGCGTGCGCGCCTGTCTGGCCAATCGCTCCTGGCGTTGAGGATCGCTCAGCAGCTTGACGATGGCGTCGGCGAGTTCTGCCGTTTCATCCGGATTCACTAGCACACCGGTGTAATCGTCCTCGATGACATCCTGAACCGCCGATACATTTCCGCAGATCACGGGGCATCCGCAACCGCTGGCCTCCACCAGCACGAGTCCAAGCCCTTCCTGATCGCCGCTCCGTGCAATCCGGAAGGGCGCAACGAAGAGCGTGGCGTGTCGATAGAGTGTCGGCAGTTCCTCTTGTTTCAGCATGCCACGGAACTCAACCCGATCAAGTAAGCCCAATCCTTCCGCCAGACATCTTAGATCCGGCTCCAGCGGACCGCCACCGGCAATGACCAAGCGTGTTTCCGGATGCGTTTCCAGAATCGGCGGCAAGGCGCGCAACAACAGGTCGACACCCTTCTTCTCGACCAGCCGACCAACGAACAGCAACTCATGCATCAGGCGCGGCGGTCCGTTTGGATCCAGCGTGAACCGCTGTTGCAGATCCACGCCCATGGGGATGACACTGACCTTTTCGGGTGCGATGCCCATCGACAGCACCTGGGCGCGCATGGCCTCGCTCACCACGGTGACAGCGGCACACGCCTGCATCACGGCGCGTTTCAATGCCTGTAATGGGGCGCTCCGCAACGCGAACAGATCACCTCCGTGTGAAGTGCAGATCAGGGGCACGCGGGATCGGCACAGCATCCTGGCCAACAGCGCGACCAGTCCCTGCGGGATCAGCCAGTGCGCATGGATCAGATCCCAGCGTTCGGACCGCAGCAGGCGCACCAGCGCCCAGGTCTGCCCGAGTAAGAAGAACGGAACCAGCAGATAGTTGAGTCGATTGGCCCGCAGGCGGTTGAGGATCCCGCCATCTTGACCGGCCAGTGTCTCCCATCGCCGCGGGAAATAGGCAAAGCGCACCACATGCAGATTGTCCATGACCTCGTGCTCAAGGCTCCCTGGCGCGCGCGGGGCCAGCGCTGTGATCTCGAAGGCATCGGTCAACCGGCGGCTGAGCTCGAAGACGAACGGTGGCTCAGGATCATCGCGCCAACGCGGAAAGGTGGATGTCAGCACCAACAGACGTGGCTTAGGCTTGGTCATGAAGGCAAGGTTCTCGATCGTCATCCTGCGAATGAGGGTACTACCGATTCCAGATGGTCAGTCGACGCCCTCTGCCAAACCATGGAAGCGCGGTGCCGCCTGGTCCGCCGTGAATCGTACGGCTGCTAGTGATCCCCTTCGCGATAGGACAAGGCCGTGATCTGCTCCGAGATCAGACCCATCATGAACACGAGGATCGAAACGGTCAACAGCAGCGCGCTCATGTTCGTGAATCGGCCTTGGGTGATGTAGGTCAAGAGATAGTAGCCGATCCCGGTGGCGAAGAATGCTGCGCTGACTGGGACGAACACCTTGAGCGGTGAGTAGAGCGTGGCGACCTTGAACATGATGAGCAGGAAGCGAATCCCGTCGCGTAGCGGACGGAGATGGCTGGTGCCGACACGTTTGGCGGCTCGGATGGGGACATAGCCGACCGGGTAACCTGAGCGGAAGAAGGCCATGGTGATGGTGGTCGGATAGGAAAACCCGTTCGGGAGTAGGTAAAGGAAGCGCTTGAAACGCTCGGCGCGG
>RZZM01000528.1 GCA_009929845.1 Spartobacteria bacterium
ATTCCCCGTCAAACGCCCGGCATAACTGCCGACATAAGGCGTAGCCGCATCGCGCATGCGTTCGCCGAATGCTTCCCAACTATACGGAACAGGGCCTTCCCCTTCCTCAAAACCAGGATTTGACAAACTCGGCGGAGGCAACACGGTATCGACCGTCAGGGCCTCGCTGCCTGCCGCCCCCAGTTCGTCCTCGGCATAAAGAACCGTATTCAGCGCGCCATCTACCACGATATTGACCGTGGCCACCCCATTTACAAAATTCGAAACCGTCGCCGGCGACACCGTGCCTTCCGACACGCGCAGGTTCAGCGTGCCGGAAAAGTCCGTCATCACGCCCGAGGCGTCCGAAACCGTGACCTGCGCGCTGAACGGCACGCTACCGGTGACCATCGAGGGCGCAACCAGGTTGATGCTGTCCGGACGGGCATAGGCGCTCAGGCCAATGCCGTCGATGCTGATCGTGCCGGGAGTGGCCGCCGCAAATCCCAGGCTCAGCGTCCGGATGTCCTGGATGTTGAGCGCCAGCGCCGCAAAATCGGAAAGCGGATAGTTGACGGTGTGCGCCTGGACCCCGACAATCGGGTCACAGGCGATCGTCGCGGTCATCCCCCCGGCCTCGCGCAGGGTAATGTTGAAGGTTTCACCGCCGCTGTGACCGCGATAACGCATCGAAAGATATGTATTGTTCGTCAAACTGGCCGAACCATCATTCGGCGCCAGCAGGGTGTACCAATAGGCATCGCCGCTCCACTGGGCCGTCAGCATGCCGTTGGTGACCGACTCCACCGCCAGGGTGGCGTCGTCATCCGTGTAATAGCCAAGATCGTTCACATGCTGCGAGTGATACAGCGTGACACTGCTGAAATCGTCAACCAGCGTGTTGGCGGGCAGCGCCGGGCCGGAGGGCAGGGTCTGTTTTTGAATGGAGGCATCGTCAAAATACACAAGCCCCGCGCCTTCATTGCGCTGGATCAGCAACAGCACGACCTTGACCCCCTCCGTGCCCGCGGGCGCCTGTCCCGAGGCGGTCAGTTGCGCATACGTCCCCACGGGAGTAGCCGCGGTGAGTTTTGCGGCGGAGTCATTGACGCCGCCCGGCACCGTCTCCCCCGCCCCGTTCACATAAATAAGTTGCAGCAGGGCTTCGTTGTTGGCGCCCAACGCCTGGGCCACTTGCGCGTAGACCCCGGCGGACCAGATATCACCCGGCGCCGCGGGCAGGGTCTGATAAAACCCGGAATAGTTCTGGCTGTTATTTCCCGGATAGTTGCCCAGCAACCTGCCGTGGGCGCTTCCCGAGCGCGGCCCATCGAAGGCCTGGGCGGCATCGCCGAATTTACCCCAGTTGGCAAGAGAAACCCCGTCGCCATATTCAAACCCCGGATTGAGCAGGTCTTCCTGCACAAGGGAGGAATTGACCGCAAAGGTCGTTGTCGCCGTCTGTGTATTTCCCGCGTTATCACTGACAACAACCACCGAGGTATGCGTTACCGCGTCGGCCAGCGGCGAAGCCACAGTGAAGGAAAAGCTTTCCGGAAGGACCATGGCGCCACTCTGCGGAACACCGTCAATGGAAATGGCCAGGCTGGCGGTGTCAATGCCGCTGTCATCATCACTCAGCAGTCCGTTGATGGTCGGGGTGGTCGTCGGGAAGACCTCGCCGCCCGTGGACGGCGCCGTGTAGCTGATAGTCGGAGGTGTGCTGTCCGCGGAGCCCGTGAACTGAATATCATCAAGGTATATTTTCGCGGCCGGTTTGGGCTGCCCGTTGTTCTTGATCAGGAATTTAATCTGGGAAAGACTCGAAAGGTCAAACGCCCCGAAATTTTCCACGTCAAAAGAAGCCGTGGTCAATGGAATGGACAGCTTGATCCACTGGCCATAGGCGCTTGCGAGGGACGGTTCAAGGGCGGTCTTCAGCGAATAGTCGGATATCCCGTCGCCCCCATCGGCCACCGAAAAGACCAGGTTGACATCCAGGGTCAACACCGAATTATTGCTGTCGCTGTAGAACCACACATCCAGGGTTCCCCCGTCGTAAGCGGACGCGTCCACCAGCGACGTAAAGGACTTGATAAGCACAATCCCCCACGCCTGGCTGCCGTTGAGCGTTTGCTCCATAAAGCGGGAATGACTCGTACTGTGCGCCCGGAGCGTAGTCACCTGCGAGGCATCCTGCCCGAGGGCATCCTCGCCATAGACCGCGTAGGTTCCTGCGAACAATGGGTCCGCCCCCCCATCAAAATCATCCACCAGACCAGCGGCATGCGCATAGGCCCCTCCCGTGCAAATAATGGCCAACACCAACCAGAACTTCAGCATCTTTGACACCACCATACCATTTTTCACGAGTATTCCTCCTTAAGTAGCAACGAATTTATATATTCCTTTACCACTTCTTGTTTAACCTGATACACATCTACGACAACCACTTTATATTAATATTCTTCTTAGATGTTATTACTTAGTTAGTATTCCTTTTATATTATTCGCAGTTGTTTGTAAAGTGCTTTTTTTAAAATTTTTCCATAGGCCTATTTCGTATGTGCCTTCTGTGGGCATCCATCTCCCCAACCCTTTGCGCCGCCGCGCACCTCGGGCATACGATGGATTGCTGCTCGGCGCCACGCAGTCACAGGACCAATGTTACGGAA
>RZZM01000529.1 GCA_009929845.1 Spartobacteria bacterium
GGTCATGCGGTCGCTACGCGACGCCATATGCTGATGCGGTATCTATCATCCGTGGGCTAAAGCGCCACGGCTATTATCGTTCTGTCGCTACGCGACGTGGATGTAATCGGGACCGCCTAACCACCTACCACCTACCACCTAACCACCTACCACCTAACCGGCTAAACTCCTACCACCTAAACCGCTAACCACCTACCACCTAACCGGCTAACCACCTTCCACCTAAACCGCTAACCGGCTAATCACCTACCACCTGCATTCGGGGCTTCGAGGATCATGCCTTCGAGGGGTTGGCCGGCGGGGATCATGGGGAAGACATTGGCGGTTTGTTCGATTTCGGCGTGGATGAGGCAGGGGCCGTCGGAATAGTCGAGGGCGCGTTGGAGGACCTTGCGCACGTCGGCGGGGCGCTTGAGGGTGAAGCCTTTGACGCCGTAGACCTCGGCGAGGCGGGCAAAGTCGGGGTTGGCATCCAGCACCACGTTGCTTTTCCGGTCGTCATAGAACAATTCCTGCCATTGACGGACCATACCGAGGTAATGGTTGTCCAACACAATGATCTTCAGGGGCAGTTTGTGGAGCACGGCGGTCGTCAGCTCCTGGTTGGTCATCTGGAAGCCGCCGTCGCCCGCGATGCACACGACGGTCGCGTCGGGACGTCCGAACTGTCCGCCGATGGCGGCGGGGAGTCCGAATCCCATGGTTCCGGCGCCGCCGGAGGATATCCAGTTGTGCGCGTCATCGACCTTATAGTATTGGGCCGCCCACATCTGGTGTTGGCCCACATCCGTGGCGACCACCGCCTTGCCGCCGGTCATCCGGTACAGTTCGTCGATGATATGCTGCGCCTTCAGTCCGCCCTGCTTTTTGTAGCGGAGGGGGAACTGTTTTTTGTATTTTTCGAGGTGTGCGAGCCATTTTTGCGTTTTGAGGGGGGCGATGTGCTTCAACAGTTCTTCGAGGGTTTCTTTGGCATCGCCGAGGCAAGCCACATGGGGGCGGATGATCTTTCCGATCTCCGCCGGGTCGATATCGATATGCAGGATCGTCGCGTTGCGTCCGAACATGGACGCCTGCCCCAGAATCCGGTCATCAAAACGGCTGCCGATAGACATGATCAGGTCCGCCTCGCAGATGGCCTTGTTGGCATAGGGCGTGCCATGCATGCCGAGCATACCCAGCGAGAGCGCATGTGATTCCGGAAAGGTTCCCTTGCCCAGCAGGGTCATGGTCACCGGCGCGCCCAGCGTCTCCGCCAGTTGCCGGACCTCCGCGGACGCCCCGGAGATTGCCGCGCCGTGCCCCACCAGCAGGACGGGACGTTCCGAGCGGTTGAGCGCCTCGGCCATCAACTGCACCTGTTCCCGGTCGACTGGTCGGTCCGGATGGTAGCCGGGCAGGTCCATTTCCGCATGCAGGTCCACGGTGCAGGGTCCCGCCGTCACATCCCGGGGCAAATCGATAAGCACCGGGCCTGGGCGTCCGGTATTACAGATATAAAACGCCTCCTGCATGACGCGGGGGATATCGTTGGTTTCCTTGACCAAATAGCTGTGTTTCACGCATGGAACCGTCATGCCGAACATATCCGCCTCCTGAAAGGCATCCTTACCGAGCATTGAACTCACCTGCTGTCCTGTCAGAATGATCATGGGAACGCTGTCCATATGCGCATTCATGATGCCCGTCATGGTATTGGCCGCCCCCGGACCACTCGTCACCATGACCACGCCCGGCCTGCCCGTCACCCGCGCATAGCCATCGGCCATATGGGTCGCCCCCTGCTCATGACGCACCAGTACCATTTTGATGGCCGTATCCGTCGTAATCACCGCATCCAGGATCGGGATCATCGACGCCCCCGAGTGCCCGAATATGAACTCGACACCCTGCCGCTCCAAACAACGTATGATCGCTTCTCCGCCGGTACTGTAGTCTTTTTTCATGGCTTTCTCCGTTTTTTTGACTGAATAATCATCAACATAGCTCTAATTATTATTTTTGTATACAAATTTTTACTAATATTTTAATAAATTACGATAATTTTTGATTTATTTGTGATTTTTTGTTAAATTTTGTGCATTTTTTTGGATTTTTTATCATTTTGCAGCGTTTTCAGCAACTCTTCACCGTCAAAGTGGTCGATTTTCAGGTGTAGATCTCGATCAGCTCCTCGAACTTTTCGATATAGTCGGTGCGCGTCCGGTTCAAAATGATCAGCTTTTCGAGCTGGGCGCGGATGGCGGCCTCCAGGCTCATCGCCGAGCGATCGCGGATCAGCTCATCCATCGCGGTTCAGGCAATAATCGTCACCAAACCGTTCCGTCAGATACGTTGCCAGAAAACTCCAGAAGGAGGCATACCATGCTGTGCTCTCGCCGGCGTCGATGCCGGGCCGAACCAGAAATTACCAGCCCTTAACAATATCTTTGAGATAGCCGGCCTGCCGCAGCCTCTCCCGGTCGGCCCGCTGCAAAACGGCAGACTTCAACACCCGCTTCGCTGGAGTACACGGAGTGCACGGAGATAGAAGATTTGTGTTTGCTCATGATTTATTAAAAATTGTTTCTAATATCTCCGTGACCTCCGTGGCCTCCAGCGAAGCGGGTGGTTTAATTCTGCAGAGCCTTTGTATGAATCAAGCTATTCG
>RZZM01000135.1 GCA_009929845.1 Spartobacteria bacterium
TTTTTGGTCATTTTCCGGCTCATAAAGGCCGTTTGGTATGTTTTTATCCGCGTTCATCTGCGTTCATCCGTGGCTAACAAAATGGGTTATTGAGAAGATGCCCTGAACGCCTCGAAAACGCGCGTAAATGATCCGCAAAGTGCTTTCTGCTCCGTCAAGACTTGCAGAACAAGCGAAATCATGCCGCAGCCCCGCGTCCCTGCGTCTCTGCGTTCATTTTTTTTAACGCAGAGGCGCGGAGACGCAGAGAAGAAGAGAAAAAGCAGGACGGAAATGTCGGCGATTGTTTTTGAGAAGATATGCTGGCTTGATAGGACTCTCGCCTCCATGCAAAAATCTGTGCAAATCTGTGAAATCTGTGGAGATCCATTTTGGTGAAATTGAAAATATCATTTCCGGCTTCACATCCCGGAAGGCAACTGATAGTGTCGCCCTTTTAAAAATTGCGCGGATCAATGATTCGTGCCCTTGTCAGAATGAGCGTATGAAGAAGGATAAGTGGTATGGCAAAATATACGGAATCGACCGAGCATATTGATGTGTCGTATGTCGCGCACCTGGCCCGTTTGAAGCTGACCCCTGAAGAAACCGTTTTGTATCAGTCGCAGTTGGAGCAAATCCTGGATTATGTGAAGGAATTGCAGGAACTGGATGTGCGGGAGGTCCCTCCCATGGCCCATCCGCGACCGGTCAATAACGTCTTCCGCGCGGATGAAGGCGCCCCGTCTCTCCCGCATGAACGCGTA
The DNA here is from genome assembly GCA_009929845.1 of Spartobacteria bacterium. Lineage (GTDB taxonomy): Bacteria > Verrucomicrobiota > Kiritimatiellia > RZYC01 > RZYC01 > RZZM01. The sequence continues at coordinate 747 of RZZM01000135.1, forward strand.
ATGGACAACGCCCCCGCGCAACGGGATGACCAGTTCCTGGTGCCTAAAATTGTCGAATAACAGGTGAACAATGACAGCTTTTCAAGATGTAACAGTTAAAGAACTTGGCGAGATGCTCGATGAGGGCGCCTGTTCCTCGGAAGAGGTGACCCGCCATATGATTGATGTCATCGGACAGGTCGATCCGAAACTGAACGCCTACCTGACGGTCGATACCGATGCGGCGCTGGCGCAGGCGCGCGCGGCGGATGTCCGACGGGCCAATGGCGAAAAAGGCCCGCTGCTGGGGGTTCCCCTGGCCATCAAGGAGGTCCTCAATGTGGAGGGCCAACCCTGTACCTGCGGCTCGAGGATTCTCGAGGGCTACACCTCGCCCTACGACGCCACCGCCATCGCAAAATTGCGCTCGGCGGGCGCGGTATTCCTCGGACGAGCCAATATGGACGAGTTTGCAATGGGCTCGAGTACCGAAAATTCGGCGTTCAAGGTCACGCGTAATCCGTGGAACCTCGACTATGTGCCCGGCGGCTCAAGCGGCGGCTCCGCCGCGGCGGTGGCCGGACGCGCGGCCCTGGCTTCCATCGGCACGGATACCGGCGGCTCCATCCGGCAACCCGCCGCCTACTGTGGTTGTACGGGACTGAAACCCACGTATGGACGTGTTTCCCGCTATGGCCTCACGGCCTATGCCTCGTCCCTTGATCAGATCGGCCCCCTTACCCGCACCGTGCGCGACGCGGCAATCCTGCTTAAGGCGATGGCGGGGCCCGATCCCATGGACGCCACGTCCGCCGCCGTGGATGTGCCGGACTACGAAGCCGCGCTCACCGGGGACCTTCATGGCGTAAAACTCGGTCTGCCCCGCGAATATTTTGTTGAAGGCATTGACCCGGATATCGAACAGGCGGTGCGCGCGGCGGTGGAAACCTGTCGCGGGCTGGGCGCTGAAATCGTGGAGGTCAGCCTGCCGCATACGCCGCACGCCATCGCGACGTACTACGTGATCGCGACCGCCGAGGCCTCGGCCAACCTGGCGCGCTTCGACGGCGTACGCTACGGCGCGCGGGTCGATGGAAGCGACCCCATCGATATGTACGGCAATACCCGCGCGGCGGGATTCGGCCCGGAGGTAAAACGTCGCATCATCCTGGGCACCTATGTGCTCAGCAGCGGATATTACGACGCCTATTATCTGCGCGCTCAGAAGGTGCGCACGCTGATCAAGCAGGATTTCGACGCCGCCTTCGAGCGCTGCGATGCCCTCCTGACGCCGGTCGCGCCCACCGCCGCGTTCCGCATCGGGTCCCGCACGGATGATCCCCTCCAGATGTACCTGAGCGATATCTTCACGGTCACCGCCAACCTCGCCGGCATCTGCGGGTTGTCGCTGCCCTGTGGATTTACCGCCGATAAACTGCCTGTCGGACTGCAGGTGCTCGGACCGGCCTTCCGCGAAGAAAATATTTTGCGCGTGGGGCACGCCTACGAACAGGCCACCCCCTGGCATAAAGAAAAACCGGCTATGCTTAACGACCGATAAATGGATTTTGTATCATGAACTATAAAGTAACCATCGGACTCGAAACACACGTTCAGTTGAAAACCCGTTCGAAGATATTCTGCGGGTGCGCCAACCAGTATGCCGATCCCCCGAACACCAATGTCTGTCCGGTCTGCCTTGGCTATCCGGGCGCCCTGCCCGCGCTCAACGAAGAGGCCATTCGTCTGACGGTGATGACCGGCCTGATGATTGATTCGCAAATCCCCGCGTACAGCAAGTTTGACCGCAAAAGCTATTTCTACCCGGACATGCCGAAGAATTACCAGATATCGCAGTACGACAAGCCATTATGTGTCGGGGGCTATGTGGACGTGGTGGTGGACGGGCAAAAGAAGCGTGTGGACATCACCCGCATCCACCTGGAAGAGGACGTGGGGAAAAGCACGCATCACGAAAATTCGAGCGTGGTGGATTTTAATCGCGCGGGAACCCCCCTGATGGAAATTGTCACTGAACCCTGCATGGAATCGGAGGACGAGGCCTTCGCCTATTTGCAGGCGCTCAAACAGATACTCATGTACGGTGGCGTCAGCCATTGCAACCTGGAGGAAGGCAACATCCGCTGCGATGTGAACTGCAGTGTGCGCCCCGAGGGACAACAGGAACTGGGCACCAAAACCGAACTGAAGAACATGAACACCTTCAAGGGGGTGCATCGGGCGCTGAAGGCGGAAATCAAACGGCAGATTTCCGTACTCGAAAAAGGCGGCGCCATACAGCAGGAAACACGCCGCTGGGATGATATTGCGGGGGTTACGATCGCCATGCGCTCCAAGGAATATGCGCACGACTACCGGTATTTTCCGGAACCGGACCTGATGCCCGTCCTGCTGTCCGCCGAGCAGATCGAACAGTGGAAAACCGGGCTGCCGGAACGTCCCGCCGCGCGCCGGGAGCGCATTCAAAACGAATACGGAATTCCCGAATACGATGCCGGGGTGCTTGTGGCCGACAAGTTGATCGCGGACTATTATGAAGAAGCCGCGCGGCTCTCCAAAAACCCCAAGGCCGTGTCCAACTGGATTATGACCGAGGTCCTGCGCGTACTCTCCGAAAACGAATGGGAAATCGACGCGATAAAGGTCACCCCGCGGGCCCTGGCCGAACTGGTCGAACTGCTGGACGCGAAAACGATTAACAGCAACAGCGCCAAAGACGTTTTTTCCGTACTGGTCAACGAAGGCGGCAACCCGCGCGACATCGTCAAAGCCAAAGGCCTCACCCAGGTCAGCGATACCGGCGCCATCGAACAATTTGTTGACCAGGCCCTGGCCGAAAACCCGCGCTCCATCGCCGACTACAAAGCCGGTAAAAGCGTCGCCCTGCAGCACCTGGTCGGCCAGGTTATGCGTTTCAGCCGCGGAAAAGCCAACCCGCAGATGGCCGCCGAAATGCTCCGGCAAAAACTTGACTGACAAAAATCCGCCAAGCCCCTCAATCGACAATACTAGCCGAAAATGGCCAATTTCACCTTCTCTGCCCCTCCATTCACCACAGCAGAAGGAGCATCCAGTATTGGGGAAAGACATTAAAGGTGTCCTCCCAGCCCCAGTTATGGGTATAGGTGGCGCCGGTTTCGCTGTCGAGGACATACCACATGCCGGTTTCCCGGTGGTAGAGGGCGAGGTCCGCGCACCAATCGCCGGTATAATCCGCCGGCAGGGGTATGGGGTCGTCCCATCCGAATTGAATGGTGTGGGTTTCGCCATCAATCAACAGGAACCACATCCCTTCGTCCGGCCAGTAGACGGCCACATCGGTTAAGCTGTCGCCATCATAATCCGCGGGAACGGGCACGACCGCCTCCCAGCCCCAATTGACCATGCGCGCCTGTCCGGCGCTTTCCTGGATGAACCAATCGCCTCTTTCTGAATGATAAACGGCCGGGTCGACACACCCGTCCCCGTCATAATCGGCGGGGACCGGCTTCGCCTCGGACCAGCCCCATTGTTCCATGCGCAGGCGGCCGTCGCTGCTCTGGTTTATATACCACGCGCCGGTTTCCGGCCAGTAGACCGCGATATCTGTTTTGCCGTCGCCGTCATAGTCGGCCTGCACCGGAATGGCCGAACCCCATCCCCAGTTGGTGTATATCATTTCGCCGTCATCGATGTAGAGATACCAGTCGCCGCTTAACAGGCCATAGACCCCTATATTGCACCCCTCCTCGCCATCGTAATTGCCGGTCACCGGCACGAAGTGCGCCCAGCCCCACTGCAGGGTCGCGGCTTCGCCGCTTTCACTCAGGTGAATATACCACATCCCATCCGTTGGATTGAACACCGCCAAATCGGTTCTGTCATCCCCGTCGAAATCATTCGGGGTGAGTTGTCCTTTGCGGATCAGGAACGCATATTCGCCGTCTACCGGCGCGGTGTCCGTGAGGGCGGCCACCTTGAGGTAGTTGGTGGCTGTTTCCCGGCAGGACCACTTCATGGGTTCACTTCCGTCGCTGGAGTCTAATTCATTGTATTGCCCATCAAAGATGGTGTATTCAAGGTCATCCCCGCCGTCGATGGGTATAAACATATAGCTTAACCCGGATGGGGCCTCGATACGGTACCAGTTGATCTGTCCGGCGGTTGCGCATGTCCCCCGGGTCTCTTCGCCCAACACCACCCAGGGGCCGTCCTCAACCAGAGCAACCGTAACGCGGTCCAGCCAGGCGGCATTATCCCCTTCGCTGCCCGTCGCTGAGCGTGTGAATTCCCAACGGATGACATTCGTGCTGAACTCGGTGTCAATGCTGGCATGGGTCCAATCCGTTTCCCCCGAAAGCGTTTCGATCTGGAGTCCGTTAAGACGGACGGAAATAAAATCGCGATTGGTCTGGGAGGAAGTTTTCCACCACCATCCGATGGAGCCGATGCCGTGGAAGGTTGTTTCGATCCAGGAGGTTTCGTTGTAATAGACCGGGCCGCTCTGCGCGGCGCTTTCGCTGTCATGGCTTACATTGGTCTGGGCGAACCAGGGGTCGCCGCTTTCCACGCTGGTTGACCACACAAGGGAGGTTGCGTTCAGGGCTTCCCCGAGACTTTCCGCGCTGCTTTGATTAATGGCCTCGCGATAAAACAGGTTGTAATGCGCGCTGTCCAAATCGCCGTTGGGGCGTATGCGCAGGTAGCAGGGTCCTGTATTGGTCGCGGCGTAATAGATGGAGAACTGTTCACCGCCGAACATATCGCCATCCGCGGCCAGCAGCACCTGCAGGTCGGCGTCCGCGTAGAGCTGGGCATAGAGCCCGCCCGCGGCCTGGGCGCTGTAGGTCGAGAACCAATAGGCGTAGCCGGCCTGCATATCGATGCGGAACCAGTCATTGGTGTCATGTATGGACAAGGTATGCGGACCATTGGTCTGGCCGTCGGCCGCGGGCAGCGGCAGGGGGGTGGCGCCGGCGACGGAATTGTCGCCCGGATCCCAGCCGTCGGCCGCCAGGATGCCGGCGATGAGCCCGCCCTCATTGGACCAGAGTGAATGTCCCGCCGCGTTGGTGGCGCGGACCCGATAGGTGTAGAATTGGTTGTTGAGAACGGTGTTATCGGTGTAGTTGGTTACGTTCACGGAGGTACCGGCGAGTGGCGACCACTGGCCGGTTGCATCCCGGCGCTGGATCTCGAACCCGTTTTCATCATCCGCCATGTCGGCCCAATCCAGGCGAATACCCAGTGGATTGGTAACCATCACCGCGGATTCAAGGACGGGGGCCATGGGGAACGGGCTTGGCGTGACGGGGATGGCCGTATCCCCCTGCAGGTTCAGGCCGAACTGAAGCCAGCGGTACATGCCGTTGTCACTGCACAACCCGATCAGCGCGGCCTTTGAAAGGGCAAAGGCCGTACCGAAGAAATTGCTGCCCGGGTCATCAAACAGGTGAAGATAATACTGGTAGGCGTATTCCCCTGAAGGTCCGCCCCGGAGACTGAAAGCTTCACCCAGGCCATAACGCGAACAGCCGTTGTAGATGAGCGCGCCGCCGTCGGGATTGCGCAGGAAGGCTTCGCTCAAACACGGATCAGGCGACCCGTCAAAATGTCCGGTCAGGCAGGCCGCGGTGGCAATGAAACGGACCACGTTGGTGAGGGCAAACGCGTTTGTGACGGCAAAAGGCTGGTGATGATCAAGGGCGTATGACGTCTGGCCCCCGTGCGTAAAATACCAGTGATGATCGTAGCCGTGATTGTATTTCTCGACCATGTTCGCGGTCGTTTGTTCGTAGTCACCGGCCTGGACCTGGTCCCAACTGGTAAGGGTGTCAAAAAAGACATCAAGCTGCCTGGCCGGCCAGTTCGCGTAGATACTGTCGCGCTGCAAACGTCGGCTCCACTGCTCGACATCGCTCACGGGTTGATGCGCGCGAAACTGCGCGTAGCCGTCATAGACCTCGTCATCCCCCCGCATGTCACCGGTCCACTTGTTCCAGGCCTTGGTGCCGGTCACGAATAATTTCCCGGCCAGGGGGTCTTCGGTCAGCGTCTCGTAGGTGATCAGCTTATGGATATAGGCCTCCGCCTGGGCGACGGTGCGCACGGGAACGCGACTGACGATGACATCGGGCGCCATATCCACATCATCATCGGGTTCGCCGTAGATGCCGTCCCCGTTGGCGTCCCAGGTGCCGTCAAGGCCCGCATAGTAGAGGTCGGTGGGCATGTTGGGTTCTACTTCGTCCTCGATGGAAACGCGGCATACGCGCACGGGGACAACCGTGTCATCGCCTCCCAGCACAATGTATTCGGTATTGTTGCTGGCCACCAGGTTCCTGATGTAATTGCGCAAGCGGTCCGGGTCATCGACGCCGGGAGTTTGCGCCACAATGGATTCCAGGTCCGCCACGGCGGTGCGGCCCGCCCCGAAAAGGGTGGTGCGGTGGTCGGCCACTTCCTGGAAGGCATTGGTCAGGGCGCGTGTTGTGACAACGACATAGGTGATGGTGTTGGTGCCATAGTCGGCCTGCCGGGCGGGCGGCGAGGGATTCACAACCAGGGTGTTTACCATGTCGTCAAACAGGGCGCTGTCGGCCGGACTGGTTGCCGCGCGGCGTTTGGGGTCGTCCGTGTATTCGACACGCAGTTGGATGCGCTGGTTGAGGAACACCTCTTTTCGGGCCGGCAGGTATTGAACGGCATTGAGCCGGACACTGACAAAGGTCCGTCCGCGCATCCGGTGCGTTCCGGTAGGAACCGCCAGGGCCGCCGGCATCATGTCCCCGGACGCATAGGCGGCGGGAAGGGGCATGACAAACGGTGGTTGGGGAAGACTGGGGCTTTGCGGCGGCTGGGCAGGAAACACCGTAACGTTGCCCTTGAGCAGGTGGCTATCCCCTGTGGCCTCCACACCGACAAACGTGGACCCGGGAGGCAGGAGGATATTCACAAACCGGGCCGGCAGCCAGGGCGTGCCCGGCGCGGTTTCAGGAAGGATGCCGTCCTGCAATTCAACAATGTCATACGGCCCATCCTGTCGAAAGGAAACCTGGCCATCCGCAAAATCGAAATCAACCAGGATTTCCCCCGCGGATACAAATGAAATGGTAAGGGCAAACAGGGCGGCAGAAAGTATCGTCAACAATTTCATGGGAATCTCCTTATCAGGGCCAAATGCCAACATACGTTTAAAAATCAATCATTCGCTCATACAGATGGAGGCACAATATATGCAGAATATGCAGGAGTGTAAAGGCCTTCTTTAGCTCGTGCTATTTATGTGTATCGTAAAACATGGGCACCCGCTCATCCCGCTCGTAAATTTCACCAGGAAGCGCGAGAAAAAGTGATCGCACATCGCACGAATGGCACAACTTCTTATGTCTTTTTTCTATATTTTTGCGTAAATATCCGTTAGAAATGATGTTTTTTAACCAAAAATGGGACTTTTTCACGAAAAAATCGCAAAAATGGGTGATTGAAATGGGTTATTTGTCATTAGAATGTCTGGATGAGTGGTTTGAGGCCTGCAGCATCGAAAAATGCTGTCCGGAGACAGCAACAATGCTTTCGGAGACGGCAAAATTGTTTTTTTCGGATTTCATTAAGGGTGGCGCGTTTTCGGTCGAAAATCCGGACCTTGTAGGCAAAAATCGGGAAAAAACGGGAAAAATGAGCGTTTGTTGGCATCTTTTGGAGTTTCGGATGACCACCGGCACGCACCGGAACGGAAAAAGCTATAAAAAATGGCTTTTTGAGTATTCGGGGGACTTTTTTGACCAAAAAAAACGCGCGAATTCGATAAAAAGGGGCCTGAAATGCCTCATGAAGGCCACCGTGAGGGATTATTGCGCGGGTTTGGTGTGGCAAGAGGACGAAAACAGGCGTTTTGGGGTCGTTTCCATCGATGAAATGCTCGAAAATGCACAATACGGGGGCACGCAGACGTGGGAACGCGCCCAAATGTTGATGAAAAAGTCGTCTCCCGGGCCAATTTTTGAGGGTTTTGAACGCCCGGACGTTGAAAAACTGGCTGATGCGGTCCTTGAGCGGATGTCCAGGCGCCAGCAAGTGGCCCTGCTGGTCAAATATATTGAGGGAACCCGCTCCGGACGCGCCCACATCTCGCTGGAACATCCGACGGTGCTGCTGGCGGCCCAAAGCAAGCGGAGCCAGATGTACAAGGCCTGGAATTCCCTGGAGGAGCTTTTTGCGCAAACCATGATGGATTTGTTCCATGAAGACGCCATTTCCGCCCGGGAATGGCTCGCCCCGGTGGTCAAAATCATCGCGCGGAAAATTTTTTTGAAAATAAAAACGGAGAAACTCAATAAACCGTTCTTAAAGTACGTGAAGGCATTGGACTGTGAAATGCCCGAAGAGTGAACCTTTAACAGGAAGTGATGGGTGACAAATGAAAAACGTGGATGAAAGAACGGAAAACGAACAGAAACGATGGCTGTACCTGGTCGAGTGGCTTACGGAGTATGAGCTGGACGGAGCATTGGACCGTGAAGGGGGTGAACTGGAGGTCTCCGGCGCGGCCGGCGATGCCCCGGGCGTCATGGATGGGCATGACAAGGGGATCGGGTGCGGGCAGGTTCGCCTGCTCTCACGCATCCTGACGGGCGAGGATGCGCGTCCGGTATATGTCGCGGTATTGGTCGAAAAGCGGGAGGCCGGGGAATGGGAAATTGCGCCGTTCAGCGCCTATTCGACGCCGGCGGTACCCGGCGAGCTGTTGTTGCGGGATGGGCGGGAACTTTCGTTGCGGACGGTGAGCCTGTGGAATGTGCGCGCCATCTCCGGCGAACGCCTCGCACACTCCTGGCTGGTGGATACCCTGTCCGAACAGGAACATGCGGATATCGCCGCGGTCCGGCAGTACCTGCGCAAGGGGATTGTGGTCGACAGCGCGATCGAGGAGCGCATCGGCCTGCCGATCGTGCGCCTGGACGATCCGCGCCGCGCGTACCAGGAGCGGGAAAAAAGCCTGATGAATGCCATCGCCGGGAAGGAGGCCGGGCCGCGTGATGTCGAGTTCGACCTGGAGGGCGTGCTGGGCCAATCCGCTTCGCGGGGGTTATACGTCATTCCGGGGGGTGGGCATCCGGAACCGCTGCGCAAGGTGGCGGAATCCAGGGCGGAGTACGGAAAGGCGCCCGAGGAAAACGATGGACGGGAAGAAGAAGGAGGCGAGCATGAATAATCATGTACCGCAGGTGTTAAAGGAGCTGTTTGGATATGATACGTTTCGTCCGAACCAGCGGGAGATTGTAGAGGCCATTCTCAACCGGCAGGACGCTTTTGTGGTCATGCCCACGGGGGGCGGCAAGTCGCTTTGCTATCAGCTTCCGGCGCATATCATGCCGGGCACATGCATGGTGGTCAGCCCGTTGATCTCGTTGATGAAGGACCAGGTTGACGCCGCCCGCGCCATCGGGCTCCGGGCCGCATACCTGAACAGTTCCATGTCGGGCAGCGAACAGGCTCGCGTAATGCGCGAACTCGAGGCGAATCAAATCGACCTGATCTATGTGTCGCCGGAGCGGTTTGCGATGGAGCATTTCCTCGCGATGCTGGGGCGGGTGAAGCTGTCGTTTGTCGCGATTGACGAGGCGCACTGCGTCTCCGAGTGGGGTCACGATTTCCGGCCGGATTACCTGGCGCTGTCAGAAATTATCACTCGCTTCCCGTCGCTCCCCGTGGCGGCATTTACGGCCACGGCGACCTGGCGGGTGCAACAGGATATTATCGAGCGCCTGCGCCTGCGTTCGCCGCATAGGGTCCGGGCGTCGTTCAACCGCGCGAACCTGTTTTACCGGGTTCTGCCCAAGGATGACCCGGAGGGACAAATCCTGGCGTTTGTCGCCCAGCATCCGGGGGAGGCGGGCATTGTCTACCGCACCACCCGCAAGAGCGTGGAAGATACCGCGGCGCTGCTGGCCGAAGAGGGCATCCGGGCCCTGCCGTATCATGCGGGCCTGTCCCCGGAAGAACGCGCAACCAACCAGGAGGCGTTCAACCGGGATGAAGTGGATGTCATCGTGGCGACCATCGCCTTTGGCATGGGCATCGATAAATCCAATGTGCGTTATGTGATACACGGCGACCTGCCGAAAAATATCGAAAGCTATTACCAGGAAACCGGCCGCGCCGGCCGGGATGGCGAACCGGCCACCTGCCTGTTGCTGTTCAGCCGCGGCGATATCCCGAAGATGCGCTATTTTATCGATCAGATACAGGACGAGGAAGAACACCAACACGCCGTGAACTGCCTGCGTGACATGGAAGGCTATGCCTCCCTGAATGTCTGCCGCCGGAAGCAGTTGCTGGGGTATTTCGGCGAGACCTACGGACAGGAGAACTGCGGGACGTGTGATGTCTGCGTCGATGAGACCGACCGGGAGGATGCCACCCGCGAGGCGCAGATGGTCATGTCCGCGATCAAACGAACCGGCCAAACCTACGGTATCGGCCATATCGTCGATGTGGTCACCGGCGCGAATACCGAGCGTATCCGGAAAATGGGCCACGACCAGATCAAGACGTATGGCGTGGGAAAACACCGGGACAAACGCTACTGGCGTTTCCTGATCGACAACCTGCTGGCGCAGGACATGATTGAGCGGACCGCCGACAGATATCCGGTGCTCAAGCTGTGCGCCAAGGGGGAGGACGTGTTGCACCGCGGCCTGGCGTTCTTCGTGTTGCGCCAGAAAGAAACACGCGCCGGGCGCCGGCGCCGCACAGTGGACGGCAACGCCAATCCGGAGCTGATGAACGAGCTGCGCGGGCTTCGGAAGCGGATCGCCGACGAGTCCAGCGTGCCGCCGTATGTGGTCTTTTCCGACCGCACGATCCACCAGATGGCGATTCAACTGCCAGCGACCGACGAACAGATGCTCGCCATCTCCGGCGTGGGCAGGGTGAAGAACGAGCGTTACGGCGCTGACTTCCAGGCGTGCATCCGGCACTTCAGGAAAAGCCATCCGGAGGTCACCCCGGCACACCCGCCCTCCGGTGATTTGTTTGCGCAGGAAGCGCCGCGCAGGAAACGTGTCCTCAAAAGTTCGACCTATGAGGCCACGCGGCAATTATTGAGCCAGGGGTTGGACATAGACCAGGTAGCCGCGCGGCGGGAGTTGGCCGTGAATACCATTGTCGGTCACATGGAACGGCTGATCGAAGACGGCCGGGAGGTTGTCCTCGAAACCGAGCGCTACATTGAACCGTTGAAACGCGCCTACATTGAAGAACTCTTTGCCAAACATGGGATGGAGGCCCTCGCCCCGGTGGTCGCGGATGCCGACGGCAAGGTCAGCTATGCCGAAGCCCGCCTGGTCCGCCTGCACATGCGTTTGAATACCCACAAGGTTGCGGGATCATAGCGGGATCAGCAGGAGGGCGGGCCTGTCCTGCCCTCAGATCGGTCATCACTACATCATTTAAACTATTGGGGTGGCCATGAGATACAGGCCTTGAAAGGCCTGCCTATTCGTACAACCCCATTCGATAGGAGTTGCATGGGGAAGGTCACGGTTCCGCGGGTTGCCCCCGCTGCGGTGCGAAGATCAAGAAGACACCCGTCGGCTGCGTCCAACATCATTTTATCCATAATTAATTTTTACGTTGTCTCCCGTGATTGTAGTAGCCTTCTGTATATGTCACGCAAAAATAAACTATGGATAAATCGCTAAATGTTAGCCTGGACGAATTCAATAT
>RZZM01000136.1 GCA_009929845.1 Spartobacteria bacterium
GAGATACAGGCCTTGAAAGGCCTGCCTATTATCGGTTATCCCTACGGGATAGGGGGAATGTAAAAACATATGGCGCCCCGGAGGGTCGCACGAACATGGCCAAGGCGTGCTCGAAAAAGCGGTCGTCTTTCTATATAACGCATTTCAACACTCGTTGGTTAGCTTGAAACTAGCAGAATCATTCACGATCGTGAACGCGCGGGCTATGGCATGAGATGAATGCGGTACATCTTGCGACCGGCGCCGGGCGGCACGGTGTCAGTATAGATATTCTGGGGCGGGGTGGAATATATGTCAGTCGCCAGGTTTGTGAAGGGGCCTGTAAGATCGGCCGTGAACTCTATTTCATACCGCCGGTTGGTGGCGCTGGACCAGCGCAGGATGAATTCATCGCCGCCGTCATACACGGTGTCGTGAATGCCCAGGAATGACTGGTTATCGGTGGGGTCCGTGCCGGCCAGGTATTCATGCAGGTCAATGAACCCGTCGCCGTCCTGGTCCTCGCCCGCACCGCCATCGGTGGTGGTGATGTTGCCGAACCAGTTGGATTCCCATGCATCGGACAACTGGTCCAGGTCGCTGTCAAAGGCCACGGTGCCGCGGTAGGTAACAAAGGTGTCGTTGGAGGCCTGCGCCTGGTAGGTGGCCCAGACCCAGGCCGGTTCCCGCAGCACGGTGGACACCCGGACTTCATCCAGACCGCCGCGCATGAAACTGGGGTAATTCGTGTCGCCCGGACGCCGCCCCAGGGCCAGCGCGGTTTCATCGGAGGCCAGCGTCCCGATGGTATGCGCCTGCATGGTCACAGCCACGCCATCGACATAGATTTGGCAGATGGTGTCGTCGATGACGGCAACGATGTGATGCCATGTGCCGGTATCCCAGGTCATGGGGGCGCGTGAATAGTTGGTCGAGCCGCCCAGTACGGTGATGGCGTCCTGGCCGGTATTAAGTTCCAGCTCGTAGCCCGCGGCATTGGTCCAGTGGCTCTTCTTTGAAAGGACCTGCATGTTGGTCCATCCGGTGAGAACGTCATCCACGTTTACCCAGGCTTCCATGGAGAGGACATTGGTCGCCTTGAGCGCGGCGTTGTTTCCGCAATCGATGTATTCCGGGTTGCCGGCAAAGCGTTGCCCTCGCCCCACCCGGCCGGCTTTCCCGGTGGATGCCACCCAGTCGTCGCCATGGTTGCCATGCGCGGTGGCATCGCGATAGACATCGGCGGCGCCGATGCCCACCTGCCCTTCCGCCAGGTGCCAGACCCCCGCATAGCCCACATTCCAGGCGGCGCCGTTGGTGGTATAGGGCGGCTGGGCGGCTCCCGGATTGCCCCAGAAGGCGTACAGGAGCGTGTTGCTGGAAAGCACCGGCAGTTCCACCCATATCCACGAAGCGCCGTTGGTCCCGCTGTTCCAAGTCTCGATTTCATAGTCCACTTCGATGCCATAGCGGTCGGTAAACCGCAGGTCGGCGCCGCCCGGCAGGAACTGGCTGTAGTCGACCCGATTGGAATCGAACATGACCAGCACGGGAAAGTTGGTGAGCAGGTTGGGCCGGCTGTAATGTTCGAAATCCATGGTCATACGGTAGTTCCACGCGCCCAGCTCAACAGGCGTGTCATTGTCCTCGATATAGACCCAGGCATTGCTCCAGGTCCCGATGACATAGGTATCGCCGACCAGACGCACCTCCACCGACTCCCAGCCTTCATCCACGCGGTCGTCCACGGGGGTAATCACAATGGCGGCCTCTGTTTGGCCCGCGGCAAGGGTCACCGTCCCGGCGGGAACGGCCACATAATCCACGCCGACGGTGGCTTGTCCATCCAGCATGTAGGTGACCGTCAGCTCAAAATTTGTCGCGGACGAAGCGCGATAGACCACCACGGTGGCCGCGCGCGTGCCGTCTTCATGCGCGTTGGTCCAGGTGGTGCGAACCTGCACCTCGGAAATCATGAACCGCTCCGATTCCGTGGCCCAGTATCCCCCGTTTTCATTGGTGGCAAAATAACGGTAGTAGTATACCTGGTTGGATGCCAGGGAGGTGATCTGCGCGGCATAGGAGACCGGCACATTCGAGGTGCAGGCCCCGAAATGATTGGTGGCCGCCCAGGCGTATAGAGAGGTGCCGCCATCCGACGGCCCCCAGTATACGGATACGGCGGTTGTCGCGGTTCCCGTTGAGGTGAGTGTCCCGTTCAAAACGGCCATGCCCGGCGCGATCCCGGAAACTCCATCGGCATGGTCAATCACAGGGATGGCGTAATTGACATCAAATACCTCCACCCGAACGGCCATATCGTTGGTGAAATCCGGCAGGTTGACGGTGAGCGTCCCGGCGTCAACACGGGTGGTTACGGTGTTATACCAGGCCCCGTTCCAGGTGTCGTAGCCGTCCACCAGGTAGTCGCCGCGCACCATGTTGCTGAAGGTGACCGTTCCGCCGGCGACCGTGGCGCCGGGTGAGGTGTCCTGCACCCAGCAGATGGAAACGTGGTTCCCCTGCAACCCCCAGGCCAGTCCGTCACTGACAGAGGTGGAAACATCCGCCGCTTCAAACGCCTGGGCCGGCATATCCATGCGGTCCACAAACCCGCGGAAATGCGCAAGCTGCCGGTACATGTCCGCGGACTGGTCGCCCCAGTCGTTGCCGTCATTCCACATCAACGGCGTGATCGCTGCGCCGTTGGCCAGCGCCGCCCAAACCCCGTTGTGCTGGTACAGGGTGCGCACGGCATCGCCATAGGCACTTCGCTTCCCGAATTCCCCGTGGAAATTCGGCTTGGTATAGTCGTCAAAAAGCCGCCGGGTGACGCCGGCCACGTTGCTGGCGATGCCCACCGCGTCCTGCGCCCCCTCATAGTTGTGCACCTGCGGCGCATCCATCACACTAAAGCCGCCCGGCCAATCGCCGACATGGGCGCTGGACCCTCCCGCCACGTGTCCGAACGGATCGTTATCACGAAAATACTCGTAGACTTTCTGGTGCCACGCGTCCGCGTTGGCGCCGGCGCTGGACCCTTCTATTTCCGCAATCAGGTGCCACATGGCCAGATGCTGTGAATAGCCCCATCGGGCGATCATGTAGCGGTACAGTCGTTCCTGGTAGTGCCACGCATTGGTGTCCGTAAAGAACTGCGGGCAGGTCGTCAGATTCTTGAACGGGTTCAACGGCCAGTCCGGGTTGCCCCACGGATGCGAGGCGTCCCGCAGGTACCCGTGATACCAGACGGTGAAAATCATATGCACCCCGTTGGTGGCCGCGGCATCGAGGATCAGGTCCACTTCCGCGGCATTGGTGGTGTCATACCGGTCGTACCCGCTTTCGAGGCTTACCAGTTCCTTGTCATCCCACGGTGCCAGCCAATAAACAAAGACATTGCAGCCATTGGACTGCATCACGCGGAACATGTCATTGGAAACATTCCACGGCTTGCAGAACCCCACCCCATAGAATGGTGTACCGTTGTCATGCTCCAGATAGTGGCAGTCCCTGGACGATGTACGCACCCATCCCGCATGCTGCGAGCCTGTGACCGTGAACCCGCCGCCGCATGTCTCGACACCGGAGGCGTCTTCCATGCTGACCGTGTAGGTCCACAATCCCGTCTGCGCGCCCGCAAAACGCAGTTTCCACTCGGACCCGTCCCAGAAGGCGTTGATGCGCATTTCACTGCTGTCCGGCGCTGTAAAATCGCCCCATATATCGACCTCGTCGGGATCAAAAGGATTGCCGTACACATTGGTGTTGGCGATGGTCATCTCCAGTCGTTCATACCGCGCGGGCTGCTCGGTGTCGTGCGTGACGATGGTCGTTGTGCGCGCGGTAAAGACTACAGACGCGTCCGCCCAGCCCTCGCCAAAATCATTTGAGGCGCAACACCGGTAATAATAGACCTGACCGGTAGAAAGCCCGCCGACCGCCACAGAAAATGCGCCCGGCGACTGCGGCCCGAGCGGCATACACGCAGGCCAGTCGCCTTTAACTTCCACGCCGTCGTTCGTGCCCCAATAGATGGTGATGACCGCGTCACTGCCGCTGACCAGGGCGCCGTTGAGACGCGCGGAATGCATGCCGACATCCGACGCGCCATCCCCGTTGTTGACCTGCGGCCCGCCACCCGTGCGAAAGGACCGCGACGGGGCGCCCCAGGTCGCGCCATGCGCATTGGTGGCATAGAACCGGAAATAATAAAGCTGGTTGGTGGCCAGCCCGGTCAGGCGGTTGGTGATAACGGCCCCTTCGGCATGCAGTCCCAGATTGGTGTACCCATCCCAAAGTCCGGCATTCGTCGCCTGGTCCGCCGTCCCCCAGTAGGCATGCACAGCAGTCGCGGAATAACCGGTGGATGTCAATGTCGCCACCAATGAAGCGCCATCCACCTCGATATCCACCGCCGTGTTGTTCTGAATCCGGGGCCACTCGGGATACAGGGACTCAACATACACCGCCCCGAACCCGCCGCCGACCCCATCACCGCCCGCATCCACACTCGCGCCCCCGCTGCCGCCGGATACCGAAAGCGAGCCGTTGTCGGCAAACTCAAACGCGTAAACCGCGATTCGCCCGCCACTGCCACCGCCGCCGCCGCGACCAAACAGGCCCGACGCATGGCCACCGCGCCCGCCATTCGCGGTAACCACCGCCCCTGTGGCCAGTTCCATATTCATGCCCGCCGCCAGCAGGACCGAACCGCCGCTCCCGCCGCCGCCCGTATAGCCGGCATCCTCGCCGGCGCCGTCAGCGCCATGCCCCCCATCCGCGTACACGCGCGCCGACGCCCCCAACGTCAGGTCATCCGCCGCATTCAATTCCAACGCGCCGCCGCCTGCGCCGCCATGACCGTTCGTGCTGTAGCCCCCCGCCCCCCCGCTGCCGCCCCACAACACCGTGACTTCCTGCGTACCGTAATTCGTTCCTCCCGGACCTCCATCCCAGGTTGGCGCGCCCTTTCCGCCGCCCGCCCCATAAGCGCCGCCGCCACCGCCCGCATACCAGTTCAGCGGCGCCTGGCCATAGCCCGGACCGTTTTCCGACGCGCCCGGGGCAACCAGCGGCGACCCGCCATCGCCCCCGGACCAGCCGCCCCACCCGCCGGCAAATCCCCCGCACACCGCATTGCCCGGAGCCAATACATCCGCATCGGCGCCAGAAAGATCCAGCGTTGCATTCAAAACCAGGTCCCCGCGACTCAGCACCGCGAGCGCATTCGTACCGCTGATGGTAACCGACGCCGTCATATTCACATTCGAAAAGCAGAAAACCGCGATCGCCCGGCCGCCTATATTACTCATCACCCCCTGGAGGGGTGCGCCACCATCAATGGACACTTCCACCGAGGTTGTATCAAACACAACCGCCTCACCGGAAAGAATCTCGGCCACAGGCGCAAAATCCCCGGGATCAAAGCGTGACCCGCTCGTTTCGGCCCGGGCCGACACCCAAAACGAAAGCAGCACGGTCCCAAGCGCAAAAAAACAAAATATACGCACATTTTTCACCCAATCGGGCACCTTTCATCAAAGACAAAAATAGCCTGCCTTCCGGAACGCAAACCTTTGCGTAAAATGTACCCACCGCTCGCAAACCTGTCAAATCAGAATTGGGGGGTACCAGTCCCAGTATTTAAGTGTCGCCAACATAATCTCACATTAAATATGCATCTTTTAACACTTCTTTTTTGTCGGTTCAAGACTGATTTTGACGCGGTGCGGAAGGCCTTGCCACATGCCACGCCGCGCACGCTCGAAGCAGCGCAAAAACGCCAAAAATCCCTCAAAAACGCCAAAAAATGGCTATTTTTACGGTTTTAAGCGCGAAAATGGAAGTGTCTTTTCTATTTTCCAGGCGCACGATCTCTTTGACGCTGGATTACAGCAAGAAATATCACTGCCATGATTGAAACATCGACGATAATCTCCACCCGCGGCCAACGGTCGAGGTAAGGAGTTCTGAAGCTAGACGTTATCCGAAAAGGTTCAACGGCATGCAACACCCCGAATTCTTAATACTTTTCTCGAGCTTTGTCGATTTTTCTCAAGTTTGGCGTGAATAATGCTATTTTTTAATGTAAATTTGTGTTTTTGAGGTCAAAAATGATGAAATTTGTGTCCGGATGCGTGTTTTTTGTCTTCGCATGCGCTTTTTTGCGTGCCGAGGAGCTGAATTTTACGTTCAAAACGCCTGAAAATGAGGTGCATTTACTTGCGGAGGGGGGTTTTACGGCGGTTGTACTCGATGGGGGCGAATTTCTTGAGTCCACGCCGGGATCGCCCCATTTGCCAGTCAAAACACACCAAATTTTGCTTCCACCAGGCGCTGTGGTCACTAATTTTGTCATTTTTGAGCAAAATCCAGTCATTTTTGAGTCCATTTTGATCGCACCGGCCCAATTAGAGGGCCCTCCGAGCCTTCCGGCACCGGATTTTGTGCCTCCAGACGGCGAAATTTATGGCTCGCGGTTCCCCTGGCCCGAAAAACAGGGCCTATTGTCGGACGTTCAGTACATGCGCGGATACGCGTTTGTGGCGCTCCAACTGCATCCTTTGCGCTATATCGGCGCGGAGAAACGGCTGGTTTTACACCAGGAAATGCGCGTCAAGGTGCAATATCGCATGGATGAGCGCGCGCTGTCCTCCGCGATGCCGACGCAGCCCGCGTCGGCGACCCGCGCGTTCGATGGGCTCATCCGGGGACGCGCAGTCAATCCGGATGTCGCGCGCGCCTATGAGTCGGACCGCTATTTCACGGGGGGCCGCGGACCGGATGTGGCGTACCTGCTTATCACCTCGGAGGCCTGCACCAACGCCTTTGCGGCGCTCGGCGCGCACCGGGCGTCCCCGGAGGGCGGAAATTATTCGGTGGAGATGATCACAACGTCCTCGATCTACACAAATACCCTGTTTGACGGCATTGACCCGCAGGAGGAGATTCGCAACTGCATTCGCTATTATGTGCAAAACCACAATACGGAGTATGTCAGCCTTGGAGGCAGCTCGGGGATCGTGCCGGACCGGAACTGCTATGTATCGTGCAGCGGGTACACGTCCAGCGACATGCCGACGGATTTGTATTACTCGGACCTCGACGGGACCTGGGACGCCGACGGCGACCACGTCTACGGAGAGGCCTACCAGGACGCGACCGAAATGGATATGCTGCCGGACGTGATTGTCGGACGCATCGTCATCAATAATGCGCAGCAGGCGTCAAATTATGTCGCCAAACTGATCGACTACGAAACCAACCTGCCCGCCTACAACCGTCAACTGGGCCGGAAGCTGTTTTTCGGCGGCAAACGGCTGTGGAGTTCCTACGACAATACGCATCCGTCCGATTTATGTTACGACGGGCATCCGGAATTCACCAATCGCACCGGGAAGTCGTATGACGACGAAATCTGGGTCCGCCGCATCTATCGTGACTGTGTGCGGCCCTGGTTTGAGACCGACACATTCCGCGTGTTCTGCGACACCCTGACCTCCTGGGACAGCCCCGGTCCGTCCAACGTGGGCGGGCATCCGGCCAGCGGCACCAACATGGTGCAGCACATCAACGAAGAGGGGGGATACGCCTACACCTGGATCATGACCCACGGGGCGGCCAGTTACTGGGCCATGGAAAGCCAGAGCTTCGGGCTCAGCCAGGTGGCGGCGCTGACCAACCTAACCCCGATCGTCTGCACTTTCGCCTGCGACACCGGGCGGTTCGACACGCATGATTCCCTGAGCGAAGGCTACATCCGCCAGCCGGGCGGCGGGGCGCTGGCCTACATTGGTTCCAGCCGCTATGGATGGGGAGTCAGTTCCTCTTATTACGGGGGCAAGGGTTCGGATTTCGGAAATGCCTACTGGGAATGTGCATTCCGGGATGGCTACCTGATCAGCGGGGATGCCTTCGCCCAGCACAAGGCGCGGATGGTGACGGGGGCCTCGGCCAACGGCTCCACGCGCTGGCTGATGTTCGGCATTAACCTGCAGGGTGATCCGGGGGTCCCGATGCCGGGGCATATACCGAGCCTGGCATGCGTCGGACTCAGCGTGGATGACACGGCGGGCAATGGCGACGGCCTGCCGAATCCATCCGAGCGCGTCACCCTCGCGGTCAGCATTGAAAACCACGGTTTTGCGGCGGCGAACGGCGTCACGCTGTCGGTCGCTACAACCAGCGCATATGCCTACATCAGCAACGGAGGCACGGCGACGGTCGGCACGGTCACCGCGCGCTGCACACAGGTTTTCGCCGCCGGCCCGGAACTGGAACTGTCACCCCTGTGTCCCACGCCCCAGGCGATTGAACTGACCTTCGACCTGGCCGACGCCGATTCCAACGCCTGGTCGCAGACCCTTTCATTTACTGTTTATGCCTCCACCCCGCTCACGGGAACCGTCCACGACATACACGGCGCGCCTATCGCGGAAATGCTGATTGAGTTCAACGGACCGGTCAGCGGATGCTGTACCAGCGCGGTCGACGGCAACTTTGCCTGCATACTGGGCGACGGGACCTATGAGGTGCGCACGCGCCGGGAGGGCTTTGTCGGCGGGTCCGCGCAACTGACCGTGCCGCCCGCCACGAACCTGGCCTTTTCCCTCGGTTCGGTCCTCCCCGAAGCCGCGCCCGCGGCCATCACCGCGCTGGTGACCAAATGCACCGCCGCGACCAACACCTTTGAGCTGGCCAACCTGGGCTCGACACAACTGGTCTACGAACTCTTCAGCACGGAAGGCGCGCTCTTTGACTCCGACCCCATCGGCCCGAAGTACTGGTGGTACGACATCACCGACACCGGAACGCGCATCCTCGAAATGACCGACGACGACTCCTTCAGCGGTGCCATCGACATCGGCTTCCCCTTTCCGTTTTATGGTCAGGTCTATACCACGCTGTATGTCTCCGCCGACGGGTGGGTATCCTTTGACGAGCCGACCACCGCCCTTAAATACAACAGCCTCCTGCCCTATGCCTACCTTTCGGTCAGTCCGTTTATCGCTTTTTTCTGGGATGACCTGAACTTTCTCAAAGGCGGACGGGCCTATTATGAGGTCCGCAACGACGACATGTTCATCCTGTCTTTTGAAGGCGTCCCGCTCTCCTCCGCCCCGACCGCAAGCAACACCGTGCAATTGATCCTGTGCCGCAACGGACAGATGCTCTGCCAATACAAAACCGTAAGCAACGCCACCAGTGTCACCGTCGGGTTCCAGGACGCCACCAAAACACGGGGGTACTCGGCCGTCTATAACACGAGCAGGGCGGCGCTCTCCAACGGAACCGCCATCCGCCTGGTCCACAGTTGCGGCGCGGACTGGCTGGCCGCCGATGTCACCAGCGGCGCGCTGGCAAGCTCGAACAACCTTACGGTGACCACCATACTCGACAGCGACGGCCTGGTCACCGGAACCTATGCCTCGGCGCTGGCGCTGGCCTGCAACGATTCCGCCGGGCGCGCCCTGAGCATTCCCGTCACCATGCACGTCCTCGGCCACACCAACAACCACGCCCCGGTGGCCGACGCCCAGGAACTAACCATTGATGAAGACCAGTTCGACACCATGATCTGGCCGCCGGAAGGACTCGCCATTACCCTCACCGCCAGTGACGCCGACGGGGACACCCTGGTCTGGACAATAACCAACTATCCGACCGGCGGATGGTACGACGGCACGCCGCCCAACATCACCTACTATCCCAATGCGGATTTCTTCGGCACCGACACGATCGAGTTTGTGGTCAACGACTACGAGGTCGACAGCAACACCGGGGTGGTCAGCATTGTGGTCCGGCCCACCCCCGATCCGCCGTGGGTATGGCTGTCCAGTCCCCCGTTCAGCTCGCTGTGCGCCACCGGCGTCCTTGTCCACTTCGAGGCCTCCGCAAGCGATCCGGACGGCGACGACAACCTCGACTATGTCGACTTCCTCGCCAACGGCCTGCCGGTGTGCAGCGACCCGTCCGACGGGGACACGGTCTTCTCCAACAGCGTCGCCCTGGACGCGGGCCTCTACACCATCACCGCGCTGGTCATGGACCGCGACGGCTTGTCCTATACCTCGTCGCCCGCCGCCCTGACCGTCTACGCATCGGTTCCGTCGCCGTGGAGCAATGCCGATGTCGGCGCGCCGTCCATAACCGGCGCGGCAGGCGCGGTTTCCGGCAACTACTATCTTTTCTCCGCCGACAGCGCCATCTCCGTGACCGAGGACCGCTTCCATTTTGTCTATCAGGAAATCTCGGGCGAGGGCGCCATACAGGCGCGACTCAATGCCCTGACATGCGCCGACATCTTCACGCTGGGCGGGGTGATGCTGCGTGAGGATCTCACGTCCACCTCCCGCGGCGTCTTCATCGGATTCGACGGCATGGACAACATCCAGTACGCCTGCCGAGTCACCAATGGCACCATAGCAACCCTCCTGAGCACCAACCGCGACGGCAACGCCTGGTTCCGCATTGAGCGCACCAACGATCACCTCCAGGCCGCGTACTCAACCAACGGTTTGTCCTGGACCCCCCTGGGCGACCCGGTCACCAACGTACTCAGCAACACACTGTATGTCGGGCTGGCCGCGGCCGGCGCGGGCAACATGTGCACCGCCCATTTCGACAATGTGTCCATCGCATTCAGCGGCAATGAAGCCCCGGGCGTGGCCATACATACCCCGGCGTCCACATCCCTGCTGCTTCGCGTGGGGGACACCCTGCGCCTGGCCGGCAGCGCGACCGACGACGGCCTTCCCGACCCGCCGGCCACGCTTGATATCGAATGGACCGCGCTTTCCGGCCCGGGGCAACCCACTTGGGCCGATGCGGGTTCACTGACCACCACCGTACAATTCGCCCAGGTCGGCGCGTACGAAATCGCCCTGCGCGCCAACGATGGCCAGCATGTCGCGCAAACCTCCATCCATGTGATGGTGGCCAACCTGCATGACTCGCTTGTCGCCTACTGGCCCTTTGACGAAACCAACGGCGTCACCGCCCGCGACCGCTCCGGATGCGGACGCGATGCGACGCTTTCCGGGGGCGCCTGGCACGAGACGGGCATGGCGAGGGGCGCGCTGTCCGTTACTGGCGGCACCGATTGTGCGCAGTTCGCCGGCGCGCCCATTACGCAGGCAACGATTTCGGCCTGGGTCTACAGCGACGGGACCAGCGGCGAATCCTACCTGCTGGACATGCCCGCCGCCACCGTCTCCATCGAACACGACACCTCGCAGCGCCTGCGCTTCCGAGCCCTCTACAGCACTGATGAAGGGGCGTGGGTCACACCGGATAACTCTATCACGAACGGACAATGGAACCACCTGCTGGTGTATTACAACTTCGAATGGAGCTGGATGACGCCTGAAATATATATCAACGGCGTCTGGCAACAGGTCACACAAACCGCCACCCCACGCTCCGACCCGCGGGACAACACCGGCGTCGGCTACCTCGCCAATCATCGCGCGCTCACCAACGCGCTGCGAGGAAACGTGGACGAACTTCGGTTATACTCGCGACAGCTCAGCATCGAAGAAATCAATCTTATCGCCCAGCCCCCGCCCGTGAACCTGGGCCCGCAGGTCAGCGTGGTCGTCACCGGCACGGCCCTGGTGGGCGCTTCGTACGCGCTGTGCGGCTTTGCGGAAGATGACGGGGCCCCGTCGAACACACTCGCGCTGTTGTGGCAACAGATGGCCGGCACAGGCGATATCGCCTTTGGCGGCGTCACCAGCGCCCTGACGCTTGTCACATGCACCAACGCCGGCGCGTTCACCCTGCGCCTGGGCGCGGATGACGGCGAGATCATCGCCCATGCGGATTGTGTGCTGCACGCCGATTATGATCGTGACGGGGACGGGACATTTGACGGCGAGGACGACGATGACGACAACGACGGCATCCCGGACTATTGGGAAACCATGTATTCACTGAATCCGCTGGACGGGGGAGACGCCCTGCTCGACAGCGACGGGGACAAATACGACAATCTTTCCGAATACATCGCCGGTACCGACCCAACCAACGCGCTATCCCTGTTTGAAGTAAACGACTGCATCCCCGCGGATACCTTGGGTGTGCGCCTCGAATGGGAAGCCGCCACCGGACGGACCTACCGGATTTACCACACCCCGGAACCGCTCAGCCCGTGGTCCAACGTGTACGAAGCCAGCGGACGCCCCGGCGCCATGACCTACACGAACAACGGCGTGGCGCCCCGCGGCCATTTCCGGGTCCATGTCTTCATGCCCCAGTAAAAACCTGGATTTCTCACAACGGTCATGCCAGTTCAGAAGTCATTACCTCGTGGAATGTAAAGTGACATCAGGAATTCGGAGGGCGGTGATAGAGCCCCGGGGCGCCGCGGGTTCTTTGGGAGTAGACGGGGCACGGGTACAGGCCGGCTCGATAGGAATCTCGCCCTCCAGGGGTCATGTTTGTACAGCAAAACTGGAGGGCG
>RZZM01000530.1 GCA_009929845.1 Spartobacteria bacterium
ACCTGGGCGCTCCAGCGCCGCGAGGACGCGCTCGATGCCCAAGTGGAGGCCGA
The DNA here is from genome assembly GCA_009929845.1 of Spartobacteria bacterium. Taxonomy (GTDB): domain Bacteria; phylum Verrucomicrobiota; class Kiritimatiellia; order RZYC01; family RZYC01; genus RZZM01. The sequence goes on from RZZM01000530.1 coordinate 54, forward strand.
ATTCAGGGCCACCCGAAACCTCACCGATGCGCTCGACGAGACTACCGCCAAGGCCCTGGTCGAGACCCAGCGCCAGCGCAAACAGACCGAGATCGGCGCCATCCCGGTGCCACCCAAATATCGCTCGGCCGACTTCCTGAAACCCACCTACTGGCGTCTACGCGGCGGTCTGGATGTCCCCAAAGAGCGTTTCGTGAGCTGCCCCGGCTGGGCCCGCGACAGCGACCAGACCCTCCCCATCCTTTGGGCCGGCTGGAATCCGCTCCAGCAGGCCATGGCCATCGCCACCTACTATCTGGAGGTCCAAGAGCGCGACGCCTGGAGCCCCGAGCGACTCACCCCCTTGCTCACCGCCATCCAAACACTCCTGCCCTGGATCGAGCAATGGCACAACGACCTCGACCCCGACTCCGGCCAGCGCATGGGTGACTATCTGCGCGATTTCGTCGCCGAGGAGGCGCGCGCACTCGGTCTCACCCTGGAGGCGGTGCGCGCCTGGCGACCGGTTGAGACGGCTCGGGTACGGCGGAGGAGGGGGTGAGATCCATTCCTGATTAGATTGGGCCAGATTGCTGTAGGAGCCGCTTGTGAGCAGCGATATGAATCTCTGTTGCCCAATGTTTGGATGTGTGATAGCGTTTTTCTACAGGACTGAATGTACTTCGAAATCCAGGGTTCTATCGAGGACATCAAGCCGATCGCGATTGGCAACAGCATTCGAGAGCTTTTGCGTTTGAACAAGCAGTTCGGCTCTGGACGATGGCGGAAACTCAAAGGAACGGCGACCGTTAAACTTTCAAATGGACACATCCGAAGAGCTGAAGTCCATTGGTGCGAGGCTCACGGAATAGGCAAACGAAAAATTAAGATAAGGCGTTTCATTGACTAACAGAGCAACTATGAGCGATATCGCCGCAGAATTCGCCCTGTGCATCGACTCAAGTGGGTCTGAAGACCTAGAGAAGGGTAAGGTCTATCAGATCCTACAGGATTTCGAGGCTGAAGCGGAAAATATGCTGAGGGTGATCGATGAATCTGCAGAAGACTATCTATATCCTGCGGACTTCTTCGTGATCCTTGATTTGCCACAGAAAGCGCGTGAAGCTCTGTTTGTAAGTCAGTAACTTGACGTTTCGCCCAAAAAGGCGCTACACCCGACGCTACGGTCGCTACCGCTCCCTTCGCTCGGGTGAGCGCTGACGTTGGGCACGCAAGATGGCAATATCGGCCACACCCGCACGCCTCTCGAATGCCAATACTTTTACTGCAAGACGGGTTCAAGTTCTTCTTCTACGCCAATGAGCACGAGCCGAAACATGTGCGCGTGGCCAAGGGCGACGACTACGCCAAGGTCGAGCTACATACATTTGCGGTTAAAGTCAATCATATGAAGCGGAAAGATTTGAAGAAAGCATTAACCGTCGTTAAACTCTACAACCACGAGTTTGAGGAACGCTGGGATGAATGGCAGCGCAAGAGGCAAGAGCGTACACTTCGATGACCGCCATCTTCATGTCGAGTTGGACGATGGCAGAGTGATTTCCACTCCGATGCATTGGTACCCGGAATTGCAGGAGGCCACGCTCCGCCAAGTCGGCAACTACTCATTCATTTGCCGCGGCACGGGAATCGAGTGGCCGGAATTGGACTACCATCTGAGCATCGCGAGCATGCTCGCGTATACAGAAGAGCGCGAGGCCGCCTAGTCACGACAGAGAATGCCAAACTAGAGCACAAGCCCGAGCGCTTGCTGGCCGGCCGGAGCCCAGCGACGGCCGGCCAGCAAGATCCAGTGGGCCGGGAAAGCGAAGAGATTGTGAAAGTATTGCCAACCGCCCATAACCGATGGGGACGAGTGGTAAAATCTCCGGCAATGCTGGCATCAGGTCGCAGACCACGAGGGTTGCCGATGGCGGCCTTGAACATCACTCCGCCCATCCCGTCATTCCGGCAGGATGCGCCCGTGCCTCAGCCACATTCCTACAGCGAATTTGTTGAAGTACATGCCTAACAAGTTGCTCCAGCCGAGCCCGGATCCGCTGCGCTCCACCGGGTCTGCTGAGCTTGGTCGCTAGGCATAAAATCCTCTCCACTTTGGCTGAAAAGATGAAATTCAGCGAACTAGTTCGACTCCTGGAGAAAAATGGATTCTATCTGGTCAAACAGAAGGGCTCAATCCGATACCACTCAAAGGTCGGCTGTGACAACATCGTTCGTGTTGACTATCATGGAGCAAAGGAAATCCCTACTGGCACATGCCGTTCAATTCTGAAAGCGGCTGGTATTGATCAATAAGGTGACCTAATGATCGAGTTACCCTATTCTCTCATAATTGAGGCAACAGACGAGCCGGATTTCTTTTCCTTTTATTCGCTGGAGTTACCTGGTTTCTCAGGTGTGGCTCACTCGATTGAGGGCGCCATTTACCAGGCTAAGTCCGCTATGGCAGAACATATTGCGGTTTTATCAGAATTAAACCGCCCAGTTCCACCAAGAACAAAAAACCCAACAATCCTGATCCAGAATGCTCGAAATCTGGAGCAAGCCGCATGAGCTTTATGAATGACGCTCGGCTAAATCGT
>RZZM01000531.1 GCA_009929845.1 Spartobacteria bacterium
GCCCAGGACGAGAAGCTTTCGATGGCCGTCACCTGAAAGGCGTTTGTAACGGCCTGTGCATACCAGTTGTCATCGCCCGCCTGGCCGGCCACGACATCCAGCTCCGCCCAGGGCGCCGCTATCTGAAAGCGCATCTGGTACCCGTTGTAAAGGCTGACGCGGTTCAATTCATTGCTCGGGACCATATCCTGAACGGCATATGTCACCGGCAACCCCGATGAAGCGATGGCCTGGAGATCGATTCCGGAGCGGGCATCAATGAGTCCGGACTGGTTGAAGGTGATGACCTGCACCCCTTTTTCTATCGTCAGCGTGGCGGCCTCTTCTCCCTGATAATTGACGGTATCTACGACGGCGGTCACGGCATAGACGCCGACATTGACCGGCAGGCCGGTGGAGCCGTCGTAGGTTACCGTAACCGGCAAATCAGGCGGAACGGTCGATACGCCGATGGTCTTTCCGCTTCCATCATAGGCTTGCCGGTCGTTGTCAAACAGGATGGTGACCACGCCCCGCGACACCGTAAGGGTCACGAGCTGCGTTACCGTATCGGCCGAAGGCGAAATCCAGCGATTGGTACTGACGTAGATTCCCGCGTCCAGATCGTCGGGCACAACATAGGCCACCAGATTCGTGTAGGCGTTTGTCGCCGCGAGATCGGCGCTTTCCGGGAGAAAGCGCATCCAACCCGCCGACGGCTCGACCTGCCATCGACAAGCGGAGGGGCCGGAATTCGAGAGGGCGTAAAGTTGCGGATCCGGCGCCAGGTAGTTGTAGTAGCATTCGAAGGCCAGGTTCTCCGGCGTGGACAGCGCGGACTTCATCAGGGCTTCCCCTCGCAGGTTGACAAAAGATGTCAGATCGAAATCCGTGAAGCACAGCTCAACGGTGCTTGTGCCTTCGTGGTTGGCGAGGAAGACAAAGGGAATGTTCGTCGTTGTATCCGCCGGGAGGCTCAGTTGCGCGGGGACCCCGAGGGAGAAGGCATCAAAATCATCGCCGCGCAACACAAGATTGACGGAAAGCGCATCCCCGGAGACATTGGAGAGGAGCAATTCATTTGTTACAGGCATGCCATAACTCACCGCCCCGAAATCCGTCCCGATATCTGTTGCGGCCGGCTCGTTGGGCGAGATAAGCCATCCATTGGTACCCGTAAGGGTCCATCGCTGGAATTCATAGGCCCCGATATCAACTACATCATTGATGACGCGCGGTCGACCGCCGACATCGATCGATGAATTGGTCAGGCTGTTGGCGCCCTGGTCCCTGCAGGGCGAGGCATCGGAAATCATCCCCGGTGGATCAGCGCGCAGCGCGGGAGCAGCGGTTATGGAATTTACAAAAATCCCGTATGATCCGCTGGTTGAAGGCACACAGGAATTCGTGTACCAGACTGTTGTCGGAGAATACATATAAAGATCGAACGCCCCCGTATTCCCGTAAACAATACAGTTGTTGAACGTGTGTCCGCTGCCGTAGGCAAAGATTCCGCTGCCGTCATCGGGGGCCTGATTGGATACGACGGTGCAGTTCAAGAAATGATGGCTGTCGGCGGATGAGTCGAAATAGACGCCGCCGCCTTCATGCAGGGTATGGTTCCCGGCGATCACGGTATTGTCGATCAGGCAGTTGGTCATGGATGCCACGATGGCGATCCCGCCGCCGAGTGAATTGGCGCCGGAGGTCTCCACACTGTTGTCCAAAACCCGGCAACGGCTCATGCGCACATTATGCTCCATGCAGCAACCGCCGCCATACCCATAGTCCGAGCTGGAAAGAGCAATCGCGTTGCTCTGAATGACGCAGTCCATGATCGTGGATTGCTGCGAGGCAAACACACCCGCGCCGGCCCGTTCCTTCCAGGCGGACGGCGCGCCGCCCAAATACCCATTGCGCAGGGTAAAGCCTTCGAGGTGCGCATCGACTTTCATATAGATGCCGCGCACTTGACCGGCGCCGTCAATGATAGTGACCTCCGGCCCGTTCATCGAGCGCATGGTCACCCCCTCGCCCATGACGACCCGGTTACTGCCTTCATGCCATGCTCCGGCGATGTTATAGACCCCGTTGCTGACCAGAATCGTATCCCCGCTCACCGCCCGGGCCGCCGCGCCCTGCGGCGTGCGCTTGGCCTGATCCCAGGAAAGCCCGTGGTGGGCGTCATCGCCCTGTTCGGACACGTAGTAAACTCTCGCGGCATCGCCGGTCACCGCCACATGACGAATCACCGGCGTCGCGGCAAAATAGTCATCATTTCCGGCCTGCTCGAAGCGAATGGTCGCCGTGCCGGGCGCGGGCATCGAAAAGCTGTCGGCATCGTTGGTGGGCCAGTTGCAGGGATCGGTCGTCTCAATTGAAAAGGAAACCGCAAGGCCGGGCGCCGATGAGGTCGCCGCACACACAATGGCTTCATCCACACCGAAACAGGCTGATTCCAACGGCGTTTGCACCGTGATGACCTGCGGCAGCTTCGCACAGAAAGCATTCGAGGCGGTAACGAGGCCATACAGCAGGGAATCCACGACGACATCCCCGGCCCCTTGCGAAAGCGCCGGTGTCCGGAATGTGATTCGCCCGGAAGAGACGCTCAGGACCTCGGCGGTAGCGCCCCGAACCGTGACCGCTTGCAG
>RZZM01000137.1 GCA_009929845.1 Spartobacteria bacterium
GAACAGGGCGGACACGACACCCAACTGGCCGAGGCCATGGTCCGGCGGGATATGGAATACAAGATCGGCGACACCGTCATTTCTGAAAAAGGGGAGCTGTTGACGCTGACCAATGAAGAGGCCGCGCAACTGGTCGGGGAAGAAGGCGAACCCAAGCGGCATCTGCTCTCGGAGGGCACGGTAAAGAACGTGGATGAACTCCTGGAAGCCATCGGCCTGTCGGGCGCTGAAAAGAAGGAACTCGAGATCACGGGGGCGGAAAAAATCGCTCGCTTTATTTCGGCCCTGGCGCCAGTGCTGTTGATGATTGGCCTGGCCGGTATCTACATTGAATTCAAGACGCCGGGCTTTGGACTTCCGGGGATTGTGGGCGGCACGGCCCTGCTGTTATTTTTCTGGGGGCATCATATCGCGGGGCTTTCCGGAATGGAGGACATGATCATTTTCCTGGCGGGGGTCAGCCTGCTGCTGATTGAAATACTGCTGATTCCGGGGTTTGGCTTCACCGGGATCGCCGGCATCCTCCTTATCATGTGGTCGCTGGTTTCCGCCATGACCCAGCACTACCCCGGCATGCCGTGGTATCAGCCCTCGTGGGATGATCTGTCGCAGGCCTTTGTAAGCTTCGCCATATCGTTGGCGGGCACCGTCGGGATCGGCGTGCTGGCGGGCCATTACCTGCCGAAGACGCGCGCCTTCAACCGGCTCATGTTGAGCAAGGAAGAACGCCGCGAGGACGGATTTTCGGCGACACACGACCTGAGTTATCTTGTCGGGCGAACCGGCACGACGCTCTGCGCCTTGCGTCCGGCCGGCTCCGTACGCTTTGGCGAAGACCGCTATGATGTCGTCACGCAGGGCGAATACATTGCCCAGGACCGGCCCGTGACCGTGATCGAGGCGCACGGCGGGCGGCTCATTGTAAAAGAACCATCCAACAGGAAAGATACCGAAGCATGACACAGTTCTTCTTTGTCCTATTGTTATCAGGCATCATATTGATCGCCGCGGAAATCTTCATCCCCGGCGGCGTTCTCGGGTTCATCGGGGTCCTGGCGCTGGTCGGCGCAATCATTATGTCGTTTGCCATTTTCGGGGCACAATACGGGGTGTTTATTGCCGTGGGCATTGTGCTGCTGCTGGTCCTCTCTCTGTTCCTGTGGGTGAAATACTTCCCGAAAAGCCCATTAGGAAAAGCAATGACCCTCTCCCAGGACATGAGCGCGAAACCGCGAAAAAATGACAAAAAAACTTTGCTCGGGAAGAAAGGTCGTTCGCAGAGCACCCTGCGCCCGGCGGGGATTGCCATCATTGACGGAAAGCGTGTGGATGTGGTCGCCGAAAGCGCGTGGATTGACCACGACAAACCGGTTCGTGTCATTCATGTGGAAGGCAATATAGTAACCGTACGCGAGGAACCTGAGCTGAACACCAACAAGAATAGTGAATCATGATTATTTATCGACGTTCCACACTCTGTTACTATCTGCGCCGGCGCCTCTGGATGGCCGCCTTCCTGCTGTTGTGGGCCCCCTGCGCACCGGCCATTCAATTTGAAAGCAAGGAGGCCTTCACCACCGGGGAAGCAGATGTGCTGGATGACGAATACTGGGTTTATGCCAAATCCACCGACCTGGCCGGACATATCAGCGACGACCTGTTCCTGCTGACCGCGACCACCAGCGTCCTTTCCGGACAGTTTGAAAGCGAGCTATGGTGTATTTCGGGGATGCTGTTGACCTTGTCGGGAACGGTCAGTAATGACGCCCGCCTGATGGGCCGCACCGTGGAGGTCACCGGGCACATCGGTTCTGCGCTCATGGCCGGAGGCAGTGCCGTGCATGTCACCCGCGAGGCCGAGATCAACAAGGATGTCATACTGGTCGGCGAAGAACTGATCTTCGAGGGCACAACCCTTGATGGTCGGCTTTTCATGGCGGGCAATAAAGTTACCCTCAGCGGAAAGATCGCGCGGTCCGTACGCCTGATCGCCAAGGATATCGTCGTGATGCCGGGTACGGTGATCGAGGGAGACCTGGTCTATACCTGCGAAAAAGAATTGATCCTGGGCGACAAGGTTGTCCTCAATGGCGAACTGAAGCGAAAAGAGATGTCCGAGGCTATCCCCACAACAACCCCAACACAAAATTGGGCGCGCAGCGTTGCTTTACAGGTCTATTTCTGCGCGGCGGCCGGCCTGGTGGGCCTGGTCTGGCTGGGCGTGTTTCCCCGCTTTTCGAACCGCAGTGTCAACTGCATTCGGCAGTCGGCCCTGCGCAGCGCCATGTTCGGCCTCCTCACCTTGCTGGGCCTCCCCGCCGTGTGCTCCTTTATCGCGGTGACCGTTGTCGGCCTCCCGCTGGCCGGCGTGCTGATGGCGCTCTACCTCCTGGGTATTTACGTCGGTAAAATCATGGCGGCCTTCGCGTTGGGAACCATCGCGACGCGACTGAAAAACGCCACGCGCATGAGCCAGTCCGTTACCGCGCTTTTTGTCGGACTCCTGCTCCTCTACGGCGGAGAACTGATTCCGATCATCGGTCCGTATATCTCTTTTGGCGCTGTGATCGTCGGTCTGGGCGCGGCCATAACCGTGATATTCACCGGCCGGACACTCGGCCTGCAGGCCCCGGAAGAACCCCCGGAGCTTCCCGCATTAAGTGAACAATGATGTTGAATATCGATGCATATTACATATAGTCAACGAAACTAGATTGAAAACATACATAAAAGGAGGAAGGTAACATGCCAGTTGTAGCAGCTATCATCGGTGCGGTAATCCTGTTAATCCCAATATTCATTTTTTTGGCGTATTTGAAGGTCTGGATACGAGCAAAAATGTCCAAAGCCCCGGTCTCGATCGTGAACCTGGTGGGTATGTCCCTGAGGAAAATCCCCCCCAGCCTGATCGTGGACGCGCGCATCAAGGCGGTCAAGGCCGGCATTCCCATAACAACCGATTCGCTCGAAGCTCATTATCTGGCGGGCGGGAACGTCATCAACGTGGTCCAGGCCCTGATTGCCGCCTATCAGGCGCACATCGAATTGGAGTTTGAACAGGCCACCGCCATCGACCTGGCCGGACGGGATGTCTATGACGCCGTCCGTACCAGTGTGAACCCCAAGGTTATTGACTGCCCCGACCCAACCAAAGGCACCCAGATGCTCGATGCCGTGGCCAAAGACGGCATCCGCCTGCTGGTAAAGGCGCGCGTGACCGTGCGCGCCGACCTGGACCGCCTGGTAGGCGGCGCCACGGAAGATACGATTATCGCGCGCGTGGGCCAGGGCATTGTCAGCGCCATCGGCTCCTCGCTTACCTACAAGGGCGTGCTGGAAAATCCGGACGAAATCAGCCGCAAAGTACTCAACAGCGGACTCGATGCGCAAACCGCCTTCGAGATCGTTTCCATTGACATCGCGGATGTCAGCGTGGCCGGTTGCGCCGATATCGCCAACGTCGGCGCCAAACTGGAAACCGAACGCGCCGAGGCCGATAAAAAGATGCGCCAGGCCGAAGCCGAAGGGCGGCGCGCCATGGCCATCGCCCAGGAACAGGAAATGACCGCCCGGGTCCAGGAAATGCAGGCCAAGGTCGTTGAGGCCCAGGCCGAAGTGCCCCTGGCTATTGCCCAGGCCTTCCGCGATGGCAATCTGGGCATCATGGACTTCTATCGCATGCAGAATGTCCTGGCCGACACCTCCATGCGCGAATCACTCGCCAGTGATTCCGACGAAGAAGAAAAAGAAACACATTAATTGAGCTTATCCCGCCGGGAGAGAAGAACGGACCTCCGTTCTTCTCTCCGCAGGCGGGCAACGTGAACGACAAGGACATGACGACGTGAGTATACAGACTACCCTCTTTCTTGCATCCGCCGATGGCCTGGAAGCGCTTGTCTGGCTGATTGTCGGGATTCTGGCCCTCGTTTCACAGGGCGTCAATAAATGGAAGAAGAACCGGGATTTAGAGGACATAGCCAAGCCGCCCGCGCCCAAACCACCGTCGGCGCCCCCCAAAAAACCACGGGAGTATCCGCAACGACGTCAGGGCCCGGAACCCGCGCCCGCCGTGGATATGGAAAACCAGCTTGAAGACTTCCTGCGACAGTTGACCAATCAGCCCCCGAGAAAACCGGCGCCACAACGCATGGCGCCACCGCCCCCCCCACCCGTCCACAGAACGAGCACGCCGCCACCGCTCACCCGCGTTCCCGGTCAACGCCCCCGGCGTCCGCAACCAAAACCGGCCCTGCCGGATATGGCCCCCTATGCCGCCCTGCCGGACATCCGACCGGTCAGAGATTTGGACTATGATGTGGATGCCGGACGTGTGGCCAAAGTCGCGCCTGCCAAAAGTGTGACCAGCGGCCTGCAATTCAAAATCAAGCCGATCAAATCCACCACCTCATCCAATTTCTCGATGACCAGTTCCCGACGAGTCGTACAATCACGATTTCGTCCCCGCTGGGAACACCGCGACGATATCCGCAGGGCCATGATCGGCCACATCATTCTCGGCACGCCAAAAGGTATGGAATAATCCATCGCTTTTTTAAGGAATTCCTCATTGAGCCCTCGCTGGGGTTTGCTACAGTCTGGGTTTGTAGTTCATAGCTTCTCAATAATAGTTTTTTTAGACAGGATGGATATGAAAAAGTTAGTTGTTATACTTTGCACAGCCATGCTCTGTGCCGTCTTTAGCCCACTTGATGCAGCGACCTTCCTGGACCGGGAAACCGATGTCTTCCTTTCCCAACTCCAAAAGGGGGCCTTTGACTATTTCTGGAACGAGTGCGGGGAAAATGGCTTGATCCGCGACCGCATGAGCGACAAGACCCTGTCCTCGACCATGGCCGCCGGCTTTCAACTGACCGCCTACTGCATCGGCGCTGAACGAGGCTGGGTTACACGCGAAGAAGCCGCCGCGCGCGTTTTGCTGGTACTCCAGACCTACCAGTCGTTGCCCCGCTTCCACGGCATGTTTGCCCACTATTACGACATCAGCACCGGCGCCGTGGTCCCCCTGATGCATGAAACCGATAATGGCGCGGATGTTTCGGAAACCGGCTTCATGATGGCCGGGGTCCTGATGTGCCGACAGTATTTTAACCGGGAAAACGAACAGGAGCAGGCCATCCGCCATCTGGCCACAGCGCTCTATGAGGCCGTCGAGTGGGATTGGATGCTCCAGGATGCCGATGGAAATATCCACAAGACGCTGGCGTGGCACTGGTCGCCTGACTACGGATTCGGCATCGGACAACGCGTCAAAAGCAACATGGAATTCAGCTCCATGATCACCTATCTGCTTGCCCTTGGTTCCCCTACCCATCCCATCCCGGCCGATTGCTGGGAGGAAGGATGGACGCTTAACTATCAGTGGTGGAGCGAAGACGGCGTCCGTTTCATCGCCTGTCCCCCGTTGTTTGCCCATCAGTATACCCATGCCTGGGTGGACTTCCGAAACCGCCGCGACATGTGCGCCGATTATTTCCACAACGCCACCTACGCGACCAGGGCCAACCGCGACTACTGCCGCACCCACCTCTATCCGAATCAGAATGTGTGGGGGCTGACCTACTGCGACGGCCCCGAAGGCTACGGTATTTACGGCTATCCGCCCAAGCGCGGTGAAATTGATCGCGATGCCGTCACGCCCCCCACCGCCGCGGCCGGGTCGATCGTCTACACCCCGCACGACTCCATCAGCAGCTTGCTTTATATCTATGATACGCTCTATGAACAGATGTGGGGTCCGTACGGGCTCTATGACGCCTTCAGCCTCAAGCACAACTGGTTCTTCAAGGATTATGTGGCTATTGACGAAGGCCCCATTGTGATGATGATTGAGAATTACCGGTCCGACTTCATCTGGAGTTACTTCATGCGGGACGATGTCATCCGGCAGGCCCTTGACCGCGCCGGATTTGTCGGCGTGATTGATGATTGCGAAATCCATCCGCACATGCCCCCCTACAGCCTCTGGCAAAGCTCACGATGGCACACCCAGCAACTGGTGAGCCGACCCGTCCGGGAGGGCCAATACGCCCTGCGTATCCAGTACGACAAACCGCATAAAGATGCCGCCCTGACCGCCCAACCCGCGCGTCGTGACTTTTCGCCCTGGCGCTACCTGAGCCTGTGGACACGCGATATCGATCACCTGGGCGTTGTGCTTGGTGACAACCAGGAGCGCGCCCTGCCCCTGCCCCTTGTCGGCAAAGTCGCCAATGCCGACGGATGGCAGCACCTCTACTACCGGCTCCCCGCCCCCGAGGCGCTTGACCTTACACAGATTGAACAGGTGCGTTTCATCGCCGAGCCCATGCTTGAGAAAACCAACGGAACCTTCTATCTGGATGCCGTATTCCTGAGCAACGAACTCGACATCAAGAAACCCGCCCCGGTGGGCGGACTGACCGCCATCCCCTCGCGCATGCCCGGTGAAGTCATTCTAAGCTGGCAACCCACGGGCGATGACGAAAAATCAGGGCAACCCTTCCAGTACCTTCTTAAATACGCCCGCCAGCCCATACGCAGTCCGGAATCCTTCGCGCAGGCCCTGCCGGTCCCGACTGGACCGTACGGCCGCATTTTCGGTTCACAGAAACAGATGCACTTGAATGGCCTCGTCCCCGGAGAAAAATATTATTTCGCCATTCAGGCGGAAGACAATGCGGGGAACTTGTCCGACCCCTCATCGAGCATATCGCTCGAACTGCCCCGGGACAACCCCCCCGCGGAATTCATGCTGGATGACTTCGATCATGGGCGCGAGGGCCTGACGTGGAAATCGACCGCTGCACACCTGCGCGCCGACATTGTCACTGAAACAGCCCTCGAAGGCCCAAGCTGCCTGCGTCTCACCTACACCAAAAAAGGCGAACAGGACAAATGGGGATACGTGGAAGCCGAACTGGATATCCGCGATTTCTCGGACTACCGCTACGTCATGATGTGGGTGGCCGGACAGGCCGATCTGCTGGTGAAGGTCTGGAACACCGAGGATATCCAGGAAGAGATCGGAGTACGCACCTCCTCCCTGCGCGACGGCTGGTCGCCCCTCTATTTTGACCTGACCGACCTCAAAAAAATCGACAAAAAATCCGTCGTAAAACTCCTGATCTTCCCCGAACCCGGCAAGACCGATTGTGAAGGCCAATTATGGATCGACTCCATCCAATTGACCAAATCACGGAACTGACGCCCAATCGGAAAGTGCCGATTTCCAACCTGAAAACCGTTGATTTTCAGGTTGCTGTTCTGTTCATTTAAAACCTCCATTTCTACCGCGCACTCAACAACGAGCCTCTTCCAAAAAGCTTCCGGCGGACATGATAACCAACGGATTTCACCACCGTCACAACCCGCGAAACGATGTCTTGTCCAGGCGTCAGCCTGCCCGTTCGTTGTTCAGGCGTCAGCCTGCCCGTTCGTTGTTCAGGCGTCAGCCTGCCCGTTCGTTGTTCAGGCTTCAGCCTGCCACGCACGGTGAGCCACATGCCGAGCACGCGCAACAGCTCAAAAACGAAAAAAATCCGTCAAAACAGCCAAAACAACCCGCCAGAGTTCCGGCCACGGTCCACGTCTCTGTCCCCGGAGTTCCTGGCATTTCCGGGCCCTGCCTCCATCACCTTCCTGCTGATTTTCGGCACGCTCTACGGAATCTTGCTGTACCGCGTCACACGAAACTACATTACCCGAGAGAGAGAAAACAAGCCATCCGGGGACGAATAAGGCCAAAAAATATGAACGCAGAGGCGCTGAGACGCAGAGAAGAAGAAAAAAACGCGGGGAGGCTCGCTGCTTGGCACGCCGTAATATATGAAGGCGGGTCCCCAGCGACTTGTGTGCGTTGCGATGAACTGATATTTGCTCCCGATCGACCATTTAATCAAAACGACCATTGGGTGTCGTTTTCCCACGGCTAGGCCGCAAAATAATCTGTGAAATCTGTGGGCCCGGGCGTTACTTGACGGCGGCGGCGGGGATGGCTTCGGTCCAGCCCCAGTTTTTGATGGTATAGGAGCTGTCCGCGCTGTTGCGGATGTACCAGTTGCCGTTTACGGGATAGTAGACGGCCATATCCGTTTGGGCGTCGCCGTCATAGTCGCCGGGCACGGGTTCGGAGGCGCTCCAACCCCAGTTGATGACGTCCGCGCCGCCGCCGCTGTAGCGCAGGTACCAATTCCCGCCATCCGGCCAGTACACGGCCACATCATCGGTCCCGTCGCCGTCATAATCGCCGGGAACGGCCCAGGCGGAGGCCCAGCCCCAGTTGACGGTGGTCTGGCCGCCGCCGCTGAAGTTCACATGCCAGTTACCGGTTTGCGGCGCAAAAACGGCGAGGTCGGTCCGACCGTCTCCGTCATAATCGGCGGGCACGGGCACGACCGAAGCCCAGCCCCAGTTCTGCTGCTGTGTGGTCTGGGTAGCGCTTTGCCGTATGCTCCAGTCGCCGGTGAGCAGATCATAGGTCGCCACGTCGGTGGTCCCGTCCCCGTCATAATCGGCGGCCACGGGCCAGGAGGAAAACGCGCCGAGATGGTATTCGATATAGCCGCCAGCGACGGGATGAATATACCAGATGCCGGCCTCAGGGAAAAAGACTGCCAGGTCGGTCTGTCCGTCGCCATCGTAATCCCCCGGCACGCAATACGCGCCGCTCCAGCCCCAGTTTTGGATCAGCGCGCCGCCGTCGCTCAGGTTGACATACCAATTACCGGTTGCGCCCCAGAAGACAGCGGGGTCGGCGCGGTCATCGCCGTCATAGTCGCCGGTTTGCCGGGTCATATAGCCGGCCGGTTCGGGGACGGGTCCGTGCGGCGCGTTTTCGATGGCGAAAACATGGGCCAGGCACTTATCTTCATCGGCCAGGCGCTCGAATACGTACAGCAACCCGCGTTCCCGGTCGTAGGCCGTGGCGGCGAGACGTTCCATGTCATTGATGGCATGTTCACGATACAGGTACTCTTCAATATTCATCGCCGCGTAGGGCTGCGGCGCATTCGGGGCCATCGTGCCCGAGGCCACTGCGGCGAGGTCATCCGGATTGAAAAAAGATATCTGCGCGCGCATTTCATCGGACCACCAGCCCCTCCGACCGTCGGGCGGACAGTTCCCGGCGGCCAGGCAATCGTCATAGCGGGTGCCGTCCTGGTAGCCATACCAGGTTTCGCCGTAGCCCTTGACCCCGACGAACACCACCGCGGAGGCCGCGCCTTTAGTCAGCCATGCCGCGCCGGGCCATTCATCCGACTCGGCCCACCCGTTCATGCGCGCCCCTTCGAACGGAAAGTCGTATTCGAGCAGCGTGACGCGCGAAAGTTCGCTATTGGGAGCGGGCGGGTTGCCGTCGTTCCACGGCCCAATAGCATACATGGCCGGCCCCATGCCGCTCAGTCCGCCATCGCGGTAGCGTCCGGTCACCAATAATTTTCCGGGGGTAAACGAGGCCGCCCAGTTGGTGGGAATAGCAAAGAGGTAATCATTCACGTAGTGGCACTCTTCCCCCTGGATATACCACCAGCCTTGCGGCTGGGGATCGGATAAATCCAGGTTGCACCATCCATGGGAGGGCACGCGGTCGAACTGTATGTGACGCCCCCAGGCCATATACAATTTGGCGGCGGCCTGGGCCCCCTGCGCGGGCAGGTATTCCAGGGCCACGCGATAGATGCCCGCGCCCTCGAATTCCTGGCCGTTGCGGATATCCGCGAAAGGTTGCAGGGTCTGCGCGGTATTCAGATCGTCCAGATTCTTGGACGCGGAGATCACCGGCGGGGGGATGGTGATTTCGGAGACGGCGTCATCCCAGTCATGCCCGACGCCAAACAGGGACCCCGGATAGCCGTCGCCCGGGCCCGCGGGGTCGCCCAGGGGATAGTAGGTCAGGGCCGCGCCGCTCCACAGCCAGCTTGAAATCCCGGAGGCGTCCGGCAGGCGGAATGCCCCTTTATAAACCAAATTGGACGGGTAGAGCAGTTGCGCCTCCGCGCACAGGCCCCACATACTCAGTACACTGCAATATCCCAGGTATTTCCATCGATTTTTCATGACGCCAACACTCCATACGGTCCCGGTGTTTGTATTTATATCACCCGGACATTATACGCAAAAAAACGCGCGCCGTAAAACGCCGGACCCGTACCTTCTCAATAACCCTTTTTTAGAGCCACGGACTTGTCACGCCGGAGGAACGTAGGCGAATGGGCGCGGATAAGCATGGCTGATTTTATCTGTGCAAATCTCAGGGTAGAGCCTCCGGTTACCCAAGCGGAACAATTTAAAGGAAGCAGTAGAACTTTTCTTTGAATGCGCCTCTAAAGAAGAGATTATCTTACGACTTCATGATGAGGTGCCCGTTCCCAATCATAAAGAGCTTCGAATAGGCACACTGTCATCGATAATAAGGCAATCAGGCGTCCCAAGAACGGAATTCGAGCAATAGAATAGAAGCCGTGGCCCCAAAAACGTACCGAACAGCCTTTATACAAGCCATTTTTCGGCCAAAAATAGCTTTTCTTAGCACCCAGAACACCAATATTCTGAGAAATTTACCGTTTCCCCTGAAAAACCGGCGATTTGCGCCTCCCTGTCCCCGACCTCTTTTACCACGGAAGACTTGGAATGCACGTAATCTTCTTATGTGTCTTCTGTGCTTTTTGTGGCTATTCCTTCACCCTCAATGTGTCTCTGTGGTATCACATTCATTATCCCAGTAGTTTAAAGCCGGTGCATCAACACCTTAACGAATTACTCAATATAACGAACAAATTGTATACACATCTATTACTTGAGTCAAGTTCAGCTTTCAGGTGGCCGTTGTGTTGTCAGACAGGACAGTAGTCACACACAAAACCGCGTAATAGGCTAAAACCTAACAGTCTAACAGCCTAAAACCTATCCACCTATAATCAGTCATCGTAAAATACAGCAGGAACGGTTTGAGGTATTTCTCATCGGTCAGCACCATATGATCGGTCATGTTCCCCGCCCTATCGTATTCATACGAGATCACCGCTTCGTTGTGGTAGTTCGCGCCGGTGAGACGGTAATTCTCATCGTAGGAATATGTTATTCGCCCCGGGCCTGCGTGGGCGATAACAGACACCAAACAAAACATCATTATTAGTAAAGTAAATATTTTATTCATCAGATTCAATATTTCCTTATTTTAATATCATTTCAAATATTTCTTTGGACCATTAGCTTTGGAGTGCTTGAATATCTTCCCTGTATTCATCAACATGCATTATTTCCTTAATGCTCAATTTAAGTGCACTTCGCACTCCGCTAAACTTGTTTGTTGGCTTAAATTTTTGGGCTAATATATGCTTATTATTAAGCAAAAGTAAAATATCCCAAAGTTTATACCATTTTTCAGGAAGAAATGAAAAACCGACATCAACAAACCAATCAGCACGATCGTGTGTGACTCTAATAATTAATTCACGACATACTAGTATAGTAGTCCAATCATCTTCTTCAGACATAACAAATCCATGATCGAACAAAAAAGATAATTCCTTCTGCACCTTGTCATGCAACATTACCTACTACTCCTTGATTAACCATTTACTCCCCATCTCTTTTGGTTTGTACCCCGCTTTTATGAACTGTTTTATTTCTTTCTTCAACACGCTTGGACCTTGTCGAATTTTTGTACCTATAAAACATCATCTCCACTTTCTATAACCCCTTTTACAAACTGCCCCTGCTTTTGAAAATTCCAGTTGGCACTTGGCCTGAGATAGTTCGCCCCCATCTTCTTTGCTACTTTTGGATAATCGGGAAGATGCCCAATAACAGTAGTGCCTTTCTTCGGCACACGTCCCAGTGCTTTAGCAATCCTACCACCAAGACCACCAAAGGTAACTGCTGATGCCGGAGTAAAAACCATATCAAAGGCATTATCCATGGCCATCTGGTTTGCAAATTCTGTATTTTGATCAAAGCCAGCACCTAATGTCATTGTTTTTACTCGGTCATATTGAACATAACTCTGGCGCTGTTCAAGAGATCCTGGATCATGGGAGGATTGTCCCCTGGCCACTCCTCCTCCTTGTTCTAAATAATATGTCCGTTGCTGAGATGATCCACTATTCGGACACAGCCCAAGTGGATCGACGTAAAACACGGGGTTAGCATTGGCGTAGAGGTAGAGATTGAACCCGCCGTCGAGTCCGATGGGGTCGGGCGTCAGGAAGCGTTTGAGGCGGACATTGTAGTAGCGGGCATTCATGTGCAACAGATACATATCACCTACAAACCTAACGCCCAGTGAGCCCATATAGTAATACCAACTACCCGACCAATTTCCCGGCCCCTCTTCATAATTCATGAATTCACCATA
>RZZM01000138.1 GCA_009929845.1 Spartobacteria bacterium
CTACACGTTCTGCTTCGTCTCGATCGACGGAAGCGTCATCGGCGTCATCCGTCGCGACGATATCGAAAAGCCCGTCGTCCGGATGTGGCTCTTCGGAATCATCATCCTGATCGAGATTTTCATGGTCCAGGTCATCAGAAACCGATGGCCCGGCGGCTCGTGGACGTCCGAAGTGAGCAAGGGACGGATGGAAAAGGCGCGGGAGCTTCAGGCCGAACGGAAGCGACGGGGGCTTGAGGCCGACCTCGTGGACTGCATGATCGCCATGCCCGGACAGCTTTTCTATTCCACCCAAATTCCCGTTTGCCTCTGGTTCCTCACCCGCAACAAGGCCGGCAAGGGATTTCGTGACCGGCGCGGCGAAACCCTGTTCCTCGACGCCCGCAAAATGGGCACGCTGGTGGATCGCGTGCATCGCGAACTGACCGACGACGACGTCAAAAAGCTCGCCGGAACCTATCATGCCTGGCGGGGCGAGAAGGGTGCCGGCGCCTACGAGGATGTGGCGGGATTCTGCAAATCGGTGAAAAAAGCGGAAATCGAAAAACACGGCTTTGTCCTCACCCCCGGACGCTACGTCGGCGCCGAAGAACTGGAAGACGACGGCGAACCCTTCAATGAAAAAATGCAACGCCTCACCACCACCCTGAATGAACAATTCAAGGAATCGGCCCGCCTGGAAAAGGTGATCAAGAAAAATCTGGAGGCGCTGGGTTATAAAAAGTCAGTATATTAAGCTGAAGGAGAAATAGCCTGTGGGAATGTATGTGCCATTCGAAGAACTATTCGCCCAACCGACTCGCAATGGGCTTACAAAACCAAAGCGTATACGGGGATTTGGCGCTAAATTCGTTAATATGGGAGAGATTTTCGCCTATTCTCGAATGAATAATGTCTCCACTGACCGTGTTCCGCTTTCTGAAAGTGAACGATCAACATCCCTATTAGAAGCTGGCGATCTTCTGTTTGCTCGCCAATCCCTTGTTTTATCAGGCGCTGGAAAATGTTCGATTTTCATCGAAGACAATGAGGACGTTGCTTTCGAATCACACATAATTCGTGTTCGCCTGAATAAACAAGCAGCGGATCCTCTGTTTTACTATTATTACTTTCAATCTCATTCTGGCAGATCAACGATTGAAAGCATTGTTGAACAAGGTGCAGGGGCTTCGGGCATACGAGGAAGCGATCTGTCAAAATTGAATGTCCCCCTCCCCCCACTCTCTGAACAAAAAGCCATAGCGCACATACTTGGTTCGCTGGATGATAAAATTGAGTTGAACCGCAAGATGAACGAGACGCTGGAGGCGATGGCGAGGGCTATTTTCAAGAGCTGGTTTGTTGATTTCGATCCGGTGCGGGCAAAAGCAGAGGGACGCAAGCCTGATGGCATGGACGAAGAAACGGCAAAACTCTTTCCCGATTCATTTGAAGATTCGGAGTTGGGTTTGATTCCGAAGGGGTGGAGGGTGGATTCTTTTGGAAATCATGTAAGCGTTGAGCGAGGTCTGAGCTACAAAGGAGAGGGTCTTTGCGAAGAGGGGCAAGGAATCCCCATGCACAACCTCAACTCCATATACGAAGGGGGAAGATATAAACATGAGGGGATAAAATACTATAAGGGCGAATACAAAGAGAGACACATTGCGCGATCTGGCGATTTAATAGCAACGAACACGGAACAGGGGTTTGACCGACTTCTCATAGGTTATTCAGCTATGATTCCTCCTACCTATGGCATGAACGGAATATACAGCCATCACATATACAGGATTCGAATCAATAATCACTCTCCACTAACGCCTATTTACCTTCAAAACCTTATTAATTCCAAAAGGTGGCACGATTGGATAAGCGGATTTTCGAACGGAACGACTATCAATATGCTTCCGCAAGATGCTTTTTCACTCCCTCTGCTTGCGGTTCCACCTCATAGCCTCGTTTTGACCTATGATCAGTTCGCCACCAACTATGCAGAAATGGAGGAGGCGAACAGAATTCAAGCGATTGCTCTTTCTAAAACCCGCGACTCGCTTCTGCCCAAGCTTCTTTCAGGGCAGATACGGATCAGGGATGCGGAGAAATTTGTGGCGGGTGTTTTATGAAAGCCGCTTTGGACTGCGGGCTCGTTGTCTCCCTTCAACAAAGCGGTGCCGCGTCTCCCGCCTGGCGGGATACTTGTCACCGCACTCCAGGGCACTCTTTCAAAAGTTCCAATCATTGGAAACTTTTCAACCGGTTTTTCCAATCATTGGAAACTTTTCGATGGTTTTTTCCAACCATTGGAAACTTTTCGAGCGGTTTTTCCAATCATTGGAAACTTTTCAACCGATTTTTCCAATCATTGGAAACTTTTTGTCAGGATTTTCCAATCATTGGAAAACAGGGGAGGTCGTAGTGTGAGCGCGAAATTTTTTGAATCGGTTCTTGAGGAAGCTGCGATTCAGTATTTCACGGAGCTGGGTTATGCCTACATGCCGGGCCCTGAAATCGCGCACGATGGTCTTTTTGCGGAGCGGTCGGGCTATGGCGATGTGGTGTTGAATGGGCGGCTGCGCGATGCGCTGGTCCGCATCAATCCGAGGATTCCCGTTTCAGCCATTGACGAGGCGCTCAAGAAAGTGATTCGGACGGATGCGCCCAACGCGGAAGTCAACAACCGGGCGTTCCACCGCTTCGTCACCGATGGGGTTCCAGTTCAATATCGCAACCAGGAAGGGCATGAAGTCAATGATCAGGTATGGCTGTTTGACTTTCGTGATCCCGAGCAGAACGACTGGCTGGTGGTTAATCAGTTCACGATTGTGGAGAATCATGTGAATCGCAGGCCGGACCTGCTCGTTTTTGTCAACGGCTTGCCCCTGTCCGTTATTGAGCTGAAGAATCCGGCCGATGAAAATGCGACGGTGAAGTCGGCGTACAATCAGCTTCAGACGTACAAGGCGCAAATTCCTTCGTTGTTCCGGTTCAATGAGGCGCTGGTTGTTTCGGATGGGCATGAGGCGAAGGTGGGCACGCTGACCTCGAATTGGGAGCGGTTCAGTCCGTGGAGAACGGTGGACGGCGAAGAAACGGCTCCGTCGTGCATTCCCCAGTTGGATACCCTGATTCGCGGGGTGTTCGATAAAAGGCGATTTCTGGATCTGGTCCGCTCGTTTGTGGTGTTTGAGGAGGACGCGGGCGTGATCGTCAAGAAAATGGCGGCGTATCATCAGTTCCACGCGGTGAATCGGGCGGTGCAGGAAACGCGGCGCGCGTCTTCCGTCCAGGGTGACAAGCGCATTGGGGTGGTTTGGCACACGCAGGGCAGCGGGAAGAGCCTGACCATGACGTTTTATGCGGCGAAGATCGTGCTGGAACCGGAAATGGAGAATCCGACGATTGTCGTGATCACGGACCGCAATGATTTGGATGACCAGTTGTTTCGCACCTTCTCGCTGAGCAAAGACCTTCTCCGGCAGACGCCGAAGCAGGCGGAAAGCCGAAGCGATTTGAAGGCCTTGCTGCAGGTGGCCAGCGGAGGCATTGTTTTCACGACCGCTCAGAAGTTTGCGCCTGAAAAGGATGAAACTCAATACCCCCAACTCTCGGACCGAAGGAATATCGTGGTGATTGCGGATGAGGCGCATCGCAGCCAGTACGATTTCATTGATGGCTTTGCGCGGCACATCCGGGATGGGCTTCCCGGCGCGTCGTTCATCGGATTTACGGGGACGCCCATTGAACAGAGCGACCGGAATACGGTGGCCGTCTTTGGCGACCACATCAGCGTGTACGACATCGAACAGGCGGTGGAGGACCAAACCACCGTGCGTATTTATTATGAGGGCCGACTCGCCAAACTGGAACTGGATGAAAAGGAACGCCCGAAAATAGACCCTGAATTTGAAGAGCTGACCGAAGAGGAAGAACTCAGGGATAAGTCCAAGCTGAAGAGCAAGTGGTCGCGGCTTGAGGCGATGGTGGGCACGGAAAAACGACTGCGGCTGATTGCCGAAGATATCGTGGAGCACTTTGCGAAACGTCAGGAAGCGATGGACGGCAAGGCGATGATTGTGTGCATGAGCCGCCGTATTTGTGTGGACCTGTATAATCAGATTGTAGCCCTGAAACCGGAATGGGACGACCAGGATTTCGGCAAGGGGGCCGTTAAAATTGTCATGACGGGGTCGGCATCCGATCCCGAGTATTACAGTCGCCACCTTATGACGGGAAAAGTGCGCAAAGACATCGAGAACCGCTTCAAGAATCCGGCAGACCCGTTGAAACTGGTCATCGTGCGGGACATGTGGCTGACGGGCTTTGATGTGCCCTGCCTGCACACGATGTATCTCGACAAGCCCATGCAGGGACACGGGTTGATGCAGACGATTGCGCGGGTGAACCGGGTGTTCAAGGATAAGCCGGGCGGGTTGATTGTGGATTATCTGGGCCTTGCCGAAGAACTGAAAGAAGCGGTCTCGGCCTACACGAACAGTGGCGGACGTGGAAAACCCACCTATCAGCAGAGCGAAGCGATTGCCGTCATGCTGGAGAAATACGAAGTATGCTGCGGCATCTTTCACGGGTTTGATTGGCAGCCGTTTATTCGTGGCAACGCCGTCGAACGATTGGCGAACATTTCCGAGGGCTTGGAGCATGTGTTGAAACAGGAAGACGGCAAAGAGCGGGTGTTGCTGTATGTGCGACAACTGTCTGAAGCCTTTGCCCTGTCCGTTCCAAGCGTGGAGGCGCTCGCCATTCGGGATGACCTGGCCTTTTTCCAGGCGGTCCGCGCGCAAGTGGTGAAATTGCGCGGTGGAGGCGGAGGCGGAGGCGGCAAAGAGGAAAAAGATGTGGAAAACGCCATCAAGCAGTTGGTTTCCCGTTCGGTTTCTTCTGATGAGGTCATTGACATTTTCAAGGCGGCGGGACTGGATAAGCCTGACATCTCTATTCTTTCGGACGAGTTTCTTGATGAATTTCAGCGCATGCCGCAAAAGAATCTGGCCGTCGAAATGTTAAAGAAACTGCTCAAAGACGAGATTAAATCGAGGGCGAAAAACAACCTGATTCAATCCAGGACCTTTTCTGAAATGTTGGAAGAGGCCATCAGGAAATATCAAAACCACACCATCGAAGCGGCGCAAATCATTGAAGAACTGATCCGCATGGCCAGAGATTTCAAATCGGCCATGGATCGCGGGGAAGACCTGGGACTGACCGATGATGAAATTGCCTTCTACGACGCCCTGGAAACCAACGACAGCGCGGTCCGGGAATTGGGTGATGAGACGTTAAAAGCGATTGCCCGGGAGTTGGTCAAAGGCGTGCGAAACAGCGTGGCCATTGATTGGACGGTGAAAGAATCCGTACGAGCCAGGATGCGGGTGATGGTAAAACGAATCCTCCGCAAATACGGCTATCCGCCCGATAAACAAGAGCGGGCCACGATGACCGTTCTACAACAGGCAGAGCTGCTTTGCGGGGATTGGGCCGATTGTGGGGTCAGTCCCAGTATTTAAGTGTTGCCTATGATTTTTCCGTGCGCGTGTTAAGCAGGTGTTGGCGGAGGGAGGTAAGCTCACGCGTATGGGATTGTTAAGGACCGCTGTTATGTGACCATTCAGGCCGCTAAAAAATTTTGAAATTTTTGGTTGACTGTACACGGCACTTGTTGTAATGCTGTTACCGTTATCAGTGATACCGGTATCTTGTGGTGGCCGTTATACTGTCGTGTTAACCTTTAACCCGTACAGGGAAGGATAGAAGATATGAAGAAGATATGTTTAATCGCAGGTACAATCATGTTGGGTGCGGGGCTCTGCGCCAACGCCAATCTCCTCAATAATCCAGGATTCGAAGAGGAAATCTCCTGGGATTGGAACTCAGGCAGTGACGTGACCAACTGGAACGCGTGGGCAGGCGCCCATCGCGTGGACGGGTCATGGAAAACGCCCCAGGAAGGCAGTCAGAGTTTTGTCCTCAGAAACTGGGAAGGCGCGGGCGGCGGCCTGGAACAGAAACCCGGGGTCGATGCCGAAACCGTGTATGATTTTTCTGCCTGGCGTCTGACCGACAACGGGTTTGACGGGACCGTATCCTTGACATTCGACTGGCTCGATGCCAGTTATGCCTCTCTGGGCGCTTCCGATGTCTACAACCTGACGGTTCCTTCGCTCGATGACACCTGGGAACAGTTCAGTCTTTCGGTGACGTCCGCCGTGGGCGCCGCGAATGTTGAGATCAACATCAACAATCCCGCGGGCGGAACGTCGGGGACGATGTATATTGACAATGTGTCGTTTGACGCCGCGGTTATCCCTGAGCCGGCCACAGCCCTTCTTCTTGTCCTCGGTTGCGGAAGCCTTGCATGGTTTCGTAAAAAGCGCCGGGGTTAAAGACACCCGGGGGCTTACCCCCCCCATTACACGTACACAGAAAAGGACCGGCTCGCCCGCCGGTCCTTTTCACGTTCCAGCCCGGGACGCCTGTCCGCCCAAAACAAAAAGTTACATACGCTTGTACAGGAAGCGGGAAACGTTGTACATTAGGGCGTATGGTTTCTTTGTTTTGTGTGATGGAGTAGTGTGATGACTGAAGAAGGCGAATTTTCTAATACGATGCGAATAGACATCCCGTTGGACGCCATGGCGGATCCGACGAGTGCCGCGCAGAAGATGGATACCAAGTTGATCCGTCGCCGTTCGCCGGTCATCAAAGTGCCGCAAAGCCCGCGGCATACCGGCGAAACCAAATATGACCAGCTCCTGCAGAGCATCTATGACGGGGTGCTTATCTCCACGCTTTCCGGGGATATCCTGGACGCCAACGCGCGGGCGATGGATTTCCTGTCGTTTTCCAAGGAAGATTTACGGTCGAAGAATGTGCTGGACATCATCGCGGGCGCGGACAGTGCCCTGCTGGCTTCCCTGCGCGAGAACCTGCAGAATCAACGTTTCGCGCTGCTGCAAGCCTATTGTGTCCGCAAGGACCGGACCTTCTTCCCGGCGGAAATCGCGGTGAATATCCTGCGCTTCTCGGAAATGCAGATGTGTTTCTTTATTCGCGACATCACGCTGCGCAAGCAGGCGGAGGAACGGCTGCGCACGGAACACAACGCGATTCAGAATGCGGGCAATGGCATTGCCATTGTGGATGAAGACGGGATGCTTGAGTACGTCAATCCGGCGATGGTGAAGCTGTGGGGATACGCGCAACCCGAGGAAATGGAAGGGCGGGATGTCTGGAACCTGCTGGATGATGAAGAGACCGGGCTGAAAATTTTTCGTCAGTTGATGGCTACCGGCGAGGACTGGAGCGGGGAACTGGTGGCGCAACGGCGCAGCAGCGGGACCCTGTTTGATGTACAGGTTTCGGCCTCCTGCAACCATGACAGCGATGGGGAACTGGTCGGGGCGGTGTTTTCGTTCCTGGACATCAGCGACCGCAAACGCGCGCAGGCGGCCATGCGGCAGACGGAACAGCACAAGGTGATGCTGGCCAGCCTGGGCGCGGCCTGCCATCACCTCGGACAGCCGGCGACGGTGTTGCTGACCAACCTGGAAATGTTGCAGCGCAAGATTCAGGAGGACGATGCGGGCGAGCTGGTAACGGCCAGTGTGAACGCGGCGGAGCTGATTGCCGAAATCCTCCACAAGCTGAACATGGTCGATGAATACCGCACCTGCCAGTATCTGGACGACCGCAACGATCCCGATTCGCCGACCAATCGAATCCTGGCGATTGAGTAAGCGCGTTCAGGGCGGTGGCGGGATGACGATCTGCCGTCCACATGTGCTGCAGCTCACTTCGCGCCCGACCCATGCGGTCTGCACCTGCAGCTTCTGGCCGCAACGGATGCAATAAAACTTAAAGGTCTCCGGCTCCTTCTGCTTGGCCTGTTCGATGGCCTCGCGTGTGGATACAATGCGCGGGGGCGGTGGACTGATACGCCGGGTAATCAGTTGCGGGTGGACCGAATCCTGTCCACCCCGTTCGGCAATGCCGCTCTCTTCATCGGCGGCAACAGGTTTTTTGAGTACAATTTTCTTTTTCATACGCCTTAAGGTTTTACATTTATCTGAATATGAATAATACACAGGAAACACAATTCATAAACATAAAATTTAACAATTACTTGGAGAGGCAACACAAGGTATGAACAGGGAACAGGCAACAGGCTATGGCGCGCTGGTCCTTTCGATTGTGCTTTTCAGTACGGTGGAAGTCTCCTCCAAGCTGCTGGGCGCCGGGTTGCCGCCGTTTCTGCTGGCGGCGGTACGCTTCATGATCGCCGGGCTCGTGCTGTTGGTTCCCGCCTGCCATGTGCTGCGCCTGCGGAAGACCGGACTGGGGTGGCGGGATGCCGCCATACTGCTGGGGCTGGCCTTGATAGGCGTGACGGTTTCCATCGGACTTTACCATCTTTCCATCCTGTACCTGCAGGCCAACATTGCGGCCATTATTTTCAGCGCCAACCCGGTTTTTGTGGTCATGCTGGCCCCGTTTATCCTCCGGGAGCGTTTTACCTGGCAGAAAACAGTCGCGGCCCTCTGCGGGTTGTGCGGCATTATTTTCTTTGCGGTTCAGCGGTTCGATCCGGCGGTCTGTCCCCCTCTGGGGCTGGCCTTGATGACGGGGGCGTTGATCACGTTCGCGCTCTATACGGTGCTCTCACGCCGTGTCATGCCCCGGTATGGCGCGCTGGTGATCACCTCGTTCGCGGGGCTGCTGGGCAGTTTTTTCCTGTTCATCGTGTCGTTCATTGTCGAGGGCAATCCCCTGCCGGCGCTGGCGGCGTGCTCCTGGGGCGGCATCCTCTATCTTTCGGTCTTCGCCACGGCCATCGCCTACTGGGCATTCTTCTTCGGCGTGATTGAGGTGGGCGCGTCCAAAGGTTCGATGTTCTTCTTCCTCAAGCCGTTCCTGGCTTCCTTGTTTGCCTGGCTGGCGCTTGGGGAAAAGCTTACCTCGTCCATTGTAATCGGCGGCGCGTTCGTACTGGCGGGTCTTTTTTTTGCGGTGGGGTTTCCTTCAGATAAAAAGAAAGGCGGGATCGAATGAAGAAACGATGGATGGCGACTGGCATTTCCGGCGTGATCATGCTAGGGTTAAGCGCTTGCAGCGAAGGTACGAATATGAACAGCACCGCAGAGAAAACAGCCATTGAGAATACCCCGTCCGCAAACGCCTATTTTGCGGGGGGTTGCTTTTGGGGGGTCGAGTATTACTTCGAGCAGAAGGACGGGGTGCTTGCTGCCGTGTCCGGGTACATGGGCGGAACCAAAGATGCGCCCACCTACAGGGAGGTCTGCGCCGGCGATACAGGACATCTTGAGGCGGTCCGGGTGACCTACAACCCACAGAAAGTCAGCTTCGAGGAGCTGGCCATGTTCTTTTTCGAGATTCATGACCCCACGCAGAGGAACGGGCAGGGCCCGGATATCGGACCACAATACCTTTCCGCGGTGTTTTACGCAAATGAACAGGAAAAAGAGACGGTGTTGCGATTGATACACGTTTTGCAGGAGAAGGGCTTTGATGTCGCCACACAAACATTGCCCGTCAGTGCTTTCTGGGAAGCCGAAGACTATCATCAGGATTACTACGACAAACACCATAAAAGGCCCTATTGCCACCGGTACATTAAACGATTTTGAGAGGCCCTGGGGCATTGCGAACGTTAAATCAAGCCAACGTGAACGCGGAGTCGATCATCAGCCTTACATCGCGTAACTCTCACACCAGAAGATTTCGAAGCGCGCATTTGACACATGACCCCCACTTGTATAGGCTCCTCCCCGCATGTTTTATCTTTTGAACCATAGGAAATCAGGTGATATATGGCATCAAAACTCACAAGGTTCAGTGTGTCGCTGGATGAAGGGCTGCTGGACCGGTTTGATACGGACATTGAAGCGGAAGGCTATCCCACACGCTCCAAGGCCATTGCCGATCTCATCAGCAACAGCCTCATCCGCAAGGAATGGCTTTCGGGAAAAGAGGTGGCGGCGGCCATTATCATGGTCTACGATCACCACAAGCACGGCCTCACCAACCGACTGACTCGCATTCAACATGATTACCATCATTTGATCATCGCCAGCCAGCATATTCACCTGGACCACGACAACTGCCTGGAGATCGTGGTGGTGAAGGGTCGTCCGGGCCCCATCCAGGAATTGACACGCAAGCTGAAGGGCGCCAAGGGGGTCAAGCATGTATCGTTGGCCGCGGCGTCCACCGGTCAGCATTTATAACCACCGCGCAACAGGATCGTGAATCACGAAAGGACCGCATGAGCAACATCACACTGGCACATGGCGGCGGCGGACGATTGACCGCTGAATTTATTGAAGAAGAGATCGTCACCCGTTTTGGAGAGGGCCCCCTGGCCGGACTGCCGGATGCGGCGTCCCTTGCGCCGGCACACGGCGGCCTTCTTTTTTCGACCGACAGTTTTGTGGTGCAGCCGCTTTTTTTCCCCGGCGGAAACATTGGCGACCTCGCCGTACACGGCACGGTCAATGACCTGGCCGTTTCCGGCGGGACACCGCGCTGGTTTTCCCTTGGGCTTATTCTGGAGGAAGGCCTCCCCATGGAGACGCTTCGCCAAGTGCTGGATGCGCTTAAGAAGGCGGCGGATGACTGCGGGGTTCAGGTTGTCACGGGCGACACCAAGGTAGTCCGGCAGGGCCAGTGTGACGGCATGTACATCAACACAGCGGGCATTGGCCTGCGTATTCCGGAGTATTCGCTGGGAGTCAAGTATATCACCCCGGGGGACACGGTACTCGTCAGCGGCCCGCTGGGCGATCACGGGATGGCCGTGCTTTCCACGCGGGAAGGGTTGGCCGTTCAGCATGGTCCGGTCAGCGACACCGGTCCGGTGCACCGGCTGGTACAGGCGGCTGTTCCGTATGCCGGCCAGGTGCGCTTCATGCGGGACCCGACACGGGGCGGGGCGGCCGCGGTGCTCAATGAAATGGTGCAGGCCACCGCTATCGGCGTGCAGCTCAAGGAGTGTGAGTTACCCTTCTCGCCAAAGACTAAGGTCATCGCGGAGATGACCGGCGTGGATTTACTACATGTGGCCTCCGAAGGCCGCGTGATTATGGTTTGTGCCGCCGATGCCGCGCCGGATATCCTGGCCTGTTGGCGTGCGCTGCCGGAGGGGGCGAACGCGACACAGATCGGAATGATTACCGGTGATGCGCATCAGGTTATATTGGAAACGGTCGCGGGTGGACGCCGCCTGGTGGATGTCCCCCGTGGCGAACTGCTCCCGAGGATATGTTAAATGCACGAACTGTCATTAGCCCAGGCCATGGTGCAGGAGATTGAGGCCGCACTGGCAAAAGAACACGCCACCGCCCTGCTCTCCATCAACATCAAGATCGGCGCCCTCTCGGGAGTCGAAAAAGAGGCCTTCGCCTTTGCCTTTCCAATAGTGGCCGAAGGCACCTTGCTGGCCGGGGCGGACCTGCTGTTCGAAGAAGTGCCCGCGGCGGTCACTTGCCGGGATTGCGGCAAGGTATCAAGTCCGGATGTACACTTCCTTCAATGCGCGCACTGCGCGTCCATCAATGTTGATATTGTCGGAGGTCGTGAATTTATGATTCAATCACTGGAAATTGAAACCTGAAAACCATCAGGGAAGAACAGGCAGGAGACAGCTATGTGTTTAGAATGCGGTTGCGGCGAAGCCAATGCGGCGAAGGAACATCACCATGACGGGCATGTGCATACACACGCGGACGGCACGACGCACAGTCACTCACACCACCATCATGATCACGACCATGTACACGATCATGACCACGAACATCATGACCATGAACATACGCGCGAACCAACGCGAAAGACCATTGAACTTGAGCAGAATATCCTCGCGCAAAACGACGCCATCGCCGCGGAAAACAGGGCATGGCTCGCCGAGCGACAGGTCATTGCCGTCAACCTGATTTCGTCGCCGGGAACCGGAAAGACCCTCCTGCTGGAAAAGACCCTGGAACGGTTGCGCGACCACGTTGCCTGCGCGGTGATTGCCGGAGATCAGCAAACGGACAACGACGCCCGGCGGCTGCAAGGCAAAGGGGCGCGTGTGGTTCAAATCGAAACGCAAAGTGCCTGTCACCTTGACGCGCAGCGCGTCAAGTCTGTGCTGCCCGAAGTCGTTACCAAGGACACCCGCCTTCTTTTCATTGAAAACGTGGGCAACCTGGTGTGCCCGGCGGCCTTTGACCTGGGCGAGCATTTCAAGATTGCCCTCTTGTCCACCACCGAAGGCGAAGACAAACCCCTGAAGTATCCCGCGCTGTTTGCCGCCGCACAGGTGGTCATATTGACAAAG
>RZZM01000139.1 GCA_009929845.1 Spartobacteria bacterium
GAGGTCAGGTTTTTTGTCATGGCCGACACCGCCCGGTAGAGGGTGATCGTCTCATTGTTTGAGGGCGTTGTCTGCTCGGAGGCCTCCGCCATGCCGGAGGCGGCCAACTGCTGGTTGGCCGCGGACAGTTCGCCATGCGCGATGTGGTCGGCGATGCGCACCACCCGCCGAATGGGATTCGCGATGGCCCCGCTGATCAGGAACGCAAACAACAGGGCAATGAGGACCGCGCCGCCGGAAACGATGCTGCCAAATTTGATGATGCCATCAATGCGGGCGGTAATATCGTGCTTTATATTGTAGTAGTCATCCTCGTACACTCCTGCGTAGACCACCCACTCCCAGGGTTGAAAATAGCGCAGGGCGGTTTGTTTGCGTCGGGGGGCTGGCTCTCCCTCGTTCTGCCAGTGATACTGTTCAAAGGAAACGGAGTCGGGGTGAGCGAGGGCGGTGCTAACGAGGCGATTCTGGATATCGAACAGCGCCTGGTTTTCCTGGCCATCTTTCTTCCAGAGAGAACGCCCGTCATCGGCGGCGGTTCTTCCAATAATATAGAACCCGTAGGATTCGCCCTTTGCGCCGATAGCGCCCGCATAGCCCGTGTCGCCGATGCGGATGGCGCGGATGGCGTCCTTCAAGCCCCGTAGCGACTCTTCCATGTCAAAGCCGATATAGAGCATGCCCACGATCTTGTTGGTGTCAACGGTATCCCAAATGGGGGCGTAGGCCGCCGCATGCCAACTATTCACCACATACGCGCGGCCCAGGTAAGTTTCCCCACGCAGGACGGTGTCGATCACTTCGTCGCGGGCGCCGTCCGGACAGACACGCGGGATATAGGTGCCGATGGCTCGCTGCCCTTCATCGTCCAGCACGCTCGTGGAGACGCGCAACATGTCGCCTTCCTCATTCATGCGCTGGAACAGGGTGCAGTATACCAGCGAGGCGATGGCGGCTTGATCCACCACCGGGGACTCGGTGGCGGGGTCCTTGTTTTGTCCCAGCCAGGTCTCGCCGACATACATCTTTGGAAGCGCCACGGCATGGGTCGCCTTCGAGAATTGATTGACCGCATCCCATGTGACGCGCTCTTCGCCAAAGTGCACGGGGCCGGACCTCTCGACAATCTCCTGCGCCTTGGCGAGATGGGCCATCAGATCGCGGAGCAGCCCTTTTTGCGTCATTTGACACATCAGATAGGCCGATTCCACTGATTTTTCCGCCTCGGACTTGGCCACCGCGTTCATTCGCTCTTCCACATCGCGGTCGGCATGCCGTCGCGCCTGGCTGGTCAGCAGAAAAGTGGCAACGCTCGGGAGCAGCGCGGCAAACAGGGCCAGCCCTATAATTCGCATCTTCAACGATATATTCATAATTTTACCTGCCTGGATATATGCGTATTTGCTTCAAAGCGTGCAGTATACCCGGCCCGGCCCGCAATGGGAAGGTATCAGTTGAGTAAAAATACCGTCCCACCACGTTCCCGATGGACGCGAACGGCGACGAGCGCGGATCACGAAATGGCGGTTGAACGCATTTATTGAGTGCCCCGCTGCAAATCGCGACCGTGCCTTGGTCCGTGAGATTGACGAATGGCCGTCGTTCGATGACGGGATCGAGGAATGACAGATGCAATCATCAAGCGTGGTGATATCTGGTGGATCAGTCTTGACCCAACGCACGGATTGAGGCGCCCCTTCAGGGCACAATGAATGGATCAATCAGTTCCTCGGGCTTACCCGAGGCTACGGTGTGGCCGTCCTGTTGGGGCTGAGAACCGGAAAATCGAAGGCGGACAATCGCTTCCACCGTATTCCTCACCTGCGGGGGGGGGGTGTCGGAAACCCTGTTGGGTGGTCAGTATATACACAGGGTTCAAAAGGGTGAAAAAGTGCGTTTTTGTTAATAAAACGTGTTATTTCTTCAAAAAAAAGGGGTTGGCATTGCCCCTGCTTCGCGGGATGCATGAAAAAGCGTACATCAAGAGCAGTTCGAACGGTAGTGGTTATTCTGATGATGGCGGGGGGTGTCCTGTCGGCGTGGGCGCAGGAAACGGGCGCGATCGCGGCCGGCAGCAACCAATCGGCGCAGGCGCTCGGTTTGCGGCGCACGATTGAGCAGATTGAGGGCAAGAAATCGGCCGCGGATGTCAATGTCTGGCGCTCGCTGGGGGCCTTTATCTTTGTTTTGGGCGGGTTGTTTGCGGCTAACCGCTGGTTGCGCAAGCGCAGTCTCGGGGTGGTGGGGCGTACAGGCCAGCGCCGGCGGCTTCGCATGATTGAGCGCTTCGCGATTGACCAGAAGCGGAGTCTGATGCTGGTCGCGGTGGACGACCGGGAGTTGTTGCTGGGCATCGGTAGCGACCACATCACCAACCTGATGGAACTGCCGGGCGAGGAGGATGCCTTTGACGAATTGATGGAACCGCGTCTGGAAACGGAAAGCAAACCGGTTGTTTCCCGGATTTTTTCAATGGTAGGGCAAAACAGATGAAAAAAGCAGCGTTCATTGTTCTGGCGGCCTTGATCGGGCTGGGTGTATGCACGGGGGCGGCCATTGCGCAGGAAGATACCGGGGGCATCGCGGGACCGGGACAGGTGGCCAAGGACGTTGAAAAAGGCATTGGGGCCATGGGGATCAGCCTGAAGATCGACCCGGCGGACACGCCGGAAGAGGTGACCAACTCCCTGCAATTGTTGATCCTGATGACGGTGTTGACCCTGGTGCCGTCGGTTTTCATCATGACCACGTCCTTTATGCGCATTATGATTGTCTTCGGGTTCTTGCGTCGCGCCCTCGGCACGCAGACCGCGCCGGCCAACCAGGTGCTGGCCGGCATGTCACTGTTTCTGACCATCTTTATCATGGCGCCGGTATGGACACAGATACATGAAGAGGCCTTCACGCCTTATCTGGCCAAGGAAATCACCCAACAGGAAGCCTTAAAAATCGGTTCCGAGCCGTTGCGTGTCTTTATGGCGCGCCAGACCGGCGAGGAAGAACTGGCCCTGTTTGTGGAGATGCGCAAGGTTCCGGAAAAACCGGAAGCGCCTGGGGATATTCCGTTGGATGTGCTGATCCCCGCCTTCATGTTGAGTGAATTGAAGACCGCGTTCCAGATGGGGTTTCTGATTTACCTGCCGTTTTTAGTGATCGACCTGGTGATTTCTTCGGCGCTGATGTCGATGGGCATGATGATGCTGCCTCCGATGATGATTTCGCTGCCGATCAAGATATTGTTTTTCGTGCTGGCCGACGGCTGGACCATGATGATCCGTGGCCTGGTCAGCAGTTTTTCTGTTTAGTGAAAGGATACGGGCATGACACCGGAAATGGCATTGGACCTCTTGTATGAATCAATTTTGCTGGCCGGGAAGCTCTCTGCGCCGATCCTGCTTTCCGCGGTGGTGGTGGGGGTGCTTTCCAATGTCATCCAGACGATCACCTCCATCAAGGACATGAGCCTGACCTTTGTGCCCAAGATGGTGGCCGCGGCCATCATCGGCGGGCTGACGATGCCCTGGGGCATCAATATCGTCGTAAGTTTCTTTCACCAGATGTTTCAGATGTTTGCGCAGGTCACGCCGATGGGCGTGTAAATGGAACCGCATTATGGAGATACAATTCGGCATATTTCCGCAGGTTTTTCTGCTGGTATTTTTCCGTGTCGCCGCGATTGCGCTCGGGACGGTCTTCCTGGGCGGGAACGCGGTGCCCAAACAGGTGCGCGTGGCGCTTGCCATGGCGCTGACCATCGCCCTGCTGCCGATGGTGCCCGATGAATGGATACTGGCGGCCGGAAAGGTGACCACAGTACCGGATGTCATCCTGGCGCTTATGGGCGAGATTTTTTTGGGGCTTTCCGTCGGACTGATCTGCGACACCATGGTGTCGTTGTGTGTCATTGGCGGCGAGGTCATCGGGTTGCAAAGCGCGATGAGCATGGCGCGTGAACTGGACCCGACCTCCGGGGTGGAAAACCCCGTTTTCAGTATTCTCATGCAGAAGGCCTTTGTGCTGATCGTGTTGCTGAGCGGGGGCCACCTGGTCCTGATCCGGATGGTGGGGCAGAGTTTTTATGCCGTGCCGCCGCAGTTGACCTGGATGAGCATGGACGTGGTTACTGCGATCATTTCGCTGGGCTCGGTCATGTATGAATGGGGTTTGCGCCTGGCCGCGCCGGTGCTGGGCGCGGCGATGATCCTGAATGTCGCGATGGGCCTGATGGCCCGCCTGGCGCCGAACTTCAATATCCTTTTCCTTTCGCTGCCGATTCGTGTTTTTGTGGGGATTTCGTGCATTGGACTGATCCTGCGTTTTGGCGGGGCGTTTTTCTCGACGATCATTGATTTGATGATGGCGGCCTGCAATGCCGTCCTGACGGGAGCCGGGTGATATGGAGGGGAAAGACGGCAGAACCGAAAAGGCCACACCGAAGAAGCGAAATAAAGCCCGCGAAAAGGGGCAGATGTGCCTTTCCTCGGAGATTACCTCGATGGCCGTCCTGTTTTTTGGCCTGATCGGCTTGCGCTACACCGTGCCGTTCATCTACGACCAGTTGGGGCGGCTCTTCATCGAGGTCATCCGGGCGCCGGTTGGGTGCAAGTGGACGGCGGAGCTGGTCCAGAACTGGTACATAGCCGGCATTGGCTTCTTTTCGCTTTTATTGATGCCTATTGTGCTGCCGGTGATTTTCGGGGCGGTGGCCGCGAATATGGGACAGACCGGACCCTTTTTGAGCATGAAGGCCATGAAGTTTTCGCCTGGCGCGTTGAATCCGATCAAGGGCGTCAAACGCCTGTTTTCTTTCCAATCGATACTCAACGTCGTCTTATCCATGCTCAAGGTTGCCCTGATTGCCTTTGTGATCTACCTGATGTTGCGCAACCGTACCATGGAAGTCGGGAATCTGGCCTTTGTGCCGGTGAGCGTGACGGTGTTGTGGATATTTACGCTGGTGTTCAAGATTTCGATTACCGTGGTGGTGCTTTTTGTGTTTGTGGCGGTGCTGGACTGGCTGTACCGCAAGTACAAGCACGAAAAGGACCTGATGATGACCAAGGAAGAGGTCAAGGAAGAGCGCAAGCAGTACGAGCCGAATCCGTTGGTCAAGCGCGCCCAGCGCAAGAAGATGATGGAATTAAGCATGTTGCGGATGATGGCCGAGGTGCCGAAGGCGGATGTGGTGATCACCAACCCGACCCACGTGGCCGTGGCCCTCAAATACGATCCGGAGAGCATGGACGCGCCCAGGGTGGTGGCCAAGGGATTGCGCCTGGTGGCCCAGCGCATCAAGGAAATTGCGCGTGAAAACGGCATTCCCATAATTGAAAAGCCGGCCGTGGCACGCGGCTTGTATAAGCATGTGTCAGTAGGACAAACCATATCAGCAGGTTTTTATGAAGCAGTTGCGGAAATTCTGGCTTACATGTACCGCCTCAAGCACGGCGGGTTGGTCAAGCGGGCCGTTTCCGCGGACAGGTAACCGAATGAAGAACAGGTAGTACTCATGGCGAAAAAGCAGTCACATTTCGGGCAAGCGGACCTGTATATGGCCGGCGCCCTGGTCATGATCCTCGGAACTCTGCTTATTCCTATTCCCACGCCCCTCCTCGACCTCTTTCTCGTACTCAGCATGGGGGCCGGGTTGCTGGTCCTTATCCTCACCATCGAATTGAAAGATCCGCTGGAATTATCCTCATTTCCCTCCCTGCTGCTTTTGTTGACCCTGTTCCGGTTATCGTTGAATGTTGCTACAACACGTCTGATTTTACTACAGGCCTTTGCCGGCGATGTTATCCAGTCCTTCGGCGATTTCGTCGTGGGCGGCAACTATGTAGTCGGCATGGTCATCTTCCTGATTTTGGTGATTATCAATTTCGTGGTCATCACCAAGGGTTCCGGGCGTATCGCCGAAGTGGCCGCGCGCTTTACCCTGGATTCCATGCCCGGCAAACAGATGAGCATCGATGCCGACCTGAACCAGGGCCTGATTGACGACAAAGAAGCGTTGCGCCGTCGGCACAACCTGACCAAGGAAGCGGATTTCTACGGGGCGATGGACGGCGCCAGCAAATTCGTCCGCGGGGACGCGATTGCCGGTCTGATCATTACCGCGATCAACATCGGTGGCGGATTCGCCGTCGGCATGATCCAGCAGGGCATGAACGCCCGCGAGGCGTTGGGGACCTACACTATCCTGACCGTGGGTGACGGCCTGGTCGCGCAAATCCCCGCATTGATTATCTCGACGGCCGCCGGTATCCTGGTTACGCGTGCCGCCGCCGATGCCAACCTGGGCTCGGAAGTGGCCAAACAGTTATTCATGCGGCCCAAGCAGCTCTACATCACCGGCGGCATCCTTTCACTGATTGCCATTATTCCCGGCCTGCCGTTCCTGCCGTTCATCGCGTTGGGCGGGGCCGTCGGAGGTCTGGGCTGGAGCATTCGGAATAAGGTCAGCCCGGATGGTCAGCTTTTATCAGAAATGGCGGAGGGGTTGCCCGGCAAAGAGCGGGGCGCGCCCTTGCCGGCCGCCCAGGGCGGGAAGACCCCGGCGCTGCCTTCGTCCACCAGTGAACTTAAACAGGTCCTGGCGGTTTCGCCCATGGACCTGGAAATCGGGTTTGGCCTGGTGCCGCTGGTCGACCGCAACCAGGGGGGCAAGCTGATCGACCGTATCGGCATGGTGCGCACACAGATTGCCGAAGAACTCGGCATCGTGCTGCCGCCCGTGAATGTACGCGACAACGTGAACCTGAAAAATATCGAGTATTGCATCCGCATCCGCGGCATTGAAACCGCGCGGGGCGGGGTGCGTCCCGGCGCGTTGCTGGCCATCGACCCGAGCAACGAAATAAAAATGGAAGACTACATTCCCGTCCGCGAGCCCGCCTTCGGATTTACCGCCTACTGGATACCCGAAGCCAAACGCGAAATGGCCGAATCCAGGGGGCTGACCGTGGTGGATTGTTCGAGTGTCATCACGACCCACCTGGCGGCTGTGGTGAAAAACCATGCGGCCGATATCCTGACGCGTCAGGATGTCAGCGAACTGATCAACCAGCTCAAGGAAGTGCATCCGGCGGCGGTCGAGGAGCTGATTCCGGGCAAGATGACCGTCGGCGGCATCCATCGCGTGCTGCAGAACCTCCTGCGGGAAAAGGTGTCGATCCGGGATTTAGCGGTGATCATTGAAACCCTTTCCGACCAGGCCGGACGCACACAGGACGCGCTGGTGCTTGCGGAATTCTGCCGCCGGGCGCTGGGCGGCCACATCTGCCAGGAATACCTGGTGCCGCCGGGGGTCCTGAAGGCCATGGGCCTGCACCCGGACCTGGAAACCCTGATCCGGCAATCCACCCAGCAGCGCGAAAGCGGCGGCATCGGCATGCTGGCGATGGACCCGGCCCAGGCCCACGAAATTTTGGATGCCATACGTGAAAACCTTGAACAAATACGACGCAAAGGCGTCGAGCCAGTCATTGTTTGCGCGCCTGCGGTTCGTCCGCAGGTCCGTCAGCTCACTCAGCACGAGTTTCGTGACCTGGCTGTTATTTCCTACGCGGAAATACCCGATACCATGGAAGTTGATTTGCTTTGCATGATTTCCACGCCGCAACCGGCCATGGCGCCAGAGACAGAATAAGGAGACTATGAAAGTCCGCAGTTACAAAGGACACTCCCTCGAAAAGATCTATGGCTCGATACGTGAAGAACTGGGCCCGGAGGCGGTCATTGTTTCCACTCAGAAGTCAGGGAAACGTTCCTTGCTGGGGGTGGTGACCGGCACCTCGCTGTACGAGGTGGTCGCGGTGGTGGAAGAAACCGGGGTGAAGTCGCTGGCCGAAAGCGGCGCGGCGCGCAGCGAGGAACTGCATCGCATGGCGCTGATGCAGGCGCACAAATGGCAGCAGTTCGAGTCGTCCATGGATGATATGCGCAGTCAGCTTGAAAAACTTTCGCATCGCACGCTGACCTCGACCTTGCCACCCATGCAGACCGGCGGGGCCCTGCCGGAATACGCCCGTGACTGGGACCCGCGCTTCCGCGAATGCCTCCTGCAGCACTGTCCAGAGGCCCTTAATGAGGACGGGGCGGCGGTTTGCAGAGAATTTCTTCCGCGTGTTTTGAAGGTTACAGAATCGTTTGAAGTCAAAAAGAAGCATGGACCGCATGTGGTGGTGCTGGCCGGTCCGACCGGCGCCGGCAAAACCACGACCCTGGCCAAGCTGGCCGCGCAGTGGGGACTGGACCAGGAACTCAACGTCGGGATTATCACCACCGACACCTACCGGGTGGCCGCCGTCGAGCAGATTCGCGAATACGCCACGCTGCTGGGGATCGAACTCAAGGTGGCCTTCTCCGCCGGGGAAGCGGCCCGGGCCGTCGAGGCCTTCGCCGATAAAGATGTGATCCTGGTAGATACCCCGGGGCGCAGCCATTACGACAAGGCCGGCATTACGGCCCTGAAAGGCATTTTGAGCGGGATGGGGGAGGTCACGGTCCTGATGGCCCTTCCGGCCACCGTGGACCGGCGGGACGTGCCGGGCATTCTCCAGCACTTCGGCGTGTTGAATATCGACGGCCTGGTGATTACCAAGATTGATGAAACCCGCCGGTACGACCTTTTGACCACCACGGTTTGTGAGACGGATCATCCCATTGCATTCTTTACAAACGGGCAGCGTGTGCCGCAAGATATCCGCAGTGCTTCCATGGCGGATGCCGTGGAGATGTTGGTACCGGAAGAAGGAATGTGAGTGTGGACGACCAGGCGGCAGAGCTGCGGAAAATCAGGGCAACGTTGAAACCGGCCCGTGTGCCGGCGAAACTGCGTTGCCTGGCGGTCGGCAGCGGCAAGGGCGGCGTCGGCAAGACCATGATCTCCGTGGGGCTTTCCTACAGCCTGACCGAGATGGGCTACCATGTGTTGCTGATGGACGCGGATTTGGGGCTGGCCAACGTGGACCTGCAAATGGGCATTGATCCGGTCTACACCATGCAGGATGTCATTTACGGCAATTGTTCGCTCGAGGATGCGGTGGTCCAGGTCAAGGGCGGACCGGATGTGCTGGCCGCGGCCTCGGGGTCTCCCGAACTGGTCGATATGGGCAACGCCCGCCGCGAAATGTTTGTCAATGAACTCATCCAGTTTGCCGGCGCGTACGATTTTCTGATGATCGACGCCGGGGCCGGGATCGGCAAGGGGGTCACCACCTTCCTGGGCGCCGTGCCCGAGGTGATGGTCGTCGTGGCCAACGAGCCCACCTCCATCATGGATGCCTACTCGCTCATCAAGGTCCTGCGCCAGGGGCCCAACCCGCCGGTCATCATGCTCCTGATCAATATGGTGCGCTCCCTCGAAGAGGGAGAACTCCTCGCGGAGCGCCTCAATACGATTACCGGGAAATTCCTGAACGTCCAACTGCCGGTAGCCGGCATCATCCTTCACGACGATGTGGTGGGACACGCCATCCGCCGCCGGTTGTCGCCGCATGTCTACGCGCCGGGGTCCGCGCCGGTGAAATGCATCCGCGAACTGGCGCGTTTTCTGGCCTCCAGCGCCAGTTATCACCGGGCAGGCGGACAACTGCAGCGGAACATGTTTGACAAACTGGCCGCGGTGGGGATGGGAGAAAAAGAGGTGACGGCGCAATGAGTGCGGTGCTGATTCAGATTTCTGTGGCCATAGGCGGACTCGCCTTTTTGTTGTCCCTGGCACTGAGCATGGCGCGAGGGGTCACTGTCACGACCGCCATTTTTCGCGGCGCCATTGTCATGTGCCTGGCCACGCTCTGTGTGGCCTTCTTCTTCCGCTTCTTTACCGCCGTCCTTTACGGCTTCGTAAAGCAGAAAGTCCTCGAAAAAGCCGCCGCCCCGAAAGAAGAACCCGAAGAAGAGCCCCCCCAAGAAAACCCGGCCCCGTAGAATAAATAACAACCAAAACCGCCAAATTTTCGCAAAAATGAGCCCGCTTTTTCTCTTTTCTTTGGTTGCGGCTATGCGGCTGAAAAGACCGGGTCCTGCCATGCCACCCAGCCTTCGCGCCCGGGTATTTCCCGCATGATAATACGATCCTCGGGCGGTTCGGGGAGCATTTTCAGGAGGTCCTCCAACGGCATGAAGCGTGCGCCCATGGCTTTGGCGCGCTTGAGATAGTCTTCAAACATCTCCCGGCATACGTTGCCCTCGGCCTCGGCATGTATGGTCAGGACATTGAGCCCTTCGGGGCGGAGCTGTTTGAGCATGTAGTCGTTGTAATTGTCGTTGGTGAACCCGTTCTGGCCGACGGTTTCGTCGTAGGTGGGCATCGTGACCGGGACCTGCGGCTGATTGAGCCGGACGCCATTGACCACGGGCATGAAGATGTGCCTGCCCCGGCAGTCACTGTTATACGTGAAATTGAATTCCGCTTTTTCCAGCAGGGTTTGCTCGTTGCAACGCCAGCCTGGCGCCGCGGAGGTGGCCGGGGGGTGGCCCAGGATGTCCGATAAACGGTTGTACCCTTTTTTGATTTCCTGGTGCAGTTGCGCGGCGGTCATCGTGTCGATAGCGGCCTGCCATTTGTGGTGGTCCCACGCGTGCAGGCCCACCTCGTGGCCGGCGTCCGCGACGGCCCTGATTTGCGGAGCGAGCCCCCGTCCGATTTCCGGGCCGGGCCAGAAGGTCCCGCGCAGGATAATGTCCCAGCCATACAAACTCCCGGCGCGGGTGCGCAACATCTTCCAGAGAAACGCGGGGCGGAGGAGACGCCACAGATGACGGCCCATATTGTCCGGTCCCACTGAAAAATAGAAAGTGCCCCGAATGCCGTGCCGGGCAAGGATATCGCAAAGCGTGGGCGTCCCGAAACGGGTGCCGCGCCAGGTATCGACGTCTATGCGGAGTCCGACGTTCATCTACTCAACGTCAAAGGCCTCGGACTCGACCGCCTGCTGCAGGAAGAAATCGAGGGTCTCCTCGACGGAATGTTCAAGGTCGATGGTCGGCTTCCAGCCCAGCAGCCTGTTGGCGTTGCGGATGCTTGGACGGCGGTGCTGCACATCCTGGTAGCCCTTGCCGTAGTAGGCGCCGCTTTCCACATTCCGGAACCCGGCAAAGGCGGGGAATTTGGAGCGCAGCGGGTGGGCGTCGAACTTCCTGACCAGGATTTCCGCGAGTTCGCGAATGCTGGCCTCGTTGTCCGGGTTGCCGATGTTGATGATCTTGCCGTTGCAGACGCCGTCTTTGTTTTCGATGATGCGGAAGAGGGCCTCGGTGGCATCGGTCACGTCCGTAAAGCATCGTTTCTGCTCGCCGCCGTCCACGAGTTGGATGGGCGTCCCTTCCACCAGGTTGAGGATCAGTTGCGTGATCACCCGGGAGCTGCCGATGCGCGCGGAGGTCAGTCGGTCCAGTTTGGGGCCCACCCAGTTGAAGGGACGGAAGAGGGTGAATTCCAGGCCCTCCTTGACGCCGTAGGCCCAGATCACGCGGTCGAGCAACTGTTTTACACAGGAGTATATCCAGCGTTGCATACGGATAGGACCGAGCACCAGGTTTGAGTTGTCTTCGTCAAAGGACGCGTCCTCGCACATGCCGTAGACCTCGGAGGTTGACGGGAAAAGGATGCGCTTGTGGTACTTCACGCAATAGCGTACGACACGCAGGTTTTCTTCGAAATCGAGTTCAAAGACGCGCAACGGATTGCGGGTGTATTCGATGGGGGTCGCGATGGCGACCAGCGGAAGGATGACATCGCATTTGCGCACATGGTACTCGATCCACTCGCGGTGGATCGAGATGTCGCCTTCATCAAAGTAGAAATTGGGCTGGCCGATCATGTGCTGGATATAGTCGGAACGGAGGTCCATGCCGTGGACATCATAGTGGCCGTCCTTGAGCAGGCGCTCGCTGAGGGCGTTGCCGATGAAGCCGTTGACCCCGAGAATCAGCACGCTCTTGCGGCGTGATATCTCCAGCATGGCGCTGGCGGATTCGCCGAAGGCCAGGTTTTCAACCATGTTCATCTCTTCGGCGAGTTGGGCGCCGGTGGTGTAGACCCCGTCGGCGCTCTGCGCGAAATCCACCTGGATGGCCCTTTCGCCGCAGGCGATGACCAGGGGGTTCAGGGACAGGATGCTGCCGGGTTTGGCCTGTCGGGGCGCCTCACATTCGGATACGGCCCAGAAAATGACCTTGCGGTCGCCCATGAAACTGAACGCGCCGGGGTAGGGCCGGGTGGATTGACAAACCGGGACTTCTTCGCAAATGTCAGAACAACTTCACCAAAAAAGAAGGACCAGCGGCAAACTGGTCCTCTGTGGCGTGAAGCCTTGGC
>RZZM01000532.1 GCA_009929845.1 Spartobacteria bacterium
AACTTCAATAAGTTCCTGATTGGACCGGATGGGCGCATTGTCAATCGATTCGGCTCAAAAACATCACCCATGGATACTGATATACGTGACGCGATTAATGCCCTGTGCCCTCCATAGGGTACCCGTGTAGGTTCCGGTTCTGACGCTGGAGAATGTGATTTCCGCGGATGAACGCAGATAAAAGCATATGAAAGAGTCGTTATGGGAGGTTTGTTTTACAGGCGTCATCCCCGCCTCTGCGTTCATTTTTTTACGCGTAGACGCGTTTATCCGCGCCCACCCGTGGGAAATACATTTCCCTGCGCTTGTATTGCACTTGACGCATTCCGCCTTGCTCTCTAACTTTCCCCCTTGGGGCCGTTGAGGCGGCCTGTCGTCGGCGCGGCCTGTCGCCTTGGAAGGCGATTGGCCGTAATAAGGAAACGATGTTAGGAGAAGCGTTATGAAGAGTGTTTTTTTCGTTGTGGTTTGTGCGCTGGCCTTGTTGTGCACGCTCGCCGCGGAGTCAATGGCCGGGCAGCCCTATTGGGAACCAGAGCAGCCCATCGTCCGCGATACGATTACCGTTTACCTGCCGGGATTCCAGGAAGGCGACGTGCTGCACTGGGGCGTGACCGTCGATGA
Organism: Spartobacteria bacterium; assembly: GCA_009929845.1. Classification (GTDB taxonomy): domain Bacteria; phylum Verrucomicrobiota; class Kiritimatiellia; order RZYC01; family RZYC01; genus RZZM01. The sequence goes on from RZZM01000532.1 coordinate 625, forward strand.
CATCTCATGGACCCGCCCCATCGACGCTTACATCCCAAAAGGCTCCACTATGTTCGGCGATGCTGTTCGAACCCCCTTTAAATTTTCCCCGCAGGACTTCTCGCTGGGAGTTGTTGAATTCGGTCCTTTCGACCACCCCGACCAGCGCGTGGGTACCATTGATTTTGCCGTTTCCTATGCCGACGGCACCTGGAACAACAACGATGGCGAGGATTTCAGCATCCCCGTTTCAGCGGGGCGCATCAGCATTTCGCCTGAACGGCCCGGCGTGAACGACCCTGTCACCGTGACCGTCCATGACGTCCGTCCCGGCGCCTTGCTGCGCTGGGGGCTCAATGCCGACCGCGGAAGCTGGACGCCGGTGGACCCGGTGTACTATCCCGAAGGCGCCGAAAGGGCCGATGATGGCGTCGGAACAGATACCCCCCTGCCGCCGCCGGATGACAACGGCAACTCCGTCCTCGTCCTCGGCCCCTTCAATCGCGGCGAACAGGTGGTACGGTCACTGCACATGGCCGTACACTGGAAGGGCGTCTGGGATACCGACAACGGGCGCAACTATAACTTCGAACTCGACTGGCGCGACGGGCCCGACGGTCTGCGCCTGCTGCAACCCGCCGAAAACACAGTCGCCACGGACCAAATCACCGTGGAAGTGCAGAATCCAGGCCAGGGGCCGGTCAGTCTCTGGCTTGATGGAAAACACCTCACCACGCTTTCCCGGCCTCCTTTCGAATACCCCCTGATACTGGACGCGCTGGAGCTTGGCGCGCACCGGCTTACCGCGCGGTCCGGCAGCGACGCCCGGGCAACCATCGATTCGGTCACCTTCTGGCGCGTCCCTTCCGTGCAGACCCTGCCCCTCCCCGAGGGGGTGTCCTTCGGAGCGGTTGACCACGGCGACGGACGCGTTACCTTCGCGCTCTACGCCCCCGGCAAAAAGTTTGTTGAACTGGCCGGCGATTTTGATCCGGCGCAGGCCGGTGAAGAGCGCTATGTCATGCACGCCACCCCAGACGGCGTCTGGTGGCTGACCCTCCCGCTGGAACCCGGCGCCTACGCCTACCAGTATATCATCGAATCGGATATGCGGCTGGGGGATCCCTACGCGCATGAAGTCGACTGGACCAACGAGAAGGGCCAGAAAGGCTGGAAAGCCAAAGATGCCCGCGCCGTAGTGCGCGCAGGGAAAGAACCGTTCGATTGGACCGCTGAAGGTTACAGGCGCCCCGCCCTGGACGAGCTGGTCATTTATGAACTCTTCATCGAGGACTTTGCTCCCGGTGAAGGTTTCGACGGCGTCACCGAACGCCTGGACTACATCGCCGACCTCGGTGTCAACGCCATTGAGCCCCTTCCCTGGCACCCCTGGCCGGGAAAAGAGAGCTGGGGGTATAACCCCGCCTTCCACTTTGCCGTCGACCCGTACTACGGCAACCCCGAGCGACTCAAACACCTGATCAACGAATCACACAAGCGCGGTATCGCCGTGATTATCGACATGGTGCTCAATCACGCCGAATGGAGTTCGCCGATTCATATGCTCTACGGCCGCGATTACGATGCCAGTCCTTATTTCCGGCAATTTACCGGCCACAACTGGGGCTTCCCGAAAATCGACCAGCAGTCACCCGCCGTAAAACGATACACAGCCGACCTTATCCGGCACTGGATCGAGAACTACCGCATTGATGGGTTTCGCTACGACGCCACACGCTGGGTCGGATGGTCCGGCTATAACGACTGGGGCGCCTCGTGGTACGCCTACAGCGCAAACCGGGTCGACCCCGACAACTACCAGATTGCCGAACACCTCCCCATTGAACCGCCCCTTATCACCGATACTGAAATGGACACCGGGTGGCATGCCGAATACCGATGGCGTATTCGCGAAATGCTCAATAACGGCAAGCTCGACTCCCAGGCCTTCAAAGAGGTGATGGATGCGCGCCAGGTCGGCTTTACCCACCCGCTGCAGCGTATCCC
>RZZM01000533.1 GCA_009929845.1 Spartobacteria bacterium
TGTTTCGACCTTTATTATCAGAAATCTTGGCGAATCAAGACGCTTGCATATCCGGGATTTTACGGGATAATCTCCGGCAGATTGGAAGAACAGGATGCGGAAGACCAGACAGGATACCGCCGCCGGGTTCAGGTACACGATCCTGGTGGTGGACGATGAAGAGCCCGTGCGTGATTTTCTCAAGCAGGCGCTTGGCGAAAAATACCGTGTCTATACGGCCTCGCAGGTGCGCGAGGCCAAACGGCTGCTCGAAAGAATGGAGGAGGAACTCCATGTCGTCATCAGCGACTACTCCATGCCGGGTGACGACGGCATCACCTTCATGTGCGACTTGCGAAAAACCCATCCGCGCACCCAGCGCATCATGCTGACCGGGTTTACGGACAAGGAACTTATGTTGCGCGCGATCAATGAAGCGCGGCTTTTTCATTTTATTGTAAAACCGGCCCGCAAACATGAAATCCTGGAGGTGGTGGAAAAGGCCTTGCATGAATATGACAAGCTCAAAGATATTGATGTGATGGTCGAAGACATCCAGCGTCTGCGCAAGACACAGCGCAGCTTCATCTACCGCACCCGAAAGAAAATGCGCCTGCTGGCCAGCCTGCTGCACCTGCCCGAGCATCCCGCGATGGAACCCCTGCTGCTGTGCTGTCTCGCGGGGCTGGGTATCCTGTTCATGGTACTGCTGTTCCAGCTTTTTGTGCGCTTTGCCCTCTGACCTATCGTCCGTCCACGTGGAAATGTTCGCTCAGGTCCTTGTTAGGCCGGAAAAACTCCAGCCATTCGGCCCAGCCGTAGCTCAGGTGCATGATGGGCACCAGGAAGAAGATGAGGAGGTCCACCGGCTTTCGGGACTCCGAAAACCTGGTGAGGGTGATGAACACATCCACCATCAGATAGGCCAGCATATCCAACAGCAGCAGCCAGACCGCGGGGCGCCATACCACGGTGACGGCGGCGAAGACAAGCAACGTGAGTACCCAGATGGCCGGCACGATGGTGGTTGGCTCGAATTCCACGCCGGCGCGAAACAGACGGATGCGCGTGGCCCCATAACCGTGCATCTGTTTCCAGAAACGCCGGAACGACGCGCGCGGGTAATGGTAGACATAGGCGTCCCCGTAAAACATCAGCTTGTATTTCAAGCCGGCCCGATAGGCGGCCAGCATTTCTTCTCCCGGCCAGAAATACCGCTCGAATCCGCCGATATCTTCCAGTACGGACTTGCGGTAGCACATATCACAGCCGATCATCCGCGACCAGCCCACCTGCCGCGGGGCCTGGTGTGCGCCCGTCCCGTAGCGCTCCGCCACATAGCCGGCCGCCTTCGACTGCAGGGCCACCCCGGCCAGACGCGCAAACAGGCCGACATCCGACGGCACCAGGCTCGGACCACTGACGCCCCCCACCTCCGGGTCCTCGAACGGCTCCAGGATACGCAGGGTCCAATCAGGCGCCACCACCACATCATCATCCAGGAAAGCGATTATATCCGCGCGCGCCTCGCGCCATCCGACATTCTTCTTCTCGCTCGAGTCCCCCTTTTCAAAGGAAACCGGAAAGTGCCGGATGCGGGCATCCTGTTGCAGCAACTGCCGGAGTTCCTCCAGCACGGGGCCTTCCGCGATCTTGCCGGCCACAATGATTTCGTAGTCTTCCATCCCGTGTGTCGCCAGGACGGACTTCAGGGTGCGGATCAGGATAGGCCGCCCCATCGTGGGTATGGCAATGGTCAGGCGCGGCGTTGGTGAGGGGTCACTCATCAGCGCCCTTCAGGATATCTGATGCTTCATGGGCCCGCCCCTTGCGTTGCAGGACAATCATGACCACAGCCGCCGCGCAGACAAGCATCCCGGCGATCTGAATCCAGAGGGTGGCGTGCGCGGGCGCGTATTCGAGCACGATTTCATGCAACCCCGGCTCCATGTAGACGCCGGAGAACAAATAGTCGCAGCGCAACACAGGCACGGGCTTCCCATCGACCGTCGCCTTCCAGTCCGGCGTATACCGCTCGGAAACACGCAGGATACAGGGCCGTTCACAGGTCGCCTTGATCAGCATACGACCGGCGCGGTACTCTTTAATCACCGCTTCGCCGACAACCCCTGTTGTGCCGGGATTGGCCGGCACGGCCTCGGCGCATTCCAGACCCAGATAAAGCGTCGTGAACGGCTCGACCTGCGGGTTGGCCAGCATGGCCAGCGCCTGTTCATCCGGCGCGGGTTCCCAGGAGCCCAGCAGCATGGCGCGCGCGCCGGGCTGCTTGTAGCGCAGGATACATTCGCGTCCCGGTTGCTCCGGGGTGCCCGGCGATATGGCCACCCCGCCCTCTTCCGAAGGAAACGCATTGTAGGCGAAGACCAGTTCGAATGCGTCTTTCAGCGACGGATCATTCTGAATCTGGCCCCACACATTACCGGGCGCCAGGATGTACCCCGCCGCGAACAATTGCCACATGCGGGGCATGTTGCGTCCGACCGTGCCGAGGAACTGTTTGTAGTCGTTGGGCATGCGCGGCATCTGCGTAATATTCACGGTATCAATATTGTGATAGGGAAACAGGTACGTGAGCCACATGTTATAGAAGCCCTGCTGCGA
>RZZM01000534.1 GCA_009929845.1 Spartobacteria bacterium
TTTTACACAAAACCAATCACTCGCCTGCGGCTTCAAATTCCTTGTCAAAAAAATACAGTCTAACCGCAAAGCTGCATCAAAGTCGAAGTCTAGCCCGCCCCCCGTATGAAAGCAAGCTGCAAAAAAACTGCTTTTGGCTCATATCGCTCTTTCCCTGCGCATATGTGGCTCGCCGTGCGCGGCAGGCTGAAGCCTGAACAACGAACGGGCAGGCTGACGCCTGGACAACACACCGTTTCGACGGGTTGTGCCCGTGGTGAAATCCGTTGGTTATCGTCTCCATTCGGAGGCTTTTCGGCATGTGATCAGGGTTGTGCAACAACCATCCAAATCCATTCCACCATGCACCCTTTTTTATTCGACAAATGTATCAAAGAACATACTCTACGGGCTGAAAAATGTGAACACGCGGATGAAAGAGATATTTAATCAGGAGAACAGGAAGATGACACCACTGACAGCCATCACGCCATTGGATGGACGCTATGCAGGGAAGATTCCGGAATGCAACCGGATTTTTTCTGAGTTTGCGCTTATTCGCAACCGGATTCAGGTAGAAATCTTGTGGCTGCTGGCGTTATCGGATGAATCCGGCATCGCGGAATGCAGACAAGTAACAGACGCCGAACGGGCATTTTTGCAACAAATCGTGACAAACTGCACCCCGGAGGAGGCGCAGCGGGTCAAAGACATCGAAAAGACCACCAACCATGATGTCAAGGCCGTCGAATATTACCTCAAAGAGAAGATTCAGGGCACATCGCTGACGGATGTGAGTGAGTTCCTGCACTTCGCCTGCACCTCGGAGGATATCAACAATCTCTCGCACGCCATCATGCTCAAGGAGGGGATGGCGGTCCTGATCCATGCACAAGATGAGATTATTGAACAACTGAAGCAGATGGCCGTCACATGGAAGGATATCCCTATGCTGGCCCGCACGCACGGCCAAACCGCCTCACCCACCACCGTCGGAAAAGAACTGGCGGTATTTGCGGACCGGCTGGTCCGGCAGAAGCGGCGCGAGTCCGAGGTTTCGATCCTGGGCAAGCTCAACGGGGCCGTAGGCAACTTCAACGCCCATCTCAGCGCCTATCCGGAGGTCGACTGGCCCGCACTGGCCAAAAACGTCATCACCGCCCTGGGCATGCAACAGAACAGGCTCACCACACAGATAGAACCGCACGACTACATGGCCGAGTTGTTCCACGCCATTTCACGTTGGAACACGATCCTGATGGATATGGACCGCGACCTCTGGAGTTACATTTCCATGGGCTATTTCGGGCAGAAAACCGTCGAGGGGGAAGTCGGTTCCTCCACCATGCCGCACAAGGTCAATCCCATTGATTTTGAAAACAGCGAAGGCAATCTTGGACTGGCCAACGCCGTGTTCGGGCACCTTGCGGGCAAGCTGCCCATTTCACGACTGCAACGGGATTTGACCGACAGCACGGTACTCCGAAACATGGGCGTCGGGTTCGGCTACTCGCTGGTCGCCTACCGGTCCACGCTTAAGGGGCTGGGCAAACTCAAGCTCAACGCGGAACGTCTCCGGGCTGACCTGGACACCGCCTGGGAAGTGCTGGCCGAGCCCATCCAGACCGTCATGCGCAAGGCGGGCATCGACCATCCCTACGAAAAGCTCAAGGCGCTGACGCGCGGACAAAAAATCGACGCCGCAGCGATCCGACAGTTCATACAGGGACTTGAACTTAAGGAAGACGACCGGCAGCGGCTGCTCGCCCTCACCCCCGCGGGCTACACCGGCATGGCCGGTGAGCTGGCCGGCAACATGGCGGAATAAAGCTGGAAAAATAGTATTGCTTTATCTTGACACACAGCTTTCCGGCCTTTAATGTCGCTCCCAGAAGTTGTGTATTGATTTTAACGCATAAAGAGAAGGAGCAAATATGAAGATACCGACACGTGTACGTTATGCCGCGAGGATCCTGGTGCATTTGACGACCAAAGGGGGCGACTCGGCCACGCAGATTGAGATTTCTGAAGCGACCGGCGTCACGAAGCCCTACGTGGACAAACTGCTGCAGCAGCTTCGCCATTGCAAGATGGTCAAGTCGGTGCGCGGGCGCAAAGGCGGCTACAAACTGGGCAAAAAACCTGAAAGCGTGACCGTGGCGAAAATCTATGAGGCGATGGAAGGCCCCTTCTCGCTCGCGCCCTGCCAGGTGAAGCGCTGCCCGCGGAAGCGCCAGTGCCCGACCGTGGAGGTGTGGCAACAGGCCGCCGCCGCGGCGCACAAGGAACTGGCGAAATACACACTGAGCGACCTGGCGAAAATCGAATGCACCAAGGCGCTGTAAATTTGGCCCTGACGGCCACCCGGTTGTAGAGCCGCCATGCCCTCGCCCCTGGCGCACACCCTGGCCGGGTTTATCCTGTATCGCAAAAAGGGCGCCGCGCTCATCCGGCATGACGCGCGTCGGTCGGTGGTATTGTTGGGGGCGCTGTTTGTCGTCGGCTTGTCCTGGCTACCGGAAGCACTGGACGGAATTCAGCGAACGCTTATCACACAGGGCAAAAAAATGGCGTACCCGTAGGGAGTCGAACCCCAAACCTTCTGATCCGTAGTCAG
>RZZM01000535.1 GCA_009929845.1 Spartobacteria bacterium
GCCACCTCATTGAGGCTGCTGTTCATCTCCTCGATGGCGGAGGCAATCGTGGAAACCGAAGTGGACATTTCACGGGTGGCGCTGGAAATGCCTTGCAACGCGGAGCTGGCCTGCTCGGTCGATGCCGCCACGACATGCGCGTTCGAGGAGAGGTTTTTTGTCTCGGCATCGAGCGATTTGGCCAGACTCTCCAACTCGTCCGTGCAAAACGTCAGCGTCGCCGCGTCATTGCCGACATCCGTGATCGTCTTGGTCATGGTATCCATGACCGAATTGAAGCTGATCGCGAACTGGCCGGTAGACCCGGACAGGGCCTCCGCCACCAGGCGCTGGCCCTTGTTGCCGCCTTTGATTGCCTCCATGGTTTCGAGGAGGGTGTTGCCTGTCCGCCCCACGCGCCTTGCGCACAGCCAGGCCATCAGGCCGGAAATGAGCAGGCAGACAAAGCCGGCGAATATAAACAACCCGAGTCCCTGCTGGGCCGAGGCCTCACACCGTGAGGTCAGCAGGAGCAGTGCGCCGAAGGTCACGGCGCACGACAACAGGCCGGTCGCCATAATCCCCCCCTCGATGGATATACCCTTTTTGAACAATGAATTAATTTTCAATGCCGTCTCCTTCTCACTGTTGTACCACCTCGTTACCATCCTTGCGAACAATCCTTGAAACAACCGCGCCCGCGGGATTTCGCAGCTCGACCGTCAGGGGCATGGTCCCCGGGCGACAGTGCGTCGCGCAGGACAGGCAGGGGTCGTAAGCCCGAAAGGCCATTTCAACCATGTTCAATATCCCGTCGGTCACCTGGCCGCCCTTGATGAGCTTGCGCGCGGCCTTTTCAATCGACATACACATCGGGGCGGAATTGAACAGGGTCGCCACCAGCAGGTTGGCGCGCGTGATCAGCCCGTTTTCATCGGTTTCGTAGTCATGCAGCAACGTCCCGCGCGGGGCCTCGACAATGCCGACCCCTTTTTTGGGTGTTTGCAGGTCCATGTTGCGGATATCCGGGGAGGTCAATTCCTCCGCCTGCGCCAGCTCCAGCATCCGCTCGGCCGCATAGAGCACCTCGACCAGCCGCGCCCAGTGCAGGGCCAGCGTATTGTGGCAGGGTTTGCCGCCGACGGTAGCATACAGACGTTCGTACTCGGCCTGCGCCAACGGGGTGGCCATGCCGTCCGCCGCGTTCAGGCGCGCCAGCGGCGCCACGCGCACGATGGATGTGTCTGCGCCGCCCACAAACCCTTTCCATCCGCGTTTCTTCAGATACGGAAACTTGATGTAGCTCCAGGGCTCGACATGCTCCATGACTATGTCGGTATACTCAGACGGAACCCACCGCTCGATTTCCTCGCCGGTAGTGCTGACCACCCGCATGGTTCCATCATAGAAATTGACATGATTGTTCTTGTCCACCTGCCCCATATAGTTGGTTTCATCGAAATAGACATCCGACAGGATCAGGTCGACATATTCCTTGTTGGCCAGCACCAGGTCATCAAAGGCCTTCAGTGTAAACTGGGCAAACGCGATGGCGTCCTTGCTGTACGCGATCAGGTCGGCCCGCTTATCCTCCGGCATGGCCTTGGCGACGCCGCCGGGCAGACCGAGCACCGGATGAATGGGTTTGCCGCCCATGTAGGCCATCAGTTCACGCGTGCGCCGGCGGATATCAATGACCTGCTTGCCGACATCCACGCCTACTTTGGCGATCACGCCCAGGATGTTGCGTTCCGCCGCGGGGGCGTCCGGACCGACAATAAAATCGGGGCCGCCGAGGATGTAGAAATGCAGCAGGTGATCCTCGTAGACGAACAGGTTGTAGTAGAACTCGCGAAGCGCCTTCGCGGTCGGCGTCGGCTCGACGCCGAAGAGGGCGTCGAGGGTTTTCGTGGAGGCCATATGGTGCGCGCTGGGGCACACCCCGCAGATGCGCGATGTGATCTGCGGCATATCTTCCGCGGGACGTCCGATACAAAAGGCCTCGAAGCCGCGCAGTTCCGGCACCTGGAAAAAGGCGCGGTCCACATCGCCGGCATCGTTAAGCATGATCGAGATTTTGCCGTGCCCTTCCAGGCGTGTAATCGGGTCAATGGTAATGGTTTTGCTCATAGATCAATTCTCCTTTCGCGCGCTTCCGAGCAGGGACGCGGCCGCGCCATATCGATAAAACGATCCCGCGGGATCAACAATGCCTTCCATAGCCCTTGCGATGGTTTCTTCATCCTCGCCGGCCACGATGCCGCCCAGGGTCGCAATCATTTTACCGCCCTGATCCTTGCAGGAACTGGTCGGGCCGAAGCATCCGGTACAGGGCATGTTTCCGCTTATGCACGCCTGGCCGCACCCGTCGCGGGTGGCGGGGCCCATGCAAAGGATGCCCTGCGCGAGAAAACAGGTTTCGGGATCAACCTCGACATCGATCACCCGTTTGAACGCTGTAATGCACACATCTTCCGGCTTCGTTTCATTCCGGTCGCAGGAACTGCACAGCGCCTTGTCCGGCGCCAGCACGGTCCCTTTGGGCGGCAACTTCCCTTCCAGGATGGCGGTTACCGCCCCAAGGAATAAATCGGGGGT
>RZZM01000140.1 GCA_009929845.1 Spartobacteria bacterium
CATGTCAATCGGACCCCCATTGCGGGTTTCGTCAAGCACCTGTCGTATACGCCGGGCAAACACCTGCTCACCTACCTGAACGCCGCCTCGGAGTACAACGAACACAGCTCGGTGTTGATTGAAGGGGAGCGTATCAACTGCCTCGTTCATCAGATCGTCGGACCGATTGTCCGGCGCGTGGTCTACTGGCTTGAGCCTGAGCAGGAGGTCGCCAAGGGCGAGTTGTTCGGCATGATGAAATTCGGATCACGGCTGGACATATACCTGCCTGCGGACCGGGTGGACGTGTGTATCAAGCCAGGCGATCCCGTACAGGCCGGCCTGACCATAGTTGCCAGAATCAAACCACAAGGGGACGGAGCGTGAAGCATCGACAGATCATACCATTTTGTTTTACCGCCGCCGCGTTGATGGCCGGTTTTTTCAGCATCCTGAAAAGCGTTAACGGGGAATTCCTGCATGCGGCGCAATTCATCATGCTGGCTATGGCGTTGGACGGCCTGGACGGTAATGTGGCCCGATGGCTGAAGGGCACCTCCACATTCGGCGCCGAGATGGATACCTTTGTGGACCTGACCAGCTTCGGAATTGCCCCGGCGGTCCTCGTCTACCAGCTTATTTTCAAGGACTACAATTTCTGGGGCCTGCTGATGGTTTCTTCCATTGTGCTCTCGGGCACGATGCGGCTTTCGCGCTTCCGCGCCATTGACCCACACCGCGGCCAGAAAGGTTTTCTTGGCCTGCCCATCACCGTCTGCGCGGGCTGGATCGCGTTGTTTGTATTTGTGTCCGAATCCGGGCTTTTTGAGGAGACCGTCTTCTCCCTGCACCACGGCCCGCTGGCCGCGTTTGTCTGGACGTGCTGTGTGGCTATGGTCATCCTGCAGATGTCCCATGTGCACTACCATAAACCCACCAAGGAACTGATCTTCTTCCTGCCGGGCCTGTGCCTGATCGGCCTGCTGTTCATGAAGGTACATATCGGCGCAGCCGCCGCGCTGGCGATGTGCGCCTACGGTTTTGCCTACGCCTTTATTTCGCCCTTCATGCCGAAACACCACCTGATCATTGAGGATGAGGAAGAAGAGGCGGAACACCTTTCGATGATTGATTAGCGCCTGATGGTCCGACAAACAGTGGAAACGAGTCCTCAACCATGAATCTTCTGCAGGTCATCGTTTTAGCCGTTGTACAGGGCGCGACAGAATTCATTCCCATCAGCAGTTCCGGGCATCTTGTCCTGGTCCGCCACCTGCTGGACTGGTCGGACAATGGCGGGGTCTTCTTCGACACGGTATTGCACGCCGGCAGCCTCCTGGCCATTCTTATCTACTTTTACAAGGACTGGCTTCCGCCGGTGCGGGCCGTCTTCAACCGGCGTCCGGACGACGCCCCGCACCGCCGTATGCTCTTCTTCCTGTTTATTGCAACCCTCCCGGCCGTTCTGTTCGGACCAATCATTGAGCATTACATGAACGACTTCCGCACTTGCGCCATGGTGGGCTTGAGCATGATCATGACCGCGCTTTGGTATGTCCTCTGCGAACGGCGGGGACAACGATCCCACCGCGACATGCTCTGGCAGACGGCCCTGTTCATCGGGTGCATCCAGGTGTTCGCGCTCCTGCCCGGGGCATCCCGTTCCGGATTGACCATCGGCGCGGGCGTACTTTGCGGACTCCGTCGGACCGAAGCCGCGAAATTCTCCTTTCTGATGGCCATCCCCACCCTTTTCGGGGCCGCCGTGCTTGAATCCGGCCATATCCAAACAGCCATGGTCGGCATGCCCATGTGGCAGCCGGTACTCGGGTTCATCATCTGCTTTATCGTCAGCCTTGCCGCCATCCATTTCTGCCTCCAGCTATTCCGGAAATATTCGCTGCTGGCCTTTGCCTTCTATATGGGCATCTTTGGATGCGCGCTGGCGCTCTTCCCCCACCTGTGAACTTGCGCGGAAAATGATTCGACCTTGCCCCGATTTTCTGTTAACAAACCATGAGCCTGAGCCAGAAAAATGCTCCGGCAAGTCAAACATCGGAACCGCAACACCCAGGAGGAAGAATGAAAGATCGCTTTGCAACGATAACAATGATGGCCATGCTGGCCCTGTCCATGGCGGCCTGCAGCAAACCGGCCACGCCCGAACCGGCAGCGAAGGAAGACGCCCCCGCCATAACAGCACAACCTGAACTGACCCCCAGCCAGCCCCACTCCGGGCCCGTGCGTATCGGCGGCCTGTTCGCGCTCACCGGCAACGCCCAGCATATCGGCCAGCCCAGCAAGGGCGTGGCCGAAATGCTGATCAAACGCATCAATGACGAGGGCGGACTCAACGGGCGCCCGGTCGAACTGATCGTTGCTGACACCAAAAGTGAGCCCTCCCAGGCGGTGGTCGCGTTGAAGCGCCTCATCCAGAAGGACAAGATTGAGGCGGTCATCGGCCCAACCTCCACCGGCTCCGCCATGGCCTGCCTGAAGACCATTGAAGAGGCCGGTATCCCGATGGTGGCCTGCGTGGGAGGCACCGCGCCGGTCGAGCCTACCCGCAAGTGGGTCTTCAAGACCCCGCAGCGTTCCAGCACCGCCGTGAATAAACTGTACGGCTACCTGGCCAACCAGGGCATGCGGCGGGTGGCCCTGCTGATCGCGTCAGACAAGTTCGGCCAGGAAGGCGGACAGTACCTTGAAATGCTCGCGCCCGAACACGACCTCGAACTGGTCGCCACTGAGAGTTTCGATGTCGCCGACACCGACATGACCGTTCAGTTGTCCAAGATCAAGGCCCAGCAACCCGATGCCATCATCGTCTGGACGGTGGGACCGGCCGGCGCGGTCATCGCGCGCAATGCCCAGGAAGCGGGCATCGGCCTGCCCATCTTTCAGTGCCACGGACAACCGGACCCGATTTACATCAAGCTGGCCGGGCATGCCGCGGATGGCTCGGTCATGCCCTCCACGCGCCTGATGGTTGCGGAACAACTGCCGGACGACGACCCCCAGAAAGAAGTCGTCCTGGCCTTTATCGAAGACTACAAGGCCAACAACCTGGGCGCGATCAGCACCCATTCCGGATATGCGTGGGACGCGGTACAACTGGTCTTCAACGCCATGCAGAAGGCCGGCACGGATCCCGAGCCCCTGCGCACCGCCATCGAGAACACAAAGGACTATATCGGCGTCAGCGGCATCTACAATATGTCGCCCAAGGACCACTGCGGCCTTCGCGAAAACTCCCTGGTCATGGTGGTGGTCGAAGACGGAGAGTGGAGACTGCTCGAATAACCAACGCCTGAACCATCACCCGTGTTGCACACAGAGGTCCGATCGGACATCTGTGTGCAACAAATGCGTTCGCGCGAGAATGAAAGTGATGGGCACGATTTTCTTTTAACTCCGAAACATCACATTTTTCTGGCGCTGGGTTCGGGAGTGTCCAGTTCTTCGGCGGGCGGTTCCGGGTCTTCTTCCGGCGGCTGGAGTTCAAATTCTTCAAGTAAAGCCTCGACGTCGATGCCCTGCTCCTGGAGTTTATCCTTGAGCGACTGCTTTTCCGGGTCGGCCTTCAGGGCCTTGCGCCAGTATTCAACGGCCTCCCCCGGTCGGTTGAGTTTGAAGAGGACATCACCCATATGTTCCGCGATGGTGGGGTCTTCCGGGAGTATCCGGCTGGCGTGTTCAATCTGGACGGCCGCCTGCCCATAGTCGCCCTGCATGTACAGCACCCATCCATAGGTATCGAGAAACGCGCCGCTTTCGGGTTCCAACGCCAGCGCCTTTTCAATGAAGAGCAGGGCCTCGTCGAGGTTTATGTCCTGTTCAGCCCACATGTACGCCAGGTAATTGTAGGCCTCGGCGTGCTCGGGGTTCATTTCGATCACTTTACGGAACAATGTTTCAGATTCTTCATAGGCGCCGACCCGTTCGTTGGCTGCCGCGTACCAGAAGTAGAAACTCTGTTCGAACGGGACGGGTTCGTCGGCCGCCCCGGCGATGGTTTCGGCCTGCCGGAAGGCCTCCACCGCCTCTTCATACTGCTTGAGAAAACTGTTGAGCAGTCCGATATAGACAAAAACCTGCTGTTTTTCCGGACGTCCCGGCTGGATATTTTCGAGCATCTGTATGGCTTCCTGGAGGACGGTGTTGCCTTCCTGCTGGAAGATATAATGGACATAGGCATCCAGAAAATGCGGGTCCTGGTCAAAGGTACGTTCCAGCAGCGCCTCGGCCTCGGGAAAATCGCCTGCGTGCTGGGCGGTGATGGCAAAATAGAAGTGGAAACCGGGCGTCATCGCCTGCTGGTCATTTTCCCGCATCAGGTCATCGGCGGTCTTGAAATACTTGCGGGCATTGGCGTAGTCCTTTTGATTCATATAGGCATACGCGGCGGTTTCGATCAGGCGCAGGTCATCGGGATGTTTCACCAGCCCGTCCATCAAAATATCAATAGCGGTTTGCGGTTCCGTATCCATATCCAACAGCGCCAGGCGCAGGAAGGCGGAGGCGTCGGTCGTCGGGGCCTTGGTGGCCAGACTGAAATTCAAGCGGGCGCGCTCCATATCCCCCATTTTTTCATACAACTCGCCAAGGTAATAATAGACCTGCGCATTGGAAGGCTGCTCCCTGGTGATTTTTTCGAGGGTTTCCACGGCCCGTTCCTGGTTGCCCGTGGCCGCAAAGCTGAGGGCCAGTTTCTTTTTCACGTGAAGGTTATCGGGTTCCAGTTCTTCGATGCGCTGAAAATATTCGATGGCCCGGGGGACATCCTCTTCCATAATGTAAAGGTCCCCGAGCTGCAACAGGAGCGCGACATCGTCGGGCTCTTCGTTAATGATCCGTTCGAGCGTTTTGATGGCCGCGCGCCGGTTGGTTTGCTCGGTATTTTCGGCCGCGCTTTCCGCCGCCTTGCGGATGTACAGGTCGCCCAGCATGCGCAACAGGTCGCCCGGCTGCTCCGCGCGCAGAATCCCCTCTTCAAGCAGCGAAACGGCTTCGTCGTCCTGCCCGAGGCGGATGTAGACAGCGGCCAGTTCCAGGTAAGCGGCCTCGTTGGCTGGCGCTATTCGAATGGCCTTTTTGTAGGCCGTTTCCGCGCGGGGGATATCCCCGGCGGCACGACAGACAAACCCCAGCCACAACTGCGGACGGGCCTCGCGCGGCTGCCGTTCGCAGAGGGACTCAATCACCTTGATGGCCTCATCGGGACGATCCATCCGAAGATGGCCCATGGCCACACGCATGTACAGCTCATCCTGTCCGGGGTCCAGCTCGATGGCACGCAGATAATTACTGATGGCCGGATCGAATTCGCCATGCACCTGATGGATGAGCCCCTGACTGTACAACGCCAGGGCTTCCGCGAAGGCCTCACGATCTTCAGACAGCGGTCGGGGCCGGTCCGGACCACCCGCCACGCCTCCGCTTGGAGACACGGCACGGCATCCGGACCAAAAACCCATCGCTGCCACAATCGTAAGCGCGGCAACAAAACGGCCGGCTTTCGCGGAAACATGCATGTAACTCAGTCCCTCTTTGTTTATGAGGAATACTTCGATTATTTCTTTTTATGACGGTCGGCGCGCAAACGCTTTTTGCGTTTATGCTTGGACATTTTGCAACGCCGTTTCTTCTTAATTGAACCCATAATACTCCTGCGATTTAACGCATCCTTCTTATTCTACAATCCACTTGTTCTAAACCCGGTAACGGGTTCCATTCATAATCAGCGCAGATGCTATATGCTTAAGGGACCACCTTGTTCAAGCCAATTTCTATAATATCTACAGCCCCGGCATCCTTCAGGCCCGGAATAATCTCCCGGACCGTCGGTTCCTCGACGACCGATTCTACAGAACACCACCCCTCTTCATTGAGCCGATTGATGGTCGGCGCGTGCATGGCCGGCAGCATACCCAGCACCGCGGGCAGGTCCTTGTCCTGCACATTCATTTTAATCAGCACGCGTGTTTCGGCCATCAGGGCGCCCTCCAGGAGCATGGCCAACTGTTCAATCTTTGCGCGCTTCTTCGGGTCTTCCCAGGCGGCTTTATTGGCAATCAGCTTGGTGGTGGACTCCTGGACGGTCTCCACAATGCGCAAGTTATTGGCCCGCAAGGAGGAGCCTGTCTCGGTGATTTCGACGATGGCATCGACCAGTTCGGGGGCTTTCACCTCGGTGGCGCCCCAGGAGAATTCCACCTCGGCATTGATCTTGTTCTGCTCGAGGTACCGCCGGGTCAACCCCACGGCCTCTGTCGCAATGCGTTTGCCTTCGAGGTCCTGCACGGATTTGATGGGCGAATCATTGGGAACGGCCAGGACCCAGCGGACCGGTCGCAACCCCTGCTTGGCGTAGATCAAATCGGCCACTTCCACCACATCCGATTCATTTTCGAGAATCCAGTCATAGCCCGTCATCCCGGCATCCAGCATACCGTGCTCGACATACCGGCTGATTTCCTGCGCGCGGATAAGGCGCGCCTCAATCTCGGGGTCATCGACACGCGGCACATAGGAGCGCGAGCCGGCTTTAATGTTAAAGCCCGCTTTCTTCATCATCAGGAAGGTCGCTTCCTGAAGGCTGCCCTTCGGCAATCCCAGTACAATAGTGCTCATCATCGTTCCTTATTTAAATTCCGGTTTACACATCGAAAGTGGAACATGATAGACCATCCGCCCCGATCCGTCTACCCATGCTTGCAGTTTTTTTTCCGCAGGCCGCCGGCTTCCACAACGCATTAAGACAACTATTTTAGTCAACTATATTTGACAGATGGTGTATAGTTTCAAGAGCATGCCGGGCATCCCGCGGCCGCGGGCCCCGCGCATGGGCGCGGAGCGCCATACAACATACATAAACAGACAGACAGACAGACAGACAGCCAGGAGTTGTACAATGAAGATCAGATCCAAACTCGGCCTTTCCTCCGGAATACTTGTAGTCGTCATCATTTGCATCGGGATCGTTTCGTTTTTGGCCGCGGCGTATTATGCCGATATCTCGGCAAAGGCAGGGGAACTGGCGGAACTGCGGACTGTATTAATGGAACGGTACGTGGACCATTTGAAGTGGATCATTTCCGTCAATGATCTATTTGCCGGCAACCATGAGGAATTGACTGTACAACTAGATGAGCATAAATGCGGACTGGGCAAATCGCTGCTTTACAATGAAGATGCGATGAATGCCATCATAAAGAATTCTCCAAAATCCGCAACGCTGCTGGAGGAAATGAAAGAGCCGCACGCCAATCTGCACCGTTCCGGCGTCGAGATCAACAACGTCTGGCGGCAAAGCCACCCAGGCCTGATCGACACCCTGCGCATACGACTGGATGATCACCGAAAATGGGCGCAACAGGTGGCCAACGCCCTTATTTCGGGGACCCCGCCTGAGGTCCAGATGGATGCTTCCAAATGCGCATTCGGTCAGTTTTTAAACGGCGAACAGGCCGCGCAGTGGCGGGCCGCCTTCCCGGCGCTGGACAAGGCGCTCAGCGCCTGTGATGCTCCCCACCGGGCGCTTCATGAGTCAGCGCGTGAGATCACGGAAGAACTGAAGAAAGGAAACAGCGACAAGGCAATGGATTTGTACAACACGGTCACCCTTAAGGCACTTGAGGAGGTGGCCGACAACTTCCAGGACGCCATACACGCCGAGGAAGAAATCCTGATGGCCCAGTCAAAAGCGCGAGATATCCTGGATACGCAGGCCGAGCCTGCGATGCAAAAGGTGGTGCAAAAGCTTCAGGCGGTTGAGGATATCACCCACATGGACACTGATGCCCTGATCGCACGTCAGGAGCAAGCGGCGCGCGCCCAGACCATCGCCATCTGGTGCGGGATTATTTGCGGCTTGATTGTTGCCGTCATCAGCACCCTTCTGTTGGTGCGCGCCGTGGCCGTGCCCATCCAGAAGGCCGCCCTGATGCTCCAGGATATTGCCCAGGGAGAGGGCGACTTGACCCAACGTCTGCACGTCACCACCAGGGATGAAGTGGCGGATATGGCAAACTGGTTCAATGTCTTTATGAAAAAACTGCAAGCCATCATCAAGGATATCGGAGATAATGTGGTCAGCTTGAGCAGTCAGGCCGAAGAACTTTCCGCCGTCGCGACGCAGATGGCCTCAAGCGCGGAGGAAATGAGTTCACAATCAAACACGGTGGCATCGGCCAGCGAAGAACTCTCCGTGAATGTCAATACGATGGCCTCCGGCGCGGAGGAAATGTCCAGCACGGTAAATACGGTGGCATCCGCCATCGAGGAAATGAGCGCATCGCTCAATGAAGTCGCCCGAAATTGCGAAAAGGAATCCACCATCACGGAAGACGCCAGCCGCAAGGCGAACGCCAGCAAGCTGATGATCGACAAGCTCTCCCATGCGGCGAATCAGATCGGCAGCATCATCGAGGTGATCAACGGGATCGCCGATCAGACCAACCTGCTGGCGCTGAACGCGACCATCGAGGCCGCCAGCGCGGGCGAAGCGGGCAAGGGGTTCGCCGTGGTGGCCAATGAAGTGAAAGACCTGGCCAAGCAAAGCGCCGAGGCCACGCAACAGATTGCCAAGCAGGTGACAGAGATGCAAAAAGCAACGAGAGAAACCGTGATTTCAATGGAAGAGATATCCTCGATCATCACCGAGGTGAACGGCGTTTCCCAGACCATCGCAGCCGCCGTGGAGGAACAATCCATTACGACCAACGAAATCGCGCGAAACGTCGGCGGGGCCAGCAGCGCGTCCAATGAGATAGCGCGCAATATTCAGGAGGCGGCCAAGGGTTCGAATGAAGTATCCCACAACATCGTCGGGATCAACCAGGCCGCCGCGCAGACGGCCACCGGGGCAACACAAACCGACGCCAGCGCCCATGAACTCTCCGGCTTGGCAAACCGGTTGCAATCCATTGTCCAACAGTTCAAATACGAATAATCCGGATGGAGTGCACGAAAAAGGCCAAGGGTTTCCCCAGGTAAAAAGCAGGCCCAGTATTTATGTATTGACTGTGATGGCATACGCTTGGTCTATGGCGCCCCACAAAGGGCAAAATATACATGATTTTTTCTTTAGTTTAGCGCTTTACTTATTTTGTATAATGCCTGTATGTATTCCTTCAGGAGCAAAACATTATGAAAATGATTATAGCGGCTTTTTCCTTTTTTATTGCGGTTTCGGCGTTCGGTCGCGTCCTTCCAGTGGTGATCACCTGGTCGGAAGATCCCCAGACAACAGCAACACTGGCATGGGAGCGCGAAGAAACGGGCCGCGGGTGTGTCGAATACGGCCTGACGACAAACTATACCCATACACTGTATGACGGTGGCGGGACGTACCGCCATTGTTTCGTCCTTCGCGGCCTTGAGCCCAATACCCGTTATCATTACCGGGTCAGCTCCAGTGACGGGTACCGTTGCGGGGACCACACCTTCATGACGGCCCCGACGCCAACCGGTTCACTTCATTTTGTCGTACATGGCGACCTGCAGGGCGGGATTGTAAACTCCGCCGCCCGTGATGTGGCCGAGGCCATCAATGAGGATGCGCCGGATTTGGTCATTCATGTCGGCGACGTGGCCAACGTGGACTACGATGAGCACCCGTTTGCGTCCTGGATAGACTTTTTCAACGCCACCACCGACGAACTTGAACGGGTGGTCTTCATGCCCACGGCCGGCAACCACGACGACGCCCCCAACAACAACTCGGAGTACTGGAAGATATTCCACCTGCCCGAACGTCCTTCCAATGGCAGTTACTATTCCTTTGACGTGGCCAACATCCACTTTACCGCGCTCAACACCGACCTGGACATCGAAGGCCAGACCAACTGGCTGATGCGCGACCTCCAGCAGGCCGCCGGCAACACAAACATCGACTGGATCGTGCCCTATTTCCACCGCCCGCCCTACTCGCTCGGGGAACGCGCAGGCGATGAAGAAGTTAAAACAAACCTCTGCCCGGCCTTCGTCATGTACGAGGCGGATGTGGCTTTCAGCGGGCACAGCCACAACTACCAGCGCTGGATACCGATCCGCGGCGTAAACTACTTCGTCGTGGGCGGCGGCGGCGGACGGCTCTACACCTCCGATTTCACGCCCGGCGCGCACGAATTTGCCACCACCTGTTACCACTTCGTGTCAGGGAATGTCACCGGCAACGTCATGACCCTCAAGGCCATCCGCAGCGACGGGTTGCTGTTCGACCAGGTCACCTACACCAACCGCCCGCGATTTGTCCGTTCCGATCCGGCTCTGCCGGTGCGCGGCGACACCGTCACGATCTCGTACAACGCCGACGACGGCCCGCTCTTTTATTCGGACCCGGTCTATATTCACCTGGGCCTGGACGAATTTTCGTCGGCCGTTGTGGACGCCGCCATGACCTACAACCCCGGCAACGGGCGCTGGGAGTACGCGTATACCGTGCCGACCACCTGCATGACCCGCCTGGCTTTTGTCTTTCACGACGACGACACGACCAACTGGCACAACAACTACGACTACAACTGGCAAATCCTGCTCGATCGTTTCAAGGGCGAACCGGCGACACCGGCGGCCGACGCCACCTATACGCTGCACTACGATGCCGACATGGGCCCGCTGGCGGGCGGCGGGACACTCAACGCATTCATCCAGTACAATCGCTTGCCAAGGTGGACCCCGGTCACAATGACCAATACTTCGGGCGGGCACTGGACCACCGCGGTCACCCTGCCCCCGTGGGCCGACTCCATTGACATCATGTTCGGCAATACCACGGGCGTCGATGATAACTACGGCATGTACTGGCATCAGACGATTACCGGCGCCAGCGCCCCCCCGCCCCCCATCCAGCCGCCCCCGGTTATCAACGGGGGCTCCCCGCTGATCTCATCGAACCCGCCCGTCATCCAGAACATCGTGGGCGACAACTTCGACCTGAATCGCGACGGCGGCGCCACCCCATCCAGCTACACCATGTACGGGTTTGGCGACTTCGGCGCCGTATACTTCAACCACGACACAAGCAACCTCTACCTGGGCGGCATCCAGTCCGACCTGGGAGGCACCAACAACGTCATGGTGCTCTTCCTCGGGCTCAACACGCTGTCCGACAACGCCACGAACCTCTGGCACAAGAGTTCCGCCCCACAGGCGCTCGATTACCTGCACAACGTCAGTTTCACCGAGCCCATGGACCTCGCCATCGTTTTTGGCGATGAATACGGCGACCAGGCCGACTATCCCCATTTCACCTACCCCACGTCCAATCACTACGATTTCGGACAGGGCATCTACTATATCGGTACCAATTCCAGCGCCTTCATTCCCGTACCCGGGGCCATGCTCTCCCAGTTTGACGGCGTGGACGACCAGCCGGTGACTACCACCGACGACGACGGCAACCGCCAGACCGACCGTTGGGAAGCCTCGCTCCCCTGGACGGCCCTCGGCGCATCCGGCATTGACAGCATAGACGGCCTGGCCGTTGCCGGCGTGATCGCCTCCGACTCCACCAACGGCGCCGACCGCTACCTGTCCGCATCCGTCGTTGCCCAACGGGTCTACGGATCGCGCCACACCTGGGGCAATGTCGGGTACAACGTCATGACCCTGGCCCCATTGCGCATCCTGCGTGAGAGCGACGACGTTGATTTTGACGGCCTGCCCAACTACTGGGAACTGCGGTATTTCGGTACACCGGAAGGTCCGCCCCCCGATGACGATGACGACGGCGACCGCATGGACAACCGCGACGAATACATCGCCGATACGAACCCCACCAACCCGGCCTCGTTCTTCTCCATGGGAGGCGGCCTTTCAACTACCCCGTTTGATGGCGGCTTTGTTGTCACCTGGCCTGCCACCTCGAACCGCTGGTACGATCTCCACCGCTCCACCAACCAACTTGAAACCTTCATCCCGATCGCCACCAACCTGGTAACCGGCTGTTACACCGACACCGTAAATAACATCGATCACGCCACCTACCGCGTCAACGTCCGCCTGCAACCCTAGGCCCCCATCAGCCAGTGTGCCGTCCAGGCGTCAGCCTGCCCGTTCGTTGTCCAGGCGTCAGCCTGCCCGTTCGTTGTCCAGGCGTCAGCCTGCCCGTTCGTTGT
>RZZM01000141.1 GCA_009929845.1 Spartobacteria bacterium
AGGCGGCCCGTGATCTTGAAATGGCGGCCGAGGCCATGAAAAAGGACGAATTCCGCGCGCTTTTCGATTTGCTCCAGGCGGCCAATGATGAGCTGCTCCGGGTACTGCCCGGTTTCATAAATAAATAAGTACTCAACAAATGAAGATTGTTCAGGTACTCTATGGTGCATAGAAGGAAGGTCGGTTATGAGAACATTGATTGTGGAAGATGATTTTGCCGGACGCCGTCTGTTGCAGAAGTTGATGGCTGAGTACAGTGAGATCGACATTGCTGTGGACGGTATTGAGGCGGTCAAGGCCGTTAAACAGGCGTTGGCCGCGGGCAACCCCTACGACCTGATCTGCCTGGATATCATGATGCCCGGAATGGATGGCCAGGAGGCGCTTCGGGAGATTCGCCACGTCGAGAAAGAGCATGGCATCCTGGGCCTCGACGGCGTTAAAATTGTCATGACCACCGCCCTCAAAGACGCTAAAAACGTGATTACTGCATTCCGGGAACAGTGCGAAGGCTACATTGTCAAACCCGTGGAACGGGACCAGCTCGAAGAACAACTGATCAAACTTGGCCTTATTGAAAAGCCTTCGGCAAAGTAAGCACGAGGCGCATTTCGCAACAGGGGGGGTGCGAAAGGGTACATTGTTCCATGCCGCATGGGGCTTTGTCTGTCTGTGCGGGAGGGGCTGTTACGGGGTTCTTCCCCCCCTCGGTAACGTCCGGCACGAGTTATGCTTGTTCTAATATGGTATGAATGCGATGCAGGACAAAACGTGGTTGGAGCAGTTTTTGCTGGTTCAGTACATCCGTGAAATGGAAGAGGATGTCAACCGGCACAAGTGGTTCCAAAGCGAGAAGGCCGGTCACGATGTCGGGTGGGACCAGGCCGTAGTGGACTGGCAGGTGCATATCGCGCAGCGCTTTCACCGTGATCGTCTTAACCGGGTGTGAGATCAACGGAAGGACGTCAGTCCTGGGTTGGCGCTCATGCGCCTGCCCTGTTCTTTCATGGCCTCTATAGGGGCCATCAATCGCAGTTTAAGCGGCTAATCACCAGGTTTCGACGACGCGTTTTACGATATTGTAGCCGAGTTTTTCGGCGGCATCGGGCAGGGCCGCGCGTTTGGCCGAGGCGAGGTCTCCCTGGTAGGGGAAGGTGGACCAGCCAGTGACGGCGGGGTACATGACGAGTACTTCGCCGGTGGATATGCGCTTAAATACGATGGAGGCGGTGAGCACGAGCCGGTATTCGTTGGCCGCGGTACGGCGGATTTTGGAATACCCCACGGGTTCGAGTTCGAAATTTTTCACCGTGACATTCAGGACGGCGTCAGCCTGGTCTTCGCGAACAACTTCGAGGGAGCCATCAAGCTGGAACTGGACAATGGCGGCCTGTGTGGTTTCCACTTCGATGAAGGGTTCGGTGGTTTCGTTTACAAACGTTGGGATATAGACACTGCTTATATCGGGTGGGAGCATGGAGCCGAGTTGATAGCCCACGCACCCCGTGAAAGAAAGGCTCAGTGCAACCAGTACCGCTAACTGCTGTATATGTTTTCTCGTAATACGCTTCATTTTTTCTGCTCCAGAAGATTGTTCAGCTCCTGTATACGCGTTTCTGCCGTGGGCGTCCATCCTGAATCAGGATATTGCTGGATAAATCTTTTGTAGGCGACAATGGCGGCCTTGGGTTTGCGGGCCACCTTATCGTAGAATCGCGCCTTTTTATAGGCGGCCTCGGCTTGTCGCTGGTGGAGGATATCCCGGTAGCTCCGGGCCTGGGGCAGGTAGTCTGAGCGCGGATAGGTGTTGATAAAAAAGGTCAGGGCGGCGTAGGCGGAAACGGCGAGGTCCTGGTCGTTCTGGCTTTCCGTGGCGAGGCGATAGAGGTCATAGGCCTTGTTATAGGTCGCCTTTTCGGCATAGGGGGAGTCGGGATAGCGGTATTGGAGGGTGGCATAGGCGACGGTGGCGAGTTCGAGCTGCATGGTCTCGTCGTAGATTTGTCCGATCAAGTACTGGGCCTCCGGGGCGTGTTCCCAGGCGGGGCCGTTGGCGGTAACCTTCTCGAGCAGGGGAATGGCCCGTTCCGGCGCGCTGAAGCCCGGAAACAGCAATAATTTGCCTTTTTTGCGCTTTTTGAGCCATTTTGCGATGTCAAACTGCTTTTCCAGCACCTCTTCATAGGGAAAAAAGCCGGCGTATTGCTCCATCAGTCGCTGGTACTCGTCAAAGGCCTGCAGGCGTTTGCCGTGTTTATCAAGCATGCGGGCATAGTTGTATTGGGCGGTAGGCGCCTCGGGGGCGTCTGGCCAGCGGCGCACCAGCGCGTAGTATTGCTTGCCGGCCGCTTTGTATTTTTCGCGGGCTTCCAGCGACAGTGCGTACTCGAACTGTCCGGCGGGTGTTGTTTTTTTTGTTTTGCGGAAGAAGGCATTGCTGTAGCGATCCATGGACTCATTGTATGCTTTGTCGGCGGCCTGGAGCGAAACAGCGGGCCCCAGCGCTCCGATGAGGAGTCCCAGCAGGCCTATTTTTTTACATGTGTGCAGTATTTGCATGGCGGGGAACCATAGGAAGGGCAGGGGGCGGGGTCAATGACATTTTTTGATTGTACGGGTAAAGAATCGTGGACCGGCGAAGAAAAATGAACAGATGGGTTGGGTATTTCTTGATTCTCCCGGAAAATCCGCTTAGGGTTCCAGCTCGTTTATACGATGATTGTTCATTAAAAGTTTAGCAGACGAGGGAAAAGGATGCATAGCCAACGGGCGCGGCCCGGAGGATGTGTGTGTAGCCCTCAAACCTATTTGAAACATAACCCTAAAATCGGGAGCTGTCAGACAGATGAAAAAAGTATTGATACCGACGAAATTGAGCGCCGTTGCGCGGGAGCTGCTGGAGCGGAACGGGAATTACACGGTTGTTCAGAACGACGAAAAACCTTTGGATGTCCTGGCGGGTGAACATGGCGACGCTTATGCCCTGATTGTACGCAGCGAAAAAGTGACCCCGGAGATCATGGACCAGATGGGGGCGCTCAAGGTGATTATTCGCGCGGGTTCGGGATTCAACACGATCGACACGAAGTATGCCCGCTCCAGGGGGATTGACGTCATGAATACGCCCGGGGCCAATGCCAACGCGGTGGCCGAAGAAGTGGTGGCCCTGATGCTGGCGGACGCGCGCCACATCGTCGCGGCGGACCCGTCGGTCCGTGCCGGGAAATGGGAAAAGAAAAAGTTTATGGGCCGCGAGCTGAGCGGCAAGACCATCGGCATCGTCGGGCTCGGGTACATCGGGCGGATGCTGGCCAAGCGCCTGGAGGGTTTCGAGATGAAGGCGCTGGGGTACGACCCGGTGATCTCGGAAGAGCGCGCCCGCGACTGCGGGATCGAAATGGCTCCGATGGAGGACCTCTTTGCCCGGAGCGACTATATCAGCCTGCACATTCCCGAGAATGATGAAACGCGCGGGATGATCAACGCCGCGCTGCTTTCAACGATGAAAAAAGGCGCCACGCTGGTCAATTGCGCGCGGGCCGGTATTGTGAATGAAGATGACGTGCGCCGCGCCGTTGCGGAGCAGGGCATTCGTTATCTGAATGATGTATACGCCAAAGACGCTGAGGGCGAAAAGTCGGTGGCGGATTTTGCGCATGTCATGCTGCCGCACCTGGGCGCCAGCACCGAGGAGTCTAATATAAACGCCGCGCGCCGCGCCGCCGAACAGCTCATTGACTATGACGAAAAGGGCATTTCCAGCTTTGTGGTCAACCGGGATATTCCGGAAGGATTGGACGAAAAATTCGGTGACCTGGCCTTCACATTGGCCAAGCTCTGCCGGAGCGTTGTCGGGGGGCAACACCAGCTTCGCGGGGTGGAAACGAGCATCTACGGCACCTTGAAGCCTTACGCGGAGTGGCTGTTGGTTCCGGTGTTGGCGGCCTTGAGCGAGGATTTTGACCGCTCAATGGATTTCAAGGCGGCGCAGCGCTACCTGGCGGACATGGGGATCGAATATGAAAACCGCGAGACGGACAGCTCAAAGGGCTTCAAGAATTCGATTACCGTGGATTTGACGGGCAGTGTGGACGCGGACAATTTGCGCCACGCCAGTGTGCGGGGCACCGTGGCGGAAGGATGCCTGATGATTGCCCGTATCAATGATTTTGACAAGTTGTACATCGATCCCAAGGGGCATCTGGTGGTGTTCAGCTACAAGGACCGTCCGGGGGTACTCGGACAGATTGCCGCTGCGTTGGCGGACGCCGATATCAATATTGATGATGTGCGCAATCCGCATGACTCGAAGGGCAGCAAATCCATCGCGCTGCTGAAAGTCAACAAACCGGTGGACCGTCAGGTCGTGCAGAACATCGCCGCACAGATTGAGGCGGAACTGGCGTTTCATGTTGAATTGTAATGCGCCCACGCGCGCCGGCCATCGGGCGTGGTAAGAAAGGGAACAAAAAAATGTCCATAAATACTTTTTTTCATGAAGAGGTTGTAGTAAGGACTCTTTCTTGACGAATGAGCAGTATTCCGGTAGTATCTTCAAGACGGTAAAAAAGTTCTGATCAGAAAAAGTGACTGCCGCCCTGTGAAGGCAGTGAGAGATATGACTATGATGAGAAAAAAAAGAGGTCTTAATCTGTCAGCCATCGGACTATTGATGGGTGTTTTAGCCGCCGCGTTGGGGGGGGCATTGTATGCCGACGAAGTGGACAGGGAGTTTGAATTTGCCGGGGGGTTGATTGAAATAGGCTTCCCTGACTTTGCGGAGAAGGTGGTGGAGCAGGTGCTGATGAAGTATCCTGACCAGAAAGATCGCGCCAAACTCGTTCGCGCTCAGATACTCATTTCCAACAGAAAATTTGACGAGGCGCAGGCCATTGTCGCGGAAATGCCCGAAGACAACCCGAAGGCCCAGGCGATAACGCTGGCCCTGGCCGGGAAGTACTATCAGATCAATGAGTTGGATAAAGCCCGGGAACTTTATGAGAATTTCTTTCGGCAGTTCAAGGGAAAGACCCCCACCGATCCGGATTTGAAGCGTTTCTATATGGATGCCTCGTACCAGTTCGGCCAGATGCTTGAAAAAGCGGAGGATTATGAAGGCGCCGTGAAGGCGTACAACCGCGTGCTGGCTACTAATCCCGATAAAGCCATCAAGCGGAACCTCCAGTCGGATCAGGCCTACCTCTACCTCAAGGTGGCCGAAAAAGACCCGGATAATTCCGAAAAACACATCGGCAAGGCCCTGGAACTCTGCAACGACTTGCAATGGGGCGGGATGGATATCTGGTTCGGCCACTCTGTTATCGTCATGGCGCGCGCGGAATTGTTGCGGGGCGACAAGGCGAAGGCGCAACAGGTGCTCAAGGAGCAGATGGATATCCTCAAGGAAGTGGACCGCTTCATCAAGGAGCAGGACATGCCGATGAAGGTCAGTCCCATGGCTGGCGCGCGCTTCATGCTGGGCGAGTTGTACGACGAGCAGGGACAGAGCTTTGCCCGCAAGAAGGACGCCGCGAACGCTATCAAATATCTTGGCCAGGCCTTGGGGGAGTACTACAACGTATTCGCCAAATACGGGGGTAGTGACTGGGGGCCGGAGGCCGGGGTGCGGGCCAAGGCGCTCAAAGATCAGTTGGAATCCCAGTATGGAAAAATCATAAATATCGACATGGGTGAATATGCGTCGGAAGCGGCGGCAACCCAGATGCGATTGGCGGACACATTATTCTTCGAGAACAAATATCCAGAAGCCAGGGAGCAGTACATCAAGGTACTGAACGATTATCCTGAAACAGCCGCGGCGCCCACAGCGCTGGGCAACCTGGCCGAGTGCTATCGCCAGGCGGATGATACCCTCTACACCAAAATGGTCATCGAGTACCTGGGTGAGCGGTTTCCGAAAAATGATAATGCCGCCGTGGCCCTGCTGCAGCTTGGTAAAAAATATTTTGATGCAGGCAATGAAGACATGTTCACCTATACGTATGAAGTGTATCTGGATGGCTTCCCTGAACACCAAAAGGCTCCCGGAGTGCTTTATACCCTCGCTGGTATGCGCAAGAATGCAGGCGACACAGAAAAGTCGTCTGTCTATTTCCAGCGCCTGGTGGATAACTATCCCAATGACAAGTATTACATCAAGGCGCTGAGCAGCATCGCCTGGGACTATTACCTGGGCAAGAACTACACCATGGCGATACCAGCGTTGACCAAATATATTGAAGCGACCCAACCCGGGTTTGATCGCGCGCAGGCGCAGTTCTGCCTGGCCGATGCCTACCGTCAGACCGGCGACATCAGGAATGCCCTTGTGGCCTTTGTGGAACTGCTCAAGTGGCTGAAGCCCGAAAACAGCGAATATGATGTATCCGCGGACGACGTGAAGAAGAATGATGACTTGGAGGAAAAGGCTACGTTTTATGTGGGATATTGTTACTCGTTGATGACCGAGCCCGCCGAATCCGTTCCAGCGTTCAAAAAAAAGGCGGTTCAGTTCTACTCCCTGTATTTGAGTCAGTATCCCGACGGGGAGTTGGCCTCCAAGGCGATGAATGGCATGGGGACCATCCAGTTGAGCCAGGATGATTTTGACGGCGCGGTGGCGACATTCAACGACCTGGCCGTAAAATATCCTGATTCCAATGAAGGGAAAAATGCGCTCTATTCCCTCATCCGCTCTGCCATGGAAGTCAAGAAATTTGACGTGGCTCGCGATGCCCTGCGGAAGATGTTGAACGACTCCCAGGCTTACTCGCCGGATGAATTCCTGCGGGTCGGCCAGCTCATGTTGAATGCCGGACTCTATCCCGAGACGCTGGAGGCCATGAGTATTGTGCTGGAAAAATCCCAGGATCGCGAGCATCAGGAACGCGCCTTGTACAGTCGTGGCGAGGCCTATTATGCCATGAAGGATTACGCCAATGCCGCCGCGACCATGGACGAATTGATGACAAAATATCCCAAGTCCGGGCTGTTCTACGACGCCAAGTTCATCATGGGCGAGGCCTATCGGGAAACCGGCGAACTGGACAAGGCCACCGATGCGATGAGCGATGTGATGAAGTTTGCCAGTGACGCGCTTCGGATCAATCAGGCCAGTATGATTTTGGGTCAGATCCAACGGGCACAGGATGACAAGGTCGGCGCCCTGGCTTCCTTCCAGCGCGTCTGCCTGCTGGCCCCGAACACCCCCGAGCTGCGGCCGGTTATACGGCAGTGCCTGATGGACAGCATCGCCCTGAGCCAGGAACTTGGACGTTATCAGGACGCCCAGGAAATCTGCGAGCAGTTCCTGGAGCAGTTCCCGGATGACCCGGAGGTCCCGAATATTCGCAAATTGTGGGGTGAGGTCAAGTTGAAGGCCTCGGTGGCGGCTGCGGCCCCTCCCCCGCAGACTGGAAGCGATGAGCAGTAATGTCTATTTAAATGCTTATTTAATAGTTGAAATACGGAGAAGAAGGATGAAAAAAAGGATTGTTTACAGTGCAGTGCTGGCCCTGGTGGTTTTGGTATGTTTGCCTTGCCTCGTGGAAGCGGCAGCCTTTGTGGTTACCCCGCAGGGAAATAAGATTGAGGGCACGGACATCCGCGCCAATTCCAAAGGGGATATTATTTTGCAGACCGCTGTCGGATCCAGGACCTTCCTGAAAGGGCAGTACGCTCAGGCGGTTGCGGACAAACCGGACGATTTTGACAAAGCACGCAAGCTGATTGAAATGGGCAAGTATGATGAGGCCTTGCCCATTCTCAACAATATAGTGTCAAAGTATAAATTTCTTTATTGGGATAGTCAGGCGCAGGCCTTGCTTCCGAATGTGTATGTGGGCAAGGGAGACTATGTGGCGGCGGTCAAGGCCTATGAGGAACTTTTTGCAAACGCGCCCAAGGCCCGGGAAGGCGATCTTGTGTGGGGCTATCGGGATGTTCTTATCAAGGCTAAACAGTATGGACGGCTCTCATCGGAACTGGATGAAGTGATCGCGAGCGGATCGCGTGGTGATGCCGCCAAGGCGCAGATCCTGCGTGGCGATATTTCGCGGGCCAAGGGGCAGGTGGAACCGGCGGCGCTGGATTATCTGCGTACGGTGGTACTCTTCAAGGACGCAAAAGATCAGCAGGCGGAAGCGCATTTCAAGGCGGCGGAAATGCTTGAGCAGTTGCGAGACCGCCGCGCGCAGGACCTGTACCGGGTTGTCGTGGAGGAATACGGCGATAGCCCCTATGCAAAACAGGCGCGCTCCAAAATGTAACAAACTATTTTATAAGGAAACAGAAGAAACGGGGCACCCATTGCCCGGAAACAAGGAGAAATTGGCAATGCTGAAAAAAATAATGATTGTAATGTTACTGATCACGGTGGCAATAAGCATCGGAAGTGTGTATGCGCAGGAAGAAGAAACGGAGGGTGCGGCAGCCGAAATGAAACTGGATGATGCCGCGGCGGAAGCCGCCGCCAAGGATACCGGTGGAAAGCAAGGGTTCTTCTATGTGGTGGCCAGTGGTGGTATTGTCGGCATCATTCTCTGGCTGGCGCTGGGCGCTTCTTCCGTTGGTGGCGTGGCCCTCATTGTGGATTCGTTCATTACGATCCGCGAGAAAAAGATTTCGCCTGAGGAGCTGGTCACCGAGGTGCGTACGGCGATGGAGCAGGGCGATGTCATGAAAGCCCTGAAGCATTGCGAGGAAGAACCGGGTCCGTTGGCCAATATCCTTTCCGCAGGCTTTTCCAACGTGCAGGAAGGCTTCGAGGCCATTCAGGATTCGGTAGGGGTCGCGGCCGACCAGGAAAGCGAGAAACTGATGCAGCGGGTTACCTACCTTAATCTGGTCGGTAACATTGCGCCAATGCTTGGTCTGCTCGGAACGGTCCAAGGTATGATCTATGCGTTTGCCACACTGGCTACACAGACCGCTGGCGCGGCCCAGCAGTCCGCTTTGGCCATGAACATTTCCCAGGCGCTGTACACAACGGCCGCCGGGCTCTTAATCGCGGTTCCCGCCGTAGGCGCCTATTCCTATTTCAAGAATCGCGCCATGAATATTATCCTGACGATGGAAGCGCTTACGATGGACCTGATCAAGGCCCTGCGCAATGTGGAAGTCGTCGAAGAATAAATGGATGCGGCGGTGAAGCAGGTATCCCACATGTAACCTGGAGCAGGCGATGAGAAGAAAAGGACGAACAAGTGGCGGAGAAGACGGCGTCAATATGACGCCGATGATTGACGTGGTGTTCCAGATGATTATTTTCTTCGTCTGTACGGCCGACCTGGACCGGAAGGCGTTTGACGAGAAGATCAAGCTGGCCCTTTCCCCGCACGGTCCCGCTGTCGAGAAGAAGGATCCGCGCACCGTAACCGTCGAGGTGGATAAGCGGGGGGTCATCAAGCTGGGACAGGTGGCCGTGCCCTACACAACTTTTGTGAGCATGCTCCGAAAAACGGTCGCGGAATACGGGCAGACGACGCCGGTGGTTATCCGGGCGGATGGCGCGACAAAACATGAGGATGTCAAGCGCGTGATGGATGCCTGTTCCCAGGCGGGGTTGTGGAAAGTCAAATTCTCCGCAACCAAAGAAAAAGCGAAAACAGTACAGTAAGGGCAGGGATCTATGGCTTCAAAACGAAAACGTAAAAAACCGGTTACCGAAGAGGCGGTCATCCCCATGACGCCGATGATTGACGTGGTCTTCCAGTTGCTGGTGTATTTTATTGTGACCATGAAGCCGATGGATGTGGTGGCGCATCTGGATGTGTTCCGACCCTCTCCAGAGGCTTCACAGGAAAAACCGGATACCCCGCCGAAGATGATCCGAATCAGCATCTATGCGGATGGATATACGATCAATGATAAACCTGTGACCCCGGAGGATTTGGACCGGTTGATCATGAAACTTTCATCATTCGATAAGAATCAAACCATACTTATCATGTGCACGGCTCTTTCACCACACGAGAAATTGGTGAAGGTGCTGGACTTGTGCGCCAAGTCAGGATTGAAGAACCTGTCAGTGATCAGTACCAATTAGACCTAGAGATATGTCCGGAGGACGGAAAAATGGCAGCGGATATTAATATTAATAAACGAATTCGGCAGATAGTTGACCATGTGTGGGGTCCGACAGGGTCGATCATCCTCCATATACTGATCGTAATCCTGTTGGTCAAGTTTGTGGTTTTTGAGACCAAGCAGAAGGCTGCGGAAGTGGAAGTGGTGATCATGGAGCCGGAGGCCACCGACCTGGAAGAGTTTGAAAAGGAGCTGGAGATGCTCGAGGAGCTTCCCGAAATGGTGGATCAGATCACCCCGCCGGATGTGTCGGTCGAGATGGAAGCGCCGCCTGACATTGAGCCGATGCAGCAGTCTGCTGATGTGGATGTGGATTTTGCCGCGCTGGACATCATGAATGATGTACAGAGTCCGTTGGTGATGCGCGGCCTTTTCAAGGGTCGTTCCGCCGGTGGGCGTAAGGCAATGCTTAACCAGTACGCCGGGCGCTGGGGTGAATATACCGAAGCGGCCGTGATCAAGGCCCTGCGATGGCTGAAGGAAAACCAGAACGCGGATGGCTCCTGGGGACCGAATAAAACGGCTATGACAGGACTCGGCCTGCTTACCTTCCTGGCCCACGGGGAAACCACCTCGGCGGATGAGTTCGGGCAAACAGTCGAAAAGGCTATAAAATTCCTGGTGTCCAAACAGGATGCGACGGGACGTTTTTGCAAGACGGATAACCAGCCCGGTCCGTATGCGCACGGCATCGCCGCATACGCTATCAGCGAGGCGTACGGGCTGACCCGGATTCCCGCCCTGAAGCCCGTCATGGAAAAGGCGATCCAGGTGATTCTTGACGGCCAGCAGGATAAAGGCGGATGGAATTATGAATATGACCGGGGACCGCGCCGCGATACGTCTGTGGCCGGATGGCAGGTGCAGGCGATAAAGGCGGCCTACCTGGCAGGCTCGTCCAACCCGGAAGTGCTGCAAAAGCACATGAATAAATCCCTGGAGGACCTGTTGACCGCGCATAACGCCGAGAGCGGTAAATTCGGGTATACTGACAAGAGCGGCGGAACGGACGGGGTGAACGGTATTGCGATTTTATGTATGCAGTTGCTGGGTAAAGGCAAGGAGAAGGAGGTCCGTCAGGCGTTGCAGGCGTTGAAAGACGCGGACTGCAGTTGGGAGAAGCCCGGGCCCTGGGCGATGTATGGCTGGTATTATATCACCCAGGCGAAGTTTCATCATGGCGGGTCTTCCTGGTCGGCCTGGAACTCCAAGTTTGCGCGGGTGTTGACCAAAAACCAGAATGCGGATGGGAGCTGGACGGCCCCGGGCGAAGCCGCCAAGGAGGCGCATGGCAAGGAGACCAACTATGGTCCGGTTTATGCCACCACGTTCGGCGCCCTTACCCTACAGGTGTATTACCGTTTTCTGCCCACGTACAAACCCATCGCGGTGGAACCGATTGATGAGACCGATGATGACGATGTCATCATTGAAATTATCTAGCCCAATGGTTGCGATGGCGTAACCCCGCGCGGTTTTGATGCTATGGGCCTTTCAACCATCCTGATCCCACGCGCTTGCCCGCTGATCAGGCCAAGCGCATACCATTTCATGTTCAGAGTTCCTTACCTCGACGGTTGGCCGCGGGTGGAGATTATCGTCGATTCTGCAATCATGGCCGTGATATTTCTTGCTGTAATCCAGCGTCAAAGAGATCGTGCGCCTGGAAAATAGAAATGACACGTCCATTCGCCAAAACAGCCTCTGGCGCATTCTAAACGCAGTTATCGTACAACCCCATTCGGGGTTGGCATGGGGGAGATCACGGTTCCGCGGGTTGCACCCGCGGCTATTAACGTTATGCCCTCCGGGCATCAGGATGACGAGCCTTTTTGCGCCTCAGGGACTATCTTTGCGCATATTTCGCGCAATCCATGGCGGTTTGTTACCCGACAGGGTAAAACATGAATAGCCGCGGGTGCAACCCGCGGTCAGGAATAAACAACACATAAACCCCGAATGGGGTTTCACTATAA
>RZZM01000536.1 GCA_009929845.1 Spartobacteria bacterium
GCCATAACCTAACTGATTTATAAGACGTATTTTTTAGTGACTCTTTCCTCTTTTGATACAAAATCGCGGGTTGCGTTGGGCAATCAATGACGATGAAGGCATGGCTAGAGCGCTGGGGAAGCGTACCCTTGGAAGTGCAAACTGACCGAGTGAATCGCAGTTGACCCATGCATGCCGCTGATCGGATGCCAATCCGTGTTCGCATCGAGCGTGCTGAGTAACTCCACGCGGCGCGTTCAACAGCACCGGGTTAATCCACTACAACCCTGCCTTGATCATTCCTTCGTCCACATCGGCCAACACATGCGTAGTCAGGCCATCCTGGCCAGCCCTTTTAAGGTGCTAGCAACATACTGTAATATCTAAAGATCTTCAACATTGCACACGTGTCCGATTGACCATGTTTGGTGAAATCCTCCAGAAGTTTGCCAAGAAGAGTCCGACCACCGTCATGGTGCGCGTCCTGCTGGAGCGGTTGCTGAACCCCGAGAAACTGGACCGCTGGTTCGAAGCGACACGCCAAACCCAGTACACACGCGATATTCTGTTCTCGTCGCTCGTCGGGCTGATGCTGCAAGTCGTGTGCAAGACCCAAGCAAGCGTTCACGCCGCGTATCGACAGGCCAACATCGCGGCCTCCATCGTCGCCGTCTATGCAAAATTGCAAGGGGTCGAACTGACCACCTCCCAAGCTCTGGTCGGCGAGATCGCGCGGGAGGGGCGGGACATGATCCTCGCGATGAACGGAGCGCGTCCTTCGTTACTGCCCGGATATCGACTGAAGTACCTGGATGGCAACTGCCTGGCTGCCAGCGAACATCGCCTGAAACCGCTGCGCGCGACGACCGCCGGCCCCTTGCCGGGGAAATCGTTGGTCGTCTTCGATCCACAACTGGACATGGCCGTGACGGTCGTTCTCTGTGCCGATGGCCATACCCAAGAGCGCGCGTTGCTGGATGCGGTGATCCCCACGATCGAAGCGAATGATGTCTGGCTGGCAGACCGGAATTTTTGCGTTTCACAATTTCTGTTCGAGATTCACCGTAAGCAAGCCTTCTTCATCATCCGCCAGCATAGCAACCTCGTCGCCAAGCCCTTGGAAAAATTTAGATTGATTGGCTCTTCGGCGAGTGGCGACGTGTATGATCAAGCCGTTCAATTGACCTCTGCGAGCGGCGAGACCTGGTCGCTGCGCCGCATCACCGTCAATTTGAAGACGCCGACCCGCAATGGCGATACGAAGCTCGTCCTGTTGACCAATTTACCGTCTGCGGTCGCTGATGCCCCGACGATTGCGGCCTTGTATCGGATGCGCTGGGGTATCGAGACGGCCTTTCAAAAACTCGAGAAACACCTCAATTCCGAAATCGCCGCGCTGGGCTATCCGCAGGCCGCGCTCTTCGGCTTTTGCTTGGCACTGGTCGCGTTCAATCTCTATGCCGTCGTGATGGCCGCGTTGCGCGCGGCCCACCCGACCCGGGACATCGATCAGACCGTCTCGCAGTTCTATCTCGCGGGTGAGATTGCGACCACGATGACGGGTCTGACGATCGCCGTGCCGGAACACGAATGGGCGCCATTTGTACACGCGACTACGGAGCAGCTGACCGAGTGTTTGCTGCGCTTGGCGCAATGCGTGGATTTACACAAACTCCGGAAGAGTCCGCGCGGCCCGAAAAAACCGCCCATCCCGCGCACGAAATACAAAGGTCACACACATGTCTCAACCGCTCGATTACTTGCCGGCATAGAACCGAACACAAAATGATACCTTAAAAGGGCTGGCCATCCTGGCCTGACAAAATCAGAGTTGGAAGCTCTGACTCTAGCCGCTGAAACATACGCTGACCAAGGCCCAAATCCCGACCTCCCTCAGCTTCTCGCAATAGCGAATGCGCCGGAAGCAGGGTTCATGTCTCCATCGGTTCAGCCATGAATCATGGATTCATCTTCGGGAGCGCCAAACCAAAGAAAAAGCATGCGAATCTCGTCAGGTGTCAAATCAAGCTGGGCGCTTGCACATAAAGTCAAAGTATTTCTTAAGAAGGCTGTAGCGAGATCGGGAGCTTTCTCAAGCTGCTCTCCGAATCGATGACCTGCGCAAAATATTCCACGAATGATGGAATTAGCGTACAGCCTGGAGACAGGGATTTTTTTCTCTTGACAACTATCTCGGATATTTTTCGAGACCCTGCTCATGTTATATCCGTTTTTATTTACATTTTCCGCCAACACGCGAAAAATAAAAGTGTATTGATCTGGGGTCAGGTAAGGGGTATCAGTAAGACGGTTTATTTTGAATGCCAAGGGTTCTAGGTTTGGATGTTGCTCAATAAAATTCTTTTTCTGCGTAGGCGACTCCACTCCCTCTGGTGGCGTATGTCTTATTGAATCATAAAGATAACCAGGGGTTAAATTGGAAAAACTCAAGCCTTCAAGATCTAGCTGATAAAGAAATTGCTTAAAACTCCCTGTGCCGTTCCAATCAAATGCTATCTCAGGATGAGAGCGGCGTACGAGGTCAGCCAAGACGGCCATCGGC
>RZZM01000142.1 GCA_009929845.1 Spartobacteria bacterium
AAAGATGAAATTTCTTTCTTTCAGGCTGTAAAAGCACGTTTGGCAAAATTTGATAGTACTGGCTCGGGCAAAACCGATGAAGAGAAGCAACTCAAGCGCATGGAGGCGGATGGCGTGGTCGAAAAACTGCGCGGCGGTGAAAATTTCGCGAAGTTGGCTGAAAAGGTATCCGAGGAACCGCGCGCTTCACGCGGCGGGGAATGGGGGTGGCTGAATCCGGCTGATTTAAACCAGGCCATTGCCACGGCCATCGAAGAACTGAAACCCGGCGAATTCACCGAAGCGGTAGAAGTCGGCGACGCCCTGTATATTGTCACGCTGGAGGGCCGCAAGGAGGCCTCCATGAAACCGTTTGAGGAGGTCCGCGAAGAGATTCAGAAGGAGCTTCGCATCCAGGAGGAAAACCGGTTGTACGACGCCTGGATAGCGCGGCTCAAGGACAAGTATTTCATCAAGATTTTTTAAGGGCGCTTGCGGATGAAACGGATTGCGATCACATTGGGGGATATCAACGGGATCGGTCCCGAGGTGGCCTTGAAGGCGGTATACAAGCGGCGTTGGCCCCGGGATGTGCAGTGGGTGTTTATCGGCAGTCACGCGGCCCTGAGCCAACAGGCGGAAGCGTTCGGGGCGCCGGCGCCGGCGCTGTGGGCGCCGGAGGACGCCGCGCCCCCCAAACGGAAGGTCGTATGCATGGACCCGTCTCCCGGCCGGAAGGTGCGCTGGGCCCCCGGCAAGGTCAATCCCGAGGCCTCCAGGCTGGCGATGGCCTGGATTGAAGAGGCGGTGCGCGGCTGCATGAACGGGACATTTGACGGGATGGTCACCGCGCCGATTTGCAAGGAGGGCCTGATGGCCGCGGGGTTACCCATGCCGGGACACACGGAATATCTTGCCGAACTGACGGGAACCAAGCGGTTTGCCATGCTGCTGATGGGCGGGCCGTTGCGTGTGGTACTGGTCACGCGGCACATCCCGCTGCGCCGGGTGGCCGACGCGCTGACCGTGGATGCGATCAAGGAAGCCATCGGCCTCACCGCCGAGGCGCTGCCGTGGTTGGGCGCCGCCGGCGGACGGATCGGCGTATGCGGGCTAAATCCGCATGCCGGGGATGGCGGGGCCATCGGCGCCGAGGAGATAGAGGTGATTGCGCCGGCCATACAGGCAATGAAGCGCAAGCGCATTTCCATTGAGGGGCCGGTTCCTCCGGATGTAATTTTTCATTATGCCTATCAGGGTCGCTACGCGGCCGTTGTCGCCATGTACCACGACCAGGGCCTGGGCCCATTGAAGATGCTGGCCTTCGACAGTGGCATCAACATCACGCTGGGGCTGCCGATTGTGCGAACATCGCCGGACCACGGCACCGCATTTGACATCGCGGGAACAGGCCGGGCCCATCCCTCCAGTATGGGTGCGGCGATGACATGGGCGATTGAACTCAGTGGAAGAAGAAATCCATGGATACGCCCTCGCTGACCCGTCCATCTGAAGTACAGGCGCTGTTGCAGGCCCTGGAGCTGAAACCCAGTCGCGTCCTCGGACAGAATTTTCTGATTGATAGGAATATCCTATGGCAGATTATTATGGGGGCCGGGTTACGGGAAACGGACCATGTGCTGGAAATTGGTCCCGGACTGGGGGTGTTGACCGAAGCCTTCCTGGAGCTTGGTGTCCGGGTGACCGCCGTGGAAAAAGACCCGGTCCTGTGTCGGCATCTGCGTGACCGCTTTTACGGCGTGAAAGCATTCACGCTGATAGAGGGCGACGCGCTTGAGGTGGATGTGGTGGGCCTTGTGGCGGCCGGCGCCAACAAGCTGATTTCCAACCTGCCCTACAGTGTCGGGAACCGCATTTTGGTTGATGTGGTCGGGGGCACGGTGATTCCGGAGCTCATGCTGGTGATGGTCCAGCGCGATGTGGCCAACCGCATGACGGCCAAACCGGGGACGAAGAGTTACGGATTGCTGACCATCCTGCTGCAGAACGATTATTCCGTGCACATTGAAAAACATGTCAGCCCCACCTGCTTCCTGCCGCCGCCACAAATCTGGTCGAGCATTGTGCGTTTCACCCGCCGCCCAGAACCCTTGATTGGTCTTCAGGATGCGCAGGTATTCCGCACGCTGCTCAAATGGGCCTTTTCACAGCGGCGCAAACAGATGTCCACATTGCTGAAAAACGCCCCGTACCGTTTTGAAGAAGGCGCAGATATCCCCACCATACTCATAGCGCTGGGGATCAATCCAAAGGACAGACCCGAGGACCTTTCCATCCCTGCATGGGGCCAGGTAGCCAACCGGGTGGTCAGGCATTGTACAGGGTGAGTTTTTCCTGTACGAAGGCTTGAAGTTCTTCGAGGTTGAAGGGTTTTTTAAAGACCCGTTCGACATCGCTGTGGATAAGGATTTCTTTGGCGTATTCGTCGAAGTGTCCTGTTATGATTGCCACACTGACATCGGGGCGAAGTCCGATGATTTCCTGCTGGGCTTCCAGTCCATGTTTGCCCGGCATGCGCAAATCGAGCAGCACCACCTTGATATTGGGGTGCATGGTCAGCAGGTGCAGGGCCTCATAGGCCGTTTCCGCTTGGTAGAGGGGGCAAAACCCCTTGAGGCATCGGGTGACCAGCGCACGCATGGAGGGCTCGTCATCCACAACCAGCAGGGCGGGTTTATCGGTTTCCGGATTGGCGCCGGAAAGGGTCGCATGCTGTTTTTCATCCATCTGGGCGAGTTCGGCCAGAGGCGGCGTAACAAACATACCATGTTCGCGCATAAAGGCGACCAGGTCGGCTGGGCGGATCAGGTTGGTGCGTCCGGGGGTTTGATAGGCCTTGAGCTTTCCGTTCTTCACCCAGGTATACACGGTATTGCGGGTAACGCCGCACAACTTGGCGGCCCGTGGAACAGACAAAAATTCAGGTTGACTTAATTCTTCTTTCATAACACTTATAGAACCTTGTTGGGGGGCACTTTACACGACATCGGGACATCTTGTAAAGAAATTACATTCCACACAAATGATGCATCCGGCTTACCCCTTGAAGATGATAAATTTCCGGGCGGCAAAATTGATCAGGAGGGCCGCTACGCCCTTGGCGATATAAGACGACGTGGTACTGAGGTGGAACCATTTAATCATTGCCCAGCCCACGGCCGTACCCAGGGCGATACTGATGCCGGAGGCCCCGTAGAACAGGGCCATCTCGATATACCACGCATACCGCCCCGACTCGAACACCCAGAGGACATTGATGATGTAGCAGGTGGTGTTTGAGAAGAAGAAGGCGATGATGGTATTGATGATGAAACGTCGCGACCGCACATCCTCCTCGACATGCGTGATGGACAATTTAAACAATTTGGCCAGCGGGTCATTCTCCTTCATGGCCGGGAGCAGTTTCCAGGACAAGGCATAAAAGACCAGGACATCAACCGATGTGGCAATGACGCCGGTAAAGGCATACTTGATAAACTGGACCAGGGGCCCGGCTTCGCGCCCCAAAAACTGTTGGATAATGTCATTCATGGAAAATGAATCTCTTTACATTTGGGTTTTCAACCACTCTTTGACAGGCGGCGGCAACGGGCCGACAAAGAGTATCTTGCAGGGTTGTTCGCCGTCTTCGGTCGGGATCATGACACTTTCGCCTTGTTTATGACCCTCGACGGCGCGCGCCAGGGCACTGTCCGACGAAATAATATTCAATGCCTCATCGCGGTCCCAGACCCCCAGGATGTTATATACTTCGAGGCGCCCGTCCAGCATTTGCAGTTCGACCGAAGTGCCCTGGCCGGCCCGGGAGGAGTCCACGCCCTGAAAATCGAAGGGCCGGATTTGTTCGAGCATCTGTTCGAGTTCGCCGCGGCGGCGGAGGAGCAGGGCCTGTTTTTCCTTGGCGGCTTTGTATTCGTGGTTCTCGCTGAGGTCGCCGTACTCGCGGGCGACGCCGATTTCCTTTGCCACGGCGGGGATTTCCACATTAATGATACGGGCCAATTGCACCTGCCGTTCTTCGTAACTGCGGATGGAGGTGACGGATGCGGAGGTGCGCTTTGTGCCCTTTGTTTCGTCCTTGGCGGCGAGAATGGCCTCCAGTTCCGGCTGCAGTTTAACCATCGTGGCGAGGATGGAACGTTTATCGATAGTGGACCAGGCCATGCTGGATTTCACGGCGCGCACGAATTCAATGCGTTCGCTTTCCTCCATGGCTTCAAGGACCGGTTTCATCCAGGAGGACTGTTCGAAGCGGCTTTTGAGCTGATTCTGGGTTTTAAGTTCATCGCCCATGAAGTCCTCGTTAAGAATCCGCAGAATCCACCGCGCGAGGTCCGGCAAGGAGCCCAGCGACCAGGCCTGGAGTTTATCATCATGGCGCATGAGCCAATAGAGCAGCATGACGCCCGCCTCCTGGCTTTCCGTGGTCTGGTCGCGAAAGATCGTGGCGCATTTCTCTTCACGACCGGTACTGATAAGCAGGTCCATCGCCTCGTTGAGGGTGCTGATATCGAGTTTGGGCAACAGGCGCAGCAAGAGGGCTTCCGTGGTCTCGGTGTCCATGGCATTCAACCGGGCAAGGAAGCGCTTGAGTTCACGGGCGGGCAGTTCCTTGACCGCCGCGAGGAACGGCGCCTCCTGCATAAGGTCGGACAATTCCTTCCGGGTATCTACAAATTCGGCATCCACATCAAATTCAAGGGCTTCGAGGATGGCCAGCGCGTGCCAACCGGGATGATGGCCTTCGGCGCCTTTAATGACAAAGGCCAGCCGTTCGCCCACCACCGCCATATGTTCCGGACTGATAGTGGCCCGGTCCGCCTCCTTGCGCAACTCCTCGATGGTGGTCAACAGTTTTTTCATCCCCCGTTCGGACGCCAGGGCTTTAAACCACTCATCGTCATAGCCCTTTTCTTTATCCAGCAACGTAATGGGTTCACTGCGTTTTGCCGGGATATCGACCAGGGGATCCTTTTTAAGCGCTTTGCGGGCCGCGTCCCAGAATTTCTTCCAGGCCGTCTCGGGCATCACGCGCGGGACAAGGGCCTCCTGGATCTGGGCAATGGACATCGGCCCGAAACTGCGCAGCGTGATGCGGATAATTTCGGCGGCGTCCTCTTCGATCAGTTTCTTGATCCCTTCGGGGTCTTTCCGGGTGCGGGAAAAGAGGTGATCGGAATCAAGAATCTGTAATGTTTCGCCGGCGTAGTTAAAGGACATCTGGTGATGGGCCTTCTCTTCAAAATCGATGGTCACGCGTTTATAGAAGATATCGACATCCTTCACCACGCCCCCGCCCCAGGTTTTATCATAGCACAACACACCGGGCTTCAGGGCCCGGAGAACATTCAGCCGTTTGAAACACTCCGTCAAGGGCACGGCTCCATCAAACCCCGCATTCTGGATCAGCGCGCGGCTTTCCGGGGACGCGCCCAGGATTTCATCCGCCTGCCGCTCACTTTTCTTGCGAAACGCGGGGTTCCGCTCGTTCCAGCCCGCGCGCATTTCAAGGACCTGAAGCGCCTGCCGGGCGCTCAGCGGTGTTTCGCGTTCGCCGCTTGAGGGAGGGATATCCTTCCAAACCTCCGCACAACGGTCCATCAATGTATCCTGAAGAAGCTCCGCCGAAGAGTCCGCCTGCTTGAAGGCCCCGTTTTTGTACAACGTCCGCAACCACGTTACAAGCGGCTCCAGTTCCATGGGGTTCTTTTCCATCTGCTCAAGGAACCACTCTTCTGATCGTAACGTTTCATTTTCCGCGGCCATAACCTACCTGTCCTCAATTCTTTTTAGTCTGCCTGTCATTTAAAAAGGCGTTCACCATAGCGTTGATCATTATTTCCGGCAACACAAAGACGCCATTTTTTTTACACTTTCGACTGTGCGTAACAATGAGTAATAAATTTTTCTTTTTTCTGTAAAAATACTAGTTGACATCTAGTATGTTTTATTTATAGTCGCGTCAACGTTGATAAACAAAATTGTTCTTTTTAATAGACCGTTTTTTGTCGCCCCTCCCAAACAGCGACAATAACACAAAACCGACACCACGGTTGCCGGCGATCTCGTGTAATCACAATGTACACGCAAGCCGGTCACAAGACCCCAACAGCGGATGGCTGGATGCTCTTTACACACACCAAGAGCATCCAGCCAGACGTATGATGCCTGGGGTAATCCTAGCCGAAGATATTGAAATTTCTTTGGAATTACCAGGGTCCAGTTGCCCTCACCCCTCACGTTTCACCCCTCACGTTTCACCCCTCAGGTTTCAGCCCTCACGTCTCACCCCTCACGTCTCACCCCTCACGTTTCACCCCTCACGTTTCACCCCTCACGTTTCCCCCCTCAGGTTTCAGCCCTCACGTTTCAGCCCTCACGTTTCACCCCTCACGTCTCACCCCTCACATCTCAATCAAACGGCGTGCTGTTTTCTTGACGCCGGACACTTTTGGAGTACATTGAGGGCATCCTGCGGCAAGGATACGGTCTGAGCTAAGGGCAAAATGTGATTTTTTGGTCATTTTTGGCCGTTTTTTTGGTTTTTTTATCAAAAAATGGCCGTTTTTGACGTTTTTTGCCCTGTTGCGGATCCGCGACAGGTTTTTTTTGCAAAAAATGATTTTTTGACGCAAAGGCAGCGAAATGGATATGCGAACGGAAAAAGATTATCTGGGATGTGTGGACGTGCCGGTTGATGCCAACTGGGGCATTCATACGGCGCGTTCATGCCAAAATTTCCAGGTTTCGGGCTGTAAAACGAGCAAAAAACTCATTTTTTCGCTAATTTTAGTGAAAAAAGCGTGTATTTTGGCCAATTTGGAGCTGAATTACCTGTCCGAAGAGGTCGCCAAGGCCCTTTTAATGGCTTGCGATGAGGTTTTGGGGCTCGCGGACGGGGAAAATGAGGTTTTTTTCGAAGATTTTCCGCTGGATGCGCTTCAGGGCGGGGCGGGCACGTCGACGAACATGAATGTCAACGAGGTGCTCGCCAATCGCGCGCTCCGCCTGCTCGGGCATGCCCCCGGGGCCTATGATGTCATTCATCCGCTCGACCATGTGAACCTGCACCAGTCCACAAACGATACCTACCCCACCGCCCTTAAAATCGCGGCTATTTACGGGTTTCGCGAACTCAGCCACGCCGTCGCCCGGCTGCAGGGAAGTTTCCAATCATTGGAAAAAAAATATGCGGATTTTCCAACCATTGGAAAAACCGAACGGGTGAAGGCGGTCCCAATCACCTGGGGGGCGCAATTTTCGTCGTTCGCGGAGGCCTTTGCGCGCGACCGCTGGCGCACCTTCAAGTGCGAGGAACGGTTGCGGGTGGTGAACCTGGGCGGGACGGCGGTCGGCACGGGGTTGGCGGCGCCGCGACGGTACATTTTCCTGGTTATTGAAAAACTTCGCGAGGTCACGGGCCTGGGACTCAGCCGCGCGGAGAATCTGCCGGACCAAACGGCCAATGCGGATGTCTTTGTCGAGGTGTCCGGCATGCTCAAGGCGCTGGCGGTGAATCTCATCAAGGTGAGCGACGACCTGCGGTTGCTGCAGATGACCGGCGAGCTGTCGCTCCCGGCGGCGCAGCCCGGCTCGTCGATCATGCCCGGCAAAATCAATCCGGTCATCCCCGAATGCATGATCCAGGTGGGCCTCAAGGTGTGCGCCAACGACACCATGGTGGCCGATTGCGCCTCGCGCGGCTCGCTTCAGATTTGTGAATTCCTTCCCCTGGCGGCGCATGCCCTGCTCGAGTCGCTCGATATGCTCCAGCGGGCCCTCCCTCTCCTGGCCGCGCATGTGGAAGGGATCACCGTGGACGAGGACCGTTGCCGCGAGCTGTTTTCCAACAGTCCGGAAATCATCACGGCCTTCCTGCCGGAAATTGGGTACGACCGGGCGGCGGAACTGCTCAA
The DNA here is from genome assembly GCA_009929845.1 of Spartobacteria bacterium. Classification (GTDB taxonomy): domain Bacteria; phylum Verrucomicrobiota; class Kiritimatiellia; order RZYC01; family RZYC01; genus RZZM01. Next base: position 7,917 of record RZZM01000142.1, read on the forward strand.
GGCATTCGAGCGGCAGGACGCGCTGGGCCTGCGTCCGTTCCTGGAAATGAATCTGGGCAGGGAACGGGTGGACAGGACCCTCTCGCCCCAATCGCTGACCGCCCTCGGCTACAAGGACACACCCGCGCCATGAAGACTACCCCCAAAGCCCTGCGCCTGCACATTGCCATCTTCGGACGCACCAATGTGGGCAAATCCAGTTTTCTGAATCTTGTTGCCGGCCAGGATGTAGCGATCACCTCCGCTGAACCCGGCACAACCACTGATGTCGTCGAAAAAACCATGGAACTGCTGCCGATCGGGCCGGTGGTTTTCATCGATACCGCCGGCCTTGATGATCCGACCGCCCTCGGCGCGAAGCGCCTGGACAAGACCGCACAGGTGTTTGACCGCGCCGATGTGGCGCTGCTGTTGCACGACGGCCCTCAAAGCGGCGAATATGAGGAGCGCGTAGTTCACGAGGCCGGCAGACGGAACCTGCCGGTGATCCATGTCTATAACAAGGCGGACCTGTACACTCCGCCCACCAGGGAGGTCGGTGAAGATGATGCCGCCGTCGCGCCGCTCACCTGCTGTGCCCTCGACCACGAAAAACGCGACCAGGTCCTCGCGCGCCTCAAGGCCCGCCTGCTGCGTGTTTGCCCGGATGAATTTGTCAAACCGCCGCCCCTGCTGGGCGACCTGGTGCGTCCGGGCGGCCTGGCTGTATTGATTGTCCCCATCGACCTTGAAGCCCCCAAGGGACGCCTCATTCTCCCGCAGGTGCAGAGCATCCGGGACGCGTTGGACAACGACGCCTCGGTGCTTGTGGTCAAGGAACGCGAATACGCGCACATGCTCACCCGCCTGGTCGACCCGCCCGACATCGCGATCTGCGATTCGCAGGTAGTCCTTAAAATGACGGCCGACACGCCCGCTCATGTCCCGTGCACCACCTTTTCAATTCTCTTTGCGCGGTTGAAAGGCGACCTCCAGAAAATGGCCGCCGGCGCCGCGGCCATCGACGCGCTGCGGGACGGCGACCGGGTACTGATTGCCGAGTCGTGCAGTCACCACGCCCTCGAAGACGACATTGGGCGCGTGAAAATCCCCCGTTGGCTGCGGCAGTACTGCGGCGCGGATTTGCGGATTGACAACTATGCGGGGCGTGATTTTCCGGAGACGTTGGGCGACTACAAACTGGTGGTGCAATGCGGCGGGTGCATGCACAACCGCCGTTCCATTCTTTCGCGCATCGAAGCCTGCGAGGCGGCGGGGGTGCCTATCACCAATTACGGCCTTTGTATTTCCCAGACACAAGGCGTGCTCACGCGCGTCCTTTCCCCCTTTCCGGCCGCCCTGGAATCCTATCAGCACACCAAAAAATCACAGGAGTCATCACCATGAAAAACGGATTGCCGACCATTCAGGCCGAAGGACTGACCTCCTTCATTCCGGAAGCAGAAATCCACGGGTTGCTTGAACAGACCCGGCGCCCCGATCCGGCGCGGGTACGGGACATCATCCGGAAATCACTCGATAAAAACCGGCTGGACCCGGTCGAAACGGCCACCCTGATCAATACGGAAGATCCCGAACTGATCGAAGAGATATTCAACGGCGCGCACGAATTGAAGGAGCGCGTCTACGGCAACCGCATCGTGCTCTTTGCCCCGCTCTACATCGGCAATAAATGTGTCAACAACTGCGCCTACTGCGGATTTCGCTGCACAAATGAAGACGTCACCCGCAAGACCCTGACCTTTACCGAGCTGGAAAACGAAGTGCGCGCCCTCGTCGACAAGGGCCACAAGCGCCTCATCATGGTCTATGGCGAGCATCCCGACTATGACGCGCAGTTCATCCACGACACCGTCAGGCATGTCTACGCGCAGAAACACGGCAACGGCGAAATCCGTCGCGTCAACATCAACGCCGCGCCGCTCGATGTGGAAGGCTTCCGCCTGGTAAAATCCGCCGGCATCGGCACCTACCAGATATTCCAGGAAAGCTATCATGAGGAAACCTACCGTCGGATGCATCCCTCCGGCCTCAAAAGCCATTTCCTGTGGCGGCTGCACGGGTTGGACCGCGCGCAGGAAGCCGGTATTGATGATGTGGGCATCGGCGCGTTAATGGGGCTCTATGACTGGCGTTTTGAAGTGATGGGACTGCTCTATCACACCATCCACCTGGAAGACCGGTTCAACGTCGGACCGCACACCATCTCCTTCCCGCGTATCGAGCCCGCCTTCGGGACGGCCTTTACCGAAAATCCGCCGCACCGGGTTTCGGATGACGACTTCAAGAAACTGGTGGCCATCCTGCGGCTGTCCGTGCCCTACACCGGCCTGATCCTGACCTGCCGCGAATCCGTCAAACTCCGCAACGAACTGTTGCCCTTCGGCGTTTCGCAAATCGACGCCGGCTCCAACATCGGCATCGGCGCCTATTCCGTGCAGGACAAGGAGGCCTACAAAAAGAGCCAGTTTGTGCTCGGGGACCAGCGGTCGCTCGACGCCGTCATACACGAACTCTGTGACGCCCGGTACATCCCCTCCTTCTGCACCGGCTGCTACCGCCTGGGACGCACCGGCGAGCACTTCATGGAATTCGCCATCCCCGGTTTCGTGAAGCGCTACTGCACGCCCAACGCCATCCTGACCTTCACGGAATACATCGAGGACTACGCCTCGCCGGAAACTGCCCGGGCCGGACTGCGGCAGATTCAATGGGAACTCGACCGCATGCCCGACAATGCCCAGAAACAACAACTGACCGACCGCCTGGAAAAAATCAGGGAAGGCCAGCGCGATTTGTATTTTTAAGGAACGCCATGGACCACGATGAAATATTGCGCTGGCTGCGCGAGACGGACCCCGGCCGAATCGAGGAACTCTGGGCGCATGCCGACCGGGTCCGCCGCGACATGGTTGGTGATGAGGTGCACCTGCGCGGACTGATTGAGATATCCAATCACTGCGTGCAGCAATGCGGCTACTGCGGATTGCACCGCCACAACAAAAAGGTGCAGCGCTATCGCATGTCCCGGGAGGAAATCATCGGCTGCATCCGGCAGGCCGTCGCATTCGGGTACGGCACCGTCGTCATGCAGTCCGGCGAAGACTACGGGATAACAACCGAATGGATGGCCGATATCATACGCTGGACCAAGGCCAACACGCCCCTGGCCGTGACCTTGAGTTTCGGGGAACGTCCGGATGACGACCTGAAGCGCTGGCGCGAAGCCGGCGCCGACCGCTATCTGCTGCGTTTTGAAACCTCGGACCCGGTGCTGTACGCCCACATCCATCCGCCCCTCCCCAACCGCACCTCGGACCGCTTTGCCCTCCTGCGCCTGCTCCGGGAACTCGGGTACGAAACGGGCAGCGGCGTCATGATCGGCATTCCGGGACAGACCTACGACACCCTGGCCAACGACATTTGCGCCTTTCGCGAGATGGATTTGGATATGATTGGCGTGGGGCCCTATCTTTCGCATCCCGACACCTTCCTGGGCATCCCGGGCGGCGGCTATCCGCGCATCGACCCCGCCGAACAGGTCCCCAACGCCGAAGACATGGTCTATCGCGTTGTCGCGCTCACGCGGCTGGTCTGTCCCGAAGCGAACATCCCCAGCACGACCGCCCTGGCCACCATCAACAAGGACAGCGGACGCGAACAGGGCCTCGCGCGCGGCGCCAACGTCATCATGCCCAACCTGACCCCGCAAACCTACCGGGCCCTGTACGAAATCTACCCCGCCAAAGCCTGCATCGATGAAGCCGCCGGCCACTGCGCCGACTGCGTGCAGCATCGCATCCGGTCCATCGGCCGGCAAGTCGGCCGGGGCCCCGGTTTTCGTGTAACACATTCTCCCTGACTATGATCGCCCACAGATTACACAGATTTTCACAGATATAACGGAAATGGAACGGACACATATAACACGAACAGCAAGGTTCAACATCTCTGCCTGCGCTTTTCCGCTATCGAGCCGGCCTGTACCCGTGCCCCGTCTACCCCAAAGAACCCGCGGTGCCCCCGGGCTCTACAGAGTAGCCGCCCTCCAGGTTTGCTGTACAAACATAACCCCTGGAGGGCGAGATTCCTATCGAGCCG
>RZZM01000537.1 GCA_009929845.1 Spartobacteria bacterium
CTCCCGCAAAAAAGTAAATATGATGAAGATTCATTGCCAATGAAGATATGTAATGGAGATACTCTTTTCTTAGGTTGACGCGTATGCCCGTTGGGGGCTCCAAAAAGCAAAATCAGCCGCAAAATTATCATTTACGAGAAATTTGCTATAATTATAACCAACTCCATCACTGTAACTTATAAAATTTATATAAATTTTTTGTTGCACACAGATGTCCGATCGGACATCTGTGTGCAACAAAAAATTGCACATCCCCTATTTCACTTAACCTGCCGCGCAGCGCACGGCGCGTCGCATGTTTCGCGCCGAATATGCCGAAAATATTGCCGATTTTCGGCTAAAAATGCCGAAAATAGGCCAAAAATGGGATATTTTCGGGCTAAACCCGTAAAAATGGCCGTTTGGGGTCGTTTTTACGGATTTTTGTTGTTTTTTGCGCTGCTGCGAGCGCGCGCGGCAGGACGTTCCACGGCAGTCGGCAATTAAAGTGTGGATTGCTGATCGCCTTGAGCGCGCAGGGCATTTTTTTTGCCATCAAGAACCTGGCGGATGGTGTAGCTCAACTGGTCGCGTCCGTAGGGTTTCTGCAGGAGGGGGATGGAACGTTCCTGCGCATGATCCTTGAGCAGGTCGCCGGAGAATCCGGAAGCATAGACGGCTTTGAAGGCATGGCCGCCCTCGCAAAGGCGCTCGACAAGTTCCTTGCCGTTCATGCCGGGCATGATGATATCCGTAAAGACCAAGTCGATATCCTTGTGGCGCGCGAACATCAGCAGAGCCTCCGCGCCGCTGCCGGCCTGCAATACGCGATAACCCAGCGATTTCAGGACATTCACCGCAAATTTCCGTACGCTGTCCTCATCCTCCACCACCAATATGGTTTCGTTGCCGTGTTGTAATTGCCGGCGGATTTTTATGGTTTCGACCGGGTCGATGCCAATGATACGCGGAAAATACAGGGTGAAGGTTGTGCCCTTGCCCAGCTCGGACGCAACATCTATGTAGCCATTGTTTTGCGTGACGATCCCGTACACGATGGACAATCCAAGCCCGGTCCCTTTCTCCGCGTCCTTGGTAGTGAAAAAGGGCTCAAAGATATGCTCCAGCACGTCTCCGGACATCCCGACGCCGGAATCGGCTATTGAAAGCACGGCATAATCATCAGGGGGGATATCCGGGCGTCCGATCTCGTCCGGATGCGTCAGTGTAAGCAGTCGGGTCTCGATGACCAGGCGTCCGCCGTTGGGCATGGCGTCGCGGGCATTGATGGCCAGATTCATGATAATCTGCTGCACCTGCCCGCTGTCGATGACCACCACACCAGGCTCTTGACTCAACAGACTGACCAATTCGATATGTTGTCCGAGGGTATGTTGCAGCAGTCGATCAGTCTCCTCCACGACCTGGTTGATGTTGGTGGGAGCGGCATGCGCGGTATGCCGACTGCCAAAGGACAGCAGACGCGAGGTAAGCTCGGCGGCGCGGGTGCCTGCGCGCACCACCTCGCTCAAATCCGCATAGAGCGAATCGTCATGACCGACCGAATCCAGCGCCAGTTGCGAATAGCCCAGGATGGTGGTCAACAGGTTGTTGAAATCGTGCGCGATACCGCCCGCCAGGCGTCCCAGGGCCTCCATCTTCTGGGCATGCCGCAGTTGCGCCTCACTTTTTTGCAGGGCTTCTTCCGCCTGCTTGCGCGAACAGAGGTGCCCCAATGTTGCGGCAAACATCGCCAGCAACTCACAGGCGCCATCGTCGATGGGCTGCCGGGTAAGCAGATTGTCCATCATCACATATCCGATGACCTGATTGCCATCCCACATCACGGCGCTTGCCCAGATGCCCTCGCCGACGGCTTCCAGTTGATCGTTATAGAGCTTTCCGGTTCGACGCAGCGCCGCGGCCTGCCGGGAAGACAGAATCTTCTGCAGATACTCATCGCTGTTGACCCAGACCGTGCGGCCATGTTCATCCCGAATATGGCCCGTTTCATCCGTGCCATAGGTCCCCACAATCATATCCGGATCATCCGTGCTGCGAAACCAGATGCCCAACCGGTCGAAACCCAGTTCAGAGCGCCCCAGCTCAATAGCCAGTCGGCACAACGCGTCGACCGATGGCGCCGCGGCCAGGCGGTTACTGACATCCAGCATGATCCTCAGGCTGTCAGGAAATCCGATATGCACAGACCGCATTTCTTCCGACCCGGTATCCTGCTCGAGATGACTGCTATCCATACTGTTCCCGCCTCCGCTGCCTACATGCGCTTTCTGGTTGCCCGTGCTTACGTCGTTTCCAGCACTTCCCTTATCATCCTGGAAAGCGCCTGCCGGGTATACGGCTTCATCAGGAACGGCACATTTTCACTCCCGATGCCGTGGTCAATAATCCGGTCTTCAGTAAATCCCGAGGTATACAGCACCTTGTAGTCGTTACGGATTTCCCGGAACCGCTTCATCAGCTCCAGGCCGCCAATGTGCGGCATGACCACATCGGTCAGGACCAGGTCAATGGGTTTGTCATAGCGTTCGCCGATCAACA
>RZZM01000143.1 GCA_009929845.1 Spartobacteria bacterium
ATCAAGAGTGAAACCGCCAACAAGGTGTCGGTGCAGCTTGCGCAGGCCGCGGCCACCCGGCCGGCGGTGGTGGGCGAAACCCTCAACAGTATCCGGGAAAAGGACGCGGAAATCCTTGAATGCGTTTTGGACGTGCTTGAGACCGAACGACTGCTTGAATCCAAGGCTTCGGTTACGCTTGTGCCACCGGGTGTGCATTGCCTGATCCAGGCTGGTGTCAACTAACCGAGGCATTTGGCATAGAAGGGGTATTCGTCCCGGTTACGGCCGGGGGCGACATATTTCCAGCGTTTGTAGACCCAGAGCCACGCCCCGGGTGTGGCGCGGATTTCTTCTTCCATGATGGTCGCAATGTGCTGGGTGAGCGCGTGTACGGCCTCTTCTTTTTCCATCGACTGGAACGCGGACGGATTGATGGAGCGGATCGGTGTGATGCGGTAATCGCCCGCGCCTGAAGGGATGCAGCACGCGAAGAGAATGGGCAGCCCGGTGTGCAGGACGATACTGCTGACCGCCGTTGAAATGGGCACGGGCAAACCAAAAAAGTCGACAAATTCGCCGCCGTCGGCGGGTTTGGTGTTCTGGTCGAGCAGAAACGCGACCTTGCCGCCTTCCTGCAGGACCTTGAGCAGTTTGCGAATGGCGCCTTTTTTGCTGACTACGGTTTGGCCGGTATTGGAGCGCATGCTGTTGAAGAGGTCGTCGAGGGCCTTATTGGCCAGGGGGGCGGCCACGCTGGTCATGGGAAAGCCGGCCATGGCGGTGGCCCGGCCCAGCAGTTCCCAGTTGCCCATGTGGGCCGTCAGGCAAATGGTGGGAGTTTTTTGAAAGAAAACGTCATGGCTTTCGTCAAAATGAACATAGCGCTTCATCCGTTCGGCGCTTTTCCGGGAAAACCAGAAAACATCCAGCAGCGTCAGGGCAAAGGTCTGGAACGATGTTTCCAGGATACGGCGCTTTTGCGCGGGCGATACGGTGTCGCCCAGCGCCAGGTCAAGATTTACGAGGCCCACGCGCCGCAGGTGCCGCGCGAGGTGAAAGGCCATCGACCCGAGAAGTCGGGAGGTACGGATGACGCCGCGCCGGGGGAGGGCGGGAATGCAACGCAGCGCCAGTTTAGTGAGCAGATATTCGAATGTGTGGCGAACGTGGCGTAACCCCATCGTTTGTGCGTGCCTTTCCAGTAAATCGGGAGGTGTAGAAGCGGCGCGTCCGTTATTCGCGAACCAGGATGAATCGCATTTCCTTGTCTTCTTTTGGCAGGAAACTCATGCGATTGGGGTCGTCAAAACAGATGGTCACCTGCTCCTGGCGTCCGTTGATGGTGGCGTCGATGGACAGGGTATTGCCTTCCGCGGAAACCACGGTGTAGGGGGATTGCCGGCTGGTGGTCTGCACGGAAAAAATGGCGATATCGGGGGTGAAGGTCACGCGCATATCCGCGAACATTTTTTTGATCATGGTTTCCTGGGAGGCCTGTTGCTCGGGGGGCATGGCCTGGAAGTCTTCGGTGGTGGAGACCTCCCGCCAACTGGCCTCCTGATCGACGCGCCAGTTGCCTTGCAGTTGTTGGTGGAGGTCCTGCGCCCGCGCGCAGCAAGCCGCGCCCAGCACGCACAGAATGATGAATCGAATGGATAGTTTATTCATGGTAGTGATCCTGTTGGGGTTGAATAGTTCTTTTTCCAGGCGTCATAAAAAATCACGGCGGTCAATGCCATCAGAACGAGATTGCGGAGTATGCTCAGCCAGCCCACCGCCTGGGCGTGCGGATTCACGCTGAAGCAGCCGCAGCCGATATCGATGCCCCGGAAAATGGCGGAAGCAATGGCCACGGTAAAGACCGTCAGCATGCCGAAGGTAATGGTGGCGGCCGCGTCGCGGAATTTTCCCCAGAAAAGGATGGTCAGGCCCACCACGATTTCCAGCCAGGGCATAAAGACCGCGCCGATATTGATGGTGGCGTAAGGGGCGGCCTGATAGCGGAAGATCGCCACGGCGAATTCATGGGGGTGCATGATCTTCGGAATCGCCGCACCGATAAAAACCACCGCCACGATGAGCCGGCTGATGATGGCGATTACCTTCCAGACCGTGCTGTTGTTCATATCTATTCCTCGGATTTTTGCCATTCGTCCCAGCCTCCGACATAAAGTACCAGATTGGTGAATCCCTGCTTGCGCAGGTAGATCGCCAATTCAATGGCGTCGTCGCACTCCACGCCGGAACAGTATGTCAGGATGGGTTGTTCCGGAAAGAGGATGGCCTGGTACTGGAAAAACTGCTCATCTACATCCTCGAAGGGCAGGGGCATGGCGCCGGGGAGGTGCCCCTCCTCGTAATCCGCCAGGGACCGCGCGTCAAATATGATATGTGAGCCGGACGCCGCCAGTTCGCGTACCTGCTCCAGCGGCGCGAGTGTGAGTTGTTCGCTAAAGGCGCGGGCTTCGACATAGCGCGACCAGTCTTCGACCCAGGCGATCCGCATCGGCAGCAGGGTGTTTGCCAGCGCCCCCAGCACACCGGCGGCGGCCAGCAGGATGGCGACGCGCAGTCCCAGGGGAACCAGTCTGGTGGTAAATACGGACATCCGGTGGCGCCTGTTTTACTCGGCGATCCTGAAGGGGATCAGAATCTCGGGTTTCTCCGCCACGTTGGTCCGGATTTTGATGTTCATTCCGTCCAGTGCCGGGTCGGGCACGATGTTGGAAAGCTCGATGCGGTAGCCGGGGCCGACGGGCGTGATGTTGACACCGATGTCCGGGTGGGGCACATCCAGTCCTTCGATTTCAAATTCCTTTACGCTGCCGGGGCGAATCACCACGTACCGGGTCACCGGATCGCCCTGGGCGCGCATCATGATTTCCCGGGGGGCCACCGCCAGGGGCCCCGCAACCACCGCGGAAACCGGGATGTTGATATCCGGCTGCCCGCCATCGCGCGCTATGCGTACAAATCCGTTGAGGTGGCCCTCGGGGAGCGGCGGTTTGGCGGCCACATGGATGATGTACGCTTTGTTGGCTTCTACGACCTCAAGGCGCGGCACGAATTGCGCAATGGAGCTGGAGACCTCGGTAATCGTCAGGGGGGCGCTTTTACTCGTCAGCGTGATGGTTTTGGCGTCGGCGGTTTCGGGCTCGATCTGCCCGAAGAAGAGGCGGTCCGGATTGATTTCGAGCGGGCGCGCGACATTGCCTTCCAGGTAGAGCATGAAGCGCGGATTCTCCGGGTCGCTGCACTCGATGGTGATGCTTTTGCGCTGGTGCCCGCGGCGACCTTTGAGCGAGAGGGTGGTCGCCAGTTCGGCCTGTTTGCCCGGTTCCACGAGTTTTTCGGACAATTCCGCGACCGTACAGCCGCAGGCCGGACGGACCCGGGTGATTTCCAGGACTGCGTTACCTTCGTTCTTGAGGATAAAGGTGTGCTCGATACTGGCCGAGTCATCCGCCTCGCCAAAATTATAGACCGCTTCTTCGCAGACGATTTTCGGGGCGAACCCCTGCGTGACTTCCTGGGCGCCAACCGCATATGCCCCAACCAACGTGCCCAATACAATCAGATAACCTACTTTGCTCATCAAATAACCTCATCATTTTATTTTTGTGTTAAAAAGACGAGGTAAACATAATAGGCACCGCTTGAATTTGCAAAAACATATTACATGAAACTTTGAAGGCGGAAATCAAAATTAGCGATGCTTGCCCTGAATTATCATTTTCATGTCACGATCGTGACATGAAAATGATAGTAACCCTGTTTTCTTCATTCGTGTAATTCGTGCGATTTTTGATCACCTATTATTTCCCTGAATGAACCTGTTGCAATGTACGCGCGGCTGCCGTAGAGTATCGCGGACAAAGTTGATTAACGTCCTGGATAAGCGGGGTATAATAGGAAGATATGAGAAACGAAAGAAAAACGACAGGCAGGGCATGGAGATGGTTGCTGGTTCTGGTCATATTGATCATCAACCTGGTGGTGGGCGCGCGCCTGTATTCCCAGGAGGCGGAGCAGCCCTCTGAACGGGAATCGGCGTACGACAACCTGACCCTCTTTACCAAGGCGCTCGAGCAGATACGCGAGAACTATGTGGACGAGGATAAGACCGCCTATAAGGACTTGGTGTATGGCGCCATGAATGGTATGCTTTCCGCGCTGGACGCGCACAGCCAGTTTATGGACCCGGATATGTATACGGATATGAAGGATGATACGGCCGGCCAGTTTGGCGGACTGGGCATCGTCATCAGTATCAAGGACGGGATTCTCACGATTGTGGCCCCGATGGAGGACACCCCGGGATTTCGCGCCGGCCTGCTCGCCGGGGACAAAATCATTGAAATTGAGGGCGAATCCACGGAGGGGGTCACCCTGGCCGAGGCGGTGAAGACGTTGCGCGGCGAGCCGGGCACCGAGGTCATCATAAAAATCCTGCGTCCCGACACAAAAGAGGTGAAGGATGTCACCATTGAGCGCGCGGTGATCGAAGTATCGAGTGTCAAGGACGCCAAAATGATTGACGACGGCATCGGGTACATCCGGCTGACCCAGTTCAACGAGCCGACGGCCGCGGCGTTGGAGGAGGCGCTTTCGACCCTGACCGAAGAAGAGATGCGGGGCCTGGTGATTGATTTGCGCAACAATCCCGGCGGCCTGTTGAGCGCCGCGGTGGATGTGTCCGGCAAATTCCTCAAACGCGGTGAGGAGATTGTTTCCACGCGCAGCCGCAACCCGAAAGATGTGCAGGTGTTCAAGTCGCGAGGACGGACTCATTACCCGGACCTGCCGATGGTGATCCTGGTCAACGGCGGCAGCGCCAGCGCTTCGGAAATTTTTGCGGGGGCCCTGCAGGATCACAAGCGCGCGATCCTCCTGGGGGAAAAGACCTTTGGAAAGGGCTCGGTGCAAAGTGTGCTGCCCATGGAGGACGGCTCGGCCATTCGGTTGACCACCGCCAAGTACTACACCCCCAGTCAGCGGGTCATTCACGAAAAGGGGATTGAACCGGATATCGTGGTGCCCATGCCGCCGGAAGACTGGCACAAGCTGATGGTTGAGCGCGCCCGTCCGGAGAATGCCGGTCCCCCTGAACGGGACGAGGCAGAACCCGCCAAAGTCGTCGATGTGCAGCTTGAACGGGCGGTGGATGTGCTCAAGGGCATCATGCTCTTCCAGACAGACAACGGATTTGCCAAAAAGAAATAACCTGCTTCATTCCCATGATTGTTCTCGGTATTGAAACTTCCTGTGACGAAACCTCCGCGGCGGTGGTGCAGTCCTTCAAAGACGACGCGGGGCGTCATCGCAACCGGGTCTGTTCAAACGTGGTCTACAGCCAGATTGCGCGGCACAAGCCCTATGGCGGGGTGGTGCCGGAGATCGCCTCGCGCGCCCATGTGGAGCTGCTGCCGAAGATTCTCGAAGATGCGCTTGCGCAGAGCGGCTTTGTATGGTCGGACCTGGACGCCGTGGCGGTAACCCACGGACCGGGGCTGGCCAGTTCGCTCCTGATCGGCCTTAACGCCGCCAAGGCGCTGGCCATGCGGCTGGACATTCCGCTTATCCCGGTCAATCACCTGAAGGCCCACCTGTTTTCCGCCTTCCTGGGCGAGGATGCCCCGACGGTGGAAGAGGTCTGCCCGGCCCTGGCGCTCCTGGTCTCCGGCGGGCATACCTGTCTGGTGGAAATGACCGATCCGCATACCTTCCGGCTCCTCGGGGAGACGTTGGACGACGCCGCCGGCGAGGCCCTGGACAAGGGCGCCAGCCTGATGGACTTGGGGTATCCGGGCGGGCCAATCATCGAGAAAACCGCCAAAAATCGGAATGCGGCCTTTGTTTCCTTCCCGCGCGGCATGAAGCAGCGGGGCGGATCGCCTTTTCAGAAGAATCCTATGCCGCAGGAGTACACCTTCAGTTTCAGCGGTGTGAAAACCGCATTGCGCTACTACTTGCAGCAGCATCCGGAAGTGATGACGAACGGCGCCCTGCCGGATGTGGTGGCCAGTTACCAGGAGGCGATTTGCGATGCGCTCGCGGACCGGACGGAACAGGCCCTGAAAAATGAATCATTTACAAGCCTCGTATGCGGTGGCGGCGTGCTGCGCAATGGCTGCCTGCGGGGCAAGCTCGCGGACCTCGCGGCGGCGTATGGCATCCGGTTGCGTATCGCGGAACCGGCCTATTGTACCGATAACGCGGCGATGGTGGCCGCCTTTGGCGCCACCTTCGATGAGGCCATGCTCGATCCGGGGGCCATGGGGATAGATATCGATCCGAATCTGCCATTAACGAGTTCGTGTTAACAAAATCACCAAATGTTGGTATGGTGGTAGTGTATAGCGGAAAGTAGTGATAGCGGTATGGGGTTTATACCGGGTAGTGTAAGTAGTATGACAGCGTCAGTAATGTCAAAAGATAATCTCACAGATGAGGTGGTGCGGTCGTTGGATATGCCGCTGTTCGTTTTGGATGAAAAACGGGCGGTCTATTTCATGAACCATGCCGCGGAGGAAATGACGGGGACCACCGGGGCCCAGGCCAGGGGGGCTTTTTTCTGCGATTTGATGGGCTTGGACAACGCGATAAGTGATATTTGCTGTCCGGAACCGGTCGGGGATAAGGATGTCCAGTGGAAAGAAGCGGTCTGTCACCTGGGCGACGGGACACGCCAGGTCATGATGCGGCGCCGGGTGCTGGACCTGCCGAACGGGTCCCCGGGAATGGTCCTGACCGTGCAGGAAGCCGCCAACTGGGAGCAGCGCTACGAACGTATCCTCAGCAGTTCCCCCCTGATTTTTATTGAGGCGGACACCACCGGCCGCATGATCTACAGCTCCCGCCAGCTTGCCGACAACCTGTGCATGACACAGGGCGAGCTGGAAGGTTGCTCCATCTTTAACCTGATTGCCGAAGAGCACCGTCCGACCTTCGAAAACATGTGGCGGCAGGCCCTTAGCGGAGAAGCCGTGCGCATCCGGGATATTTGCCTGGGCCACCGCGACGGCGATAACCGGCATTTCTGGGTTTATCTCTTCCCGTTTGTCGACCCGCACCATGCCGTGACCGGTATTTGCGCACTGGCGGGCGACCTCGCCGAGCAAAAGGGCCTGGCCTATGCCCTCGAAGCCGCCGAAGAACGCTTCAGCGTACTTTTTCACCAGTCGTCGGACCCGATCATGATCCTCTCGATGCAGGCGGAAATCCTCTCGGTCAATCCCGCCTTTGAACGCATTACGGGCGTGACCTCCGATGAACTTTTTTCCGGCGCCAAGCAGTGGAAGGACATCATCTACGAACAGGACCGGTTGCGCGTCCTGCAGGGCATCCAGCGCTGTTCGGACGACCACCTGAATTTTGTGATGGAATTCCGGATGAAGACCCCCGGCGGCCTGGTCTGGTTTGAGCAGAGCCATAATATCCTGCATGATGAAAAAGGAAGTCCGCGCGGTATCATGGCCGTGGCCCGGGACATCACCCGCATGAAAGAACGCGAGCACCGCCTGCGGGAAGAAACCAAGGTCATCAAGCTGCGCCACCAGCGGGCGCAGGAATTGATTGCCCGCCTGACGCATTTCATGACCATGATCAACGAGTTGCCCGGGGAGATATATGGCTACCTCCAGGGATTGTGCGATTTGCTTTATGATATGTACAGCCCCCTGATCGTTTACATCCATATCCTTGATGTCAATTATGTGTGCAGTTGTCATGAGGCGGGGACCTTGCCCGATGGGGTGCTGGATGGAAAGGGCGGGGTCGACGCGTCCTTGTTGAAGGCCTCCTTCTCCGGCGGGGAAGAGACCTTTTACTGCAACCTGTTCAATACGCCGCCCTATGCGAATGACCCGGTGGTCCAGCGCCTGGGCTTGCAGACCTGCATCAATGTGCCCATGCGGGACTCTTCCGGCGCAATTCGCGGATGGCTGACCATGCTGGACACCAAAGAACGCGAGTACGACCACCTCGACATCGAGGTCATGACGGTCGCGGCCCTGCAGGCGGCGGCGCGCCTCAAGACGCATGAACTCGACGGCGCGCAGCAGGATTTGCAGGAGCATCTGCGCCAGTCCAAAAAGATGGAAGCGGTCGGTATGCTGGCCGGCGGGATCGCCCATGATTTCAACAACATCCTCAGCGGTATCCTCGGGTTCTCTTCCTATCTCCTTTCCAAGGTGGACGCCCAATCCGAAATTCACCGGCAGATTGGCTTGATTGAACAGTCCGCCATGCGCGCGGCGGACCTGACCCGGCAACTCCTGGCGTTTTCGCGCCGGACCAATTTCTCGAAAGAACCGGTCCCCATGAACCAGGTCATCGAGGAGACCCTGGGCATACTCGAACATTCCATTCCCAAGAGCATTACGATCAACAAGCGCCTCGACCCGAATGTGCCGGCCGTGCTGGGTGATCGCGGACAACTCAACCAGGTGATCATGAACCTGTGCCTCAACGCCTCGGAGGCCATGGGGGACAAGGCGGGGACCCTCAATATCCAAACGGAGTGTCGTCCGCTGACGGAGCGTGAGCGCAGCGTCATGCTCAATACGACCGAAAATGACTATGTATGCATTGATGTCGGGGATACCGGTCGCGGCATCCATCCCGATGTAATGGAGCATATTTTTGATCCGTTCTACACCACCAAAGGCAAGAGCGGCGGCTCCGGTCTGGGGCTTTCCATCGTGTATGGGATTGTGTCCAACCATGGCGGAGATATCAGTGTGGAGAGTGCGCGCAATGAAGGCACAACCTTCCATGTGTATCTGCCCGCGTGCGCGGATGCCGAACCACGCAAAAACGGCAAGGTGGCGCGTAAACCTATCGGTGGTTCCGAAACGGTCTTGATTGTGGACGATGAAGCCATCGTCCGGCAAATGGTATCGGATATTATCAAGGACCACGGGTACACCGCGATTTGCGCGGGGTGCGGCGAGGATGCCGTCGAGGAGTTGCGCCAGCGAAACGGGACGATTGATTTGATCCTGCTGGACATGGTCATGCCCGGCATGGACGGCGTCGAAACCTTCTGCGCGCTCAAAGAGCTTAATCCCGATTCCCGCATCCTGTTGACCACCGGCTTTGCCGAAGGCGATCGATGCGCGGGATTGATCAAGCAGGGCGCCCTGGGCCTGGTCCGCAAACCCTACAAGAGCCAGGACCTTCTTTTCCATATCCGTAAAGTGCTCGACGCCGTTTGACGGCAAATAACACCTCCGATTACATAGGGCATCACGCATAATCCCAACGCTGGAAGAGGCTTGTTGTTCAGACTTCAGCCTGCCCGTTCGTTGTCCAGGCTTCAGCCTGCCGCGCACGGCGAGCCACATGCCGAGTCCGCGCGCGCGCAACATCGCAAAATGGCAAAAAAAATTCGCCAAAAACGGCAAAATCCGCCAAAAATGGCCATTTTTACGGTTTTGGGCGCAAAAATTGGCCATTTTCGGCATAATTTCGGTATTTTTCACTGAAATCGGCCGTTTTTTGGGCATTTTTTGCGAAACATGCGTGGCTCGCCGTGCGCGACAGACTAAAGTCTGTACAACGAGCCGCATGCCAAGTCCGCGCGCGCAACAGAGCAAAAACCGTCAAAAATCCGTCAAAAACGACCAAATCGGCAATTTTAACCTTCCCTGTCCCCGGCATTTCTGAGTTATTTAGTGAGCTAAAAAGAATATATAAATAAATATGAGATATGAAGTAAAAATGAGTGACGACAATTTATTATTATTTGCAGTCAAGACGGTATCAATTTGCGGTCTAATTTACATAATTGTTAAGGTAATTACACAGAGGATAGATCGCCATAGCCATGAAGTACTAGAAAAGCGTTTGTCATTAGAATTGAAATATGAAAGTTTCAATAATGATGTTCTTTTGCATATTATTGAAGGAAGTCAGAGTAAACGTATTGAAAGATTAGCTGCACTTCAGGTTGCAAAAGGTAGATTAAATGATCCCAATATCCATAAGGCCATTACTAATTTAAGTTTCTCAAATTCGAATCCAATACTAAAGAATGTTGCTAATACAATCTTAGACGAAGAAGTGACCGATGTGAAAGACGCCTAAACATCGTAATTCTGACATTATGAGCTGGGCCGAATCACGGAGACCGTCTACAACAACCGCGGAGATGTCATCAAGACCATCTATCCGGACGGCAGCGAAACCTCCATCGGTTACGACCCGGAAGGCCGCAAAGTGGCGGAAACCAACCAGCTCGGGTTTGTCACCCGCTTTGTATACGACCCGCTGGGCCGTCAGATGCATACCATCCATCCGGATGGCGCTGTCGAAGAGACGGTGCTCGATGAAGGCGGGCGCACCATCCAAAGCATAGATGCCCTCGGCAACATCACCAGCTACGGCTACGAGGAAGGATGCGCGTGCGCCGGACGGCAGTCCACGGTCACCAACGCCCTGGGCCAGGTCACGGACTATGAATATGACGAAACAGGAAGCATGCTGTCCATGGCAGACGCCAACGGGAATATCACCGCGTACGAATACGACCGGCTGAATCGCCGCGTCAAAACTGTCTTCCCGGATAACACCTTTGTCACCACGGCCTATGATCTGCTCGGTCGCATGGCATCAAAAACCGATCAGGCCGGCATCTCGACCTGGTATGAATACAATGCGCTGAACAGACTGGTTGCGGTATCGAACGCCCTGGGCCACGTCACCCGCTATGTATATGATGAAGCCGGAAATCAAACCGCCCAGATCGACGCCAATGGCCACGTTACCACCTACGAATACGACAGCCGCGGACGCCGCGTCAAACGGACGCTGCCGGAAGGACAGGTTGAAACCTACAGTTACGATGCCGCAGGCAACATGACCAACAAGGTGGACTTTAACGGCAACACCATCACCTATGAATATGACGCCATGAACCGCCTACTGGCGAAACACGGTGAAGTGCCAACGCCAATAACCATCAGCTACACCTATAATGACCGCGGCAATCGGGCCTCCATGACGGATGAACACGGAACGACAACTTATACCTACGACGAACGGGACAGACTGCTGAGCAAGGCAACACCCATAGGTGCCCTCAGCTACACCTATGACCTGCACGGCAACCTGCTGACCATCAAGTCCTCCAACGTGAACGGCACCGACTTGAGCTACGAGTACGATGCCCTCAACCGGCTGAGGAACACCATCAACCCGACAACCGGGCTGACGCAATACAACTACGATAATGTTGGTAATTTACGAAGTTTCATCTATCCTAATGGAGTAAACACATTCTATGACTATGATAACTTGAACCGATTGACGAATATGGCGATTAATAGGTTAACAACACCCATGGAAAGCTACGCTTATACATTAGCTTCAACAGGCCATCGCCTTGGTGTTCAGGAAGGTAATGGTAGAAATATTTCATGTGAATATGATGACCTTTATCGTCTAACCAAAGAATCAATTCTTGGTGCATCCATCCTTGGCAATATTGATTACAACCTTGATCCTGTTGGCAACAGATTGGCTATGAACTCCACAGTTCTCGGTATCCCGTCACAAGTTAATACCTTCGACGACAACGATCTTCTGGGTAGCGATACATCTGATGATAATGGAAACACCATAGACGCAGATGGAAAGGCATTCGAATACGATTTCGAGAACCGCATCAAATCAATGATTTCAGCATCAAAGAATGTTGAAATTGAATACGATGGTGACGGGAACCGAGTCAAGAAGACTGTGGATGGGGTAGAAACATATTACCTTGTTGATACGGTTAATCTGACTGGTTACGCACAAGTCATGGAGGAATTGATGCTAATTAACAGTAAGCTAGCTGCATCCAAAGTTTACAGTTATGGTCTTGATTTAATTTCGCAAGAACAACTTCACGACACACCTACAGGTATAGTTTGGCAGACAAGTTTCTATGGTTATGATGGACATGGCAACATTCGTTTTCTAACAGATGTAGATGGCTTCATAACAGATAGATACGATTATGATGCTTTT
>RZZM01000538.1 GCA_009929845.1 Spartobacteria bacterium
TTAAGCGCGGTGTTGTAATCCCCGTTGCTGGCCTTGATGTAGGCCAGGTCCTTGAGCGCCTGGGCGTTGTCCGGAAAGCGGTCCACACAAGCGGTCAGGACCTCTTCCGCTTCCTTCATGTCGCGCATGGAAAGGTGGCACAGGCTCAGGTTGATGTAGCTTTGCACGTACAGGGGATCGGACTCTATGGCCTGCGAAAGGGTGGTGATGGCCTTCGCGGTCTGGCCGTGCTGCAGGTAAATCATGGCCAGTTCGTTGATGAGCGCGGTATTGCCGGGTTCATACTGCAGCGCCTGCACATAGGCGTCGCGCGCCTGGCTGAGCTGCTGTTCGTGGGCATGGGCGCGCGCCAGTTCCGTCCACCCCCCGGGAATGGCGTTCCACAACACCACCGCCTGGCGGTACCGCTCGATGGCCTCTTCATAATTGCCGGACAACTCAAAGGCGCGGGCGCGCTTAAGCACCAGCTCCGCCTTGGTTTTCACCGCTTCCGTCGGTTCCTGCGGCATGGCCTCGCGCACCGGCGGCGGCGTCCCGCGCGGGGTGAGATTGAGTACGGTCGGGTGCGCGGTCGAGACCTGCGCCACCTGCCCCTGTTGACGAATTCGCGTCTGCTTGTCGGCCCAGTTTTTGCGCGAAATGTGAAAGGCCAGCCCCAGGAACACCAGCATGGCCAAAATCATGAAGGCAAAGGTGCGGATATTCCGCCAGAAGGTCTCACGCGCGACATTCCGCTCGGTGAACCGACGATTGGCGTCATCCTCGTTGCGGTGCGACCCCGAATGCCGTCGCGGTATCCCGCGCGGCTGCTTGTGGTACAGATAGTTGGAATCCTCCTCGGCATGAGAAGGATTCCGTCGGGTCTCTGGATCGATGGTCGCCATAAGGTCCTAGAGCAGGTCGTAGGCGCGCAGGCAGTCCGCGAGCTTGTCTTTCAGGCCGGCCTGCAAGGGGCACAACGGCAGGCGATACACCTCTTCGATGAGGCCCATCATCGCCATGGCCGCTTTCACCGGAATCGGATTGGTGTCCAAAAACATATCGCAAAACAGACGATGACAGTTCTGGTGCAGCTCCGCCGCGTCCAGCCATTGCCCGGCAAGCACCGCGTGCACGAGGTTCGCCACCAGTTTCGGGGCGACATTACTCGCCACGCTGATCACGCCGACCGCGCCGACGGCCATCATCGGGAAAGTCAGCGCGTCGTCGCCCGACAAAACCTCAATCTCACACCGGCGTTTGACCTGGCTGACCCGGTCCACACTGCCGCCCGCCTCTTTGAGGGCCACGATGTTCGGATGTTTCGACAGCTCCACCACCGTATCAATCGCGATTTCGCGCGCCGAACGGCCCGGCACATTGTACAACACCACCGGCACGCCGATTTCCGCCACGGCGGAAAAATGCCGGATCAAGCCCTCCTGGTTCGGCTTGTTGTAATACGGCGTCACCTGCAAGGTCCCGTCAATGCCGAATTCCGCGGCCGCTTTCGTGATCTCGATCGCCTCCGACGTGGAATTGGCCCCGGTGCCCGCAATAACCAGGGCCCGGCCCTTGGCTGTTTCCACCGTGGTCCGGATCACCTGTAAGTGCTCTTCCACATTCAGCGTCGGCGATTCGCCGGTCGTCCCCACCGGGACCAAACCATCGACGCCGCCATCAATCTGCCGTTCCACCAACGCCTTCAATTTCTCAAAATCCACATCTCCGTTGGCCGTGAAAGGTGTGACAAGGGCTGTATATGCGCCTTCAAACATGGTCTGTCCTCCTGCTCAATGCTCTATCTGTTCATTCTGTGATTATTCGAATCAAAATCTGTTCCTGTCGATTTTCCAATCATTGGAAACTTTTTTTGCGTTTTTTCCAATCATTGGAAACTTTCTACGCTATTTTTCCAACCATTGGAAACTTTTTTCGCATTTTTTCCAATGATTGGAAACTTTTTTCGTAATTTTTCCAATGATTGGAAACTTTTTTTATGATTTTTCCAGCGGGTGCAGGTGGGCGCGGTAGTAGGCATATTCAGCCAGGGAGGCGAAGATATCGAAATAGGCGTCGTGGAGGACGTGCGCATCGCGGGGAAAGGGAAAAGGGAGATACTGTTCGACGAGGCGGGCGTCTTCTTTATCGAACGGAGGGCCGTTAAACGTGTGCTGCCACATGATTTTGATGGCGGAGACATCCAGCATGCGGTAATGGAGGCAGGCGGCGAAGCGGGGAAGCTGTTTACGGATCAGGCCCAGGTCGGCATGGATGCTGTTGCCGGCGAGGATGGGGCGTTGCCGGACATCCGCGGGCGTGGGGCCGATGTGACGGTGGACAAACGCGCAGAGCAGGCGGTCCACCTCATCAACCGCGACGGCGGCCTCGGAGCGGGCCCCCGCGATGATCTGTGGAATGTGCTGCCGGGTCCATGCGCTTACCTCCACCGAATCAGGCAGACGCACAAACACGTTGATGTCCGCCTCCGCGGGCGTCGTCCTTCGCAACCCGCCATCCGTGGCCAGCATGGCCACCTGCAGCAGATGGG
>RZZM01000539.1 GCA_009929845.1 Spartobacteria bacterium
AACCAGGTGGCCGCCGTGGCTGTATTGCTGGGAATCATCATTATTGCCCTTCAGGCCGTCCGGAATATGCCTGTTGCCCGGAAGCGCGTGGGCGCGCTGTATAGGCATATGTGCCGGGGCGTGGCGGTTGTGTTTCCCTTTGTTTTGCTCCTGTTGTGGTTTCATCCCCTGTTGCCCCTGCTGGAGGAGGCCAATCTTAACTTGCGGGGGTTGACGCCTTACTTCGGGCCGCTACTGTTTTTACTGACCTTGGCGGGCGTGTCGGCAATCCTTTATGCGAAGGATGAACAACCGAACAAGTGGCGGGGGTATATCCTTTTTCTGCTGGCGGCCACGACATTAATGATCTACGATAAGCATATCAAAAACCTGTATCCCTGGGCCACCCGGCGTTTCTTTGTGTATACCGTCCCGCTCTGCGCGTTGGCCGCCGCCAGCCTGCTTCACCAATGCTGGCGCATGCCTGCCTATCGACGTATTGTTCGTCCGCTTAGCATCCTCCTCCTGGTCCTTGTAGTCGGCGCCAATGCCGCCCGGAGCGCCTCCGCCTGGCGCAGTACTGAACATAACGGGACCATCGCCGCGCTTCAGGAAGTCGCCGATCACATCGGTGAAAATGATATCGTTATTGCCGACCATTCCTGGTGGGGCACCCCCTTGACGTTTATTTTCAACAAGCAGGTCATGAACGGACAGAAAATATGGAGCAGCCGGCAACCTGACACCGCCGCCCGGGCGGAGGTTATATTTACACGCCTGCACAACAGCGGGAAAACCATACGATTCCTTACCTCGACCGGCGATAAGTTGTCCATCTACCCCGCCAATCTGCAAACCGCCCGCCTTGACTGGGAATCCGGGCCCTTCGATTATAAAACGATTATCCAGCACCGCAGCGCCACCGCCTTTGAGACCACCGATAAAAGCAAGACCTTTCGCCTCTATACCTGGACCCCGCCGGACAACGCGCAAAAGACGGAAATAGGAGATTGACAAACCCCGTTTCTTTGTTAGCTTACGTTGCCATTGCTGATGGCGGCGTAGCTCAGTTGGTCAGAGCAGCGGAATCATAATCCGCGTGTCCGGGGTTCGAGTCCCTGCGCCGCCACCATTTTTTTCCCCCATTTTTCCCCGTTTTCTCTAAGTATAATGCGCAAATTGTTCAATAATAGCTGTAAATTATGAGGGTATGCCCGTGAATGCGTCCGGGTGGTCTGGCGGGGCAGCATACCCCCCGCGCCCCGGTCGGCCCCGGCACAGCGTTCAACTCGACAACGACACGGCCCCCGCCACACAGATAATTTTCGTACCCGTTGCCGATGACCTTTGCCCGATAATGCGCCCGGCTCCCCGGTTGCGGACGCCACCCCGTATAGCGCCAAGATATATGTATCCCCTCCTGTGGCTCGATGCCATAGAACCCGCTGGCGGTCTCGCTGGTCTCGATAGATTCCGGCAGGTTGTCAAAGTAATGGAAATCCAGTCTTGCGCTTTTTTCGCGCCTCCCGGCGGGTGCAATGCTGAACGTGGCTTCATGCCGGGTGTACAGCCCGGATTAAATTACCCGCCTTAATTCCTTGCGGGTCACACCAAGGTTAAAACAACCTTGGATGATTCGATCTATGGACACTTCATGCCCGGCGGCTTCCATACGGGAATAGCGGGTCTGACTGGTATGCAGTTGCTGTGCGGCTTCTTTCTGGGTTATCCCCTGTTTCTTACGCGCTTCACTTAATCGGTGACTCAACAGCCGTTTCAGCTCTATGTATTCCATTTCAGCATCTGACAAACCAAGAAATTCCTGTGTATCACAAACGGTATATCCCGCTTTGGTTAATTTAGCTCGTTTTGATTTTTCCATAATGTTACCCTGTTATTCTGTCATACTCTCTAAAACGTTTCCGGCACTCATCAATAATACGCTTTGGTGTCTGTCTGGTCTTTTTCTTGAATACATCCGCAACCACCACGGCATCATCATCTATGCGGTATACAATTCGCCATGTGACATTCCCGTCTTTGATTCGCAACTCATGGCAATTCTTTCCAATACTTGGCATAGGTCGGGAATCCGGCATAGACAGGGATACCCCCTGTTGTAAATCACGCAGACGGCAACCCGCTTCTATACGTGCCACTTTGCTTAGTGGCGGCGTCTTGATTTCATCCTTCAAAAGAACCAATGGTTTATCTTGTTTTTGATTACTCATTTCACATTCCAACATATATCAGATATGGTATATTGTCAAGGCCTTCAATTTGCGGTTAACTCCAGTAAATCGGCTTTTACTTTCTTCCAGTTCTTTGCGGTCATTCCCTCAACCAGTTCCCGGACGTGTTCGGCCTGTGTTGTTTCGGGTGCTGGTGTTCGTCTCGATACCGCAGGCGCGAAGGTGGCTCTGTATATCGGGTATGCCGATTTTGACCGTCTTTCCCGTCCGGCTCGCTGTCTTGCGCGGCTTGCGAATGATAAGGCGGCGTTCAAGGTCCACTTCGCCCCAGACCAGCGTAGCGGCGTCGCCAAGGCG
>RZZM01000540.1 GCA_009929845.1 Spartobacteria bacterium
GTGGCCCACCTCGGCGGTCTGGTTCCTGGGCACCCTTATCGGTATCTACCTCATGTTCTTCGGCATTTCGCTCATCGCCATGGCCACCGCCATCCGGCGGGCGCTGGCCGCACCGATGGAAGAGGAGTAAGCCGTCTCACGACTCGTGCTGATAACTGGTCAGCGCCGCCGCCACGCTCTCATAGATACGCAGCACCTTGTCGGCATTGGTCGTTTGAAAAATCAACAGCGGTTCATCGCCCATATGGGCCAGACGCAGGTCGCCCTCCTGCTCGACCGCCAGCTTGAGGCACGCCATCAGGCCGCTCAACCCCGCCGTGTCCAGAAACCGCAGATGCCGCGCGTCGCAGATAAAATTCCTCATCCCGTTTTCACGCACTTCATTGCGGAACAGTTGCGTGAAGGCCTCCACATTCTGCTTCCCGAGTGTGTCGTCCAACACAATCACACAAACATTATCAACCACTTTTAATTCCAAGCTCATGCAACCAACCTTGTTATTTTGCGAGCATAATGCCCCCCCGGACCCCGCCACGCAACAAAAAGCGGCCTCCAAAACGATTTTTCCAATCATTGGAAAAAGTTTCCAATGATTGGAAAAATGGCCGGAAAAGTTTCCAATGATTGGAAAAAATGCGAAAAAAGTTTCCAATGATTGGAAAAAACAGGTACGATTTTTCCAATGATTGGAAAAAACGCGAGAAAAGTTTCCAATGATTGGAAAAACGGCAAAAAAAGTTTCCAATGGTTGGAAAAATGCGCATGGAGGATGATTGAGCATGGATGACAGCGGCGTAGTGTTTAATGCCCGGGAACTGATCCTTCGCGTCATACCGGATATGGATGAACGCATCGACGAGTTTGTCGTGGACGGCATTGAGTTGGACAACGAGCTGCTGGGGGTGTTTGTGGAGCAGTTGACGGACAACCTTTCCGGCTTGCGTGACGGGATGGCCGCGGGCGATTTTCAGGCGGTCATGCAGCAGGCCCATTCGGTCAAGGGGATGTGCGGGTCGATCGGGTTGCCGGAGATTTCCGTGTTGGCCAGAGAGCTGGAGGTGCAGGCGGGGAACGGGAACGCCGACGCCTGTGCGGAACTGGCGCGGGTCCTGGAGGAGTGTCTGCGGGGGTATCAGGCGCGGATATTGCCTTGACCCCTTGCTGCATCGCGCTATGCTGCGGTCGGTTAGTACAGGGTTCCATCGGTATATGTTAAAGGAGTGAAAACATGGAAAAGCGAGAAGTGAAATTTGGAGTATGGATTGAGTCGGGGTTCAATTTGTTTCAGGCCAATGCATTGATGCTGATTTTGGCGTCCCTCGTGGCGGTGGCGCTCTCATCAATAACATTCGGTATTTTGTCGGGGCCCATGATGGCGGGCATGATCCTGATTATTCGGGCGCTGCAGGCCAACCGTGTGCCCAAACCGGAAGTGGGCGAGCTGTTCAAGGGCTTTGATTTTTTTGTTCCCTCGTTTTTGCTGTACCTGTTGATCGGGGTCGCGTCCATCGTGGGGGCCGGGATTCTGGCTCATGTCTTCTGCCTTGGTCCAATCCTGGTTTTGCTGCTTGTCTTTGTCCTCAACGCGATGGCCATGTTTGCGATTTTCTTTATTGTGGACAAGCGCATGGATTGTATTGCTTCGTTGAAGGCCGGCTTTGAAATCATTCGTTCGAACCTGTGGCCGTTCCTGGGCTTCGGAATATTGGTGATGGCCATTGCCGGGGCGGGCAGCATTCTGTGCGGCATCGGTTCGGTCATCACGTTGCCGATCGCGCTGTGCATCCTGGCGGTCGCCTACGAAGACATCACCGGCGGCGGGGCCATCGAGGTCGAGGCGGAAGAATTGCCCGTCGATGACGCCTCCGCGGATTCCTCCGACAAGCCCGGTGAGTGACGCCGCCGGTTTATGTGAAGACGGTCGCGCCAGGCGCCAATGATGTCAGGCACAGGGACGCTCGATTCCTGCGGGTCGAGCGTCCGGCCTCATGGTGGGACTGCGCCGGGCTGCATTTGCCGATTGTGATGCTGGCGGGGGTGGCCGGACTCATCATCGCCTTTGTTCCGCTGCGACGGATTCCATTCCCTGACTGCGCCTTTCTGGTGTACAGCGGCTATCCCTGTCCGTTTTGCGGGTTCACCCGTTCCTTTCAATTGCTGCTGCACGGACAGGCGCGCGCCGCCTGGGAAAATTGCCCGCTCGCCGTGCCGCTGTTCGCCCTGCTGCTTGTCCTTTTTCTCGTGAACGCCTGCGCCCTGATCCGGGGCGTGCGCATCACGCGCGGCGCCTGGCTGCGTCCGCCGCCCGGATGTGTAAAATACATCACGATCCTGCTGCTTTTACTTTTGGCCGCCAACTGGCTCTACCGGCTCGCCGCCGGGTTGCGGTAGCCTCAAATCCGGCGTTGCCGTTTAAGAAGACTCCTTTTGCCCTGCGGAGATTCTTGACATCTGAAATGGCTTGAATTAGGGTTTGATCGGTACTGAGCAAACGTTCAATGGAACAGCAATCCAGGGAATTGGAGA
>RZZM01000541.1 GCA_009929845.1 Spartobacteria bacterium
CCGCCGCTCAACTGCCCAAAGCCGGTAACGTCATCCCCCAACCCGATTTCAAGCGATCCGGTAACTGCGGTCCATTCGTAAGGTGTCCCGGGGCCGGAGTTTTGCACAGACCCGCGGAACGAGAAAAACAGTTGGTACTTGTAGGCATACACCTTTTCCGGGGTATCGGTTGGCATCCCGGTGGAAATCGGCACATACACGTCCCCGTCAAACTCAAACCCCCGGTTTTTGCCGTCGCACCCGTACAGTCTTTTTGTGTCGGTGCTGGCATAAAAGTTATACGGAACAATGTCATACCGGCCACCCGATAAAATGGTAATCTGTGTTGCCAGGCTCGCCGAGGTACATTGTGTCGCCGCTGATACCTGCAATGCGTGAGTTGCGTCAAACGTCCCGGTGATCCCACTGATAATGAGTCTGCCGGCTGCGTCCGTTCCCCATGCCCCGGATTCCAGAACCACCCGTTCAACTGTCGCTGTAGCCCCGGAGGTCAACTGCGTAATGGTGTCGCCGTCCTCGACAAGCCCGGTGCCGGTATCAAAACTGATCTCATGGTGAAGCGTGACGGCAGTCCACCCGGAAGTCGTGGCTTTGTAAATCAGACCTGCCGTTCCCGCAACATTGTCCCGGAAACAATAAACAGTCCCTTTCAGTATAGCCACGCCCCTGATCGCCCCGGACCCGGCAGGAGCGGCAATGTCGGCCCGGTAAATGTCAGCGGCGGCGTTCAGGGAAATAGCGTCTTCTTCCGCCGTCAATCCCCCCTGTACATTGACTGCGGTAATCGCCCCGGTTGCCACGCCCCCCACGGTATAGTTTTCCACCTGGAACGTGCCGGATGTTTTGGTCAGGTCAAACCCTCCCGTCAACAACCTTGACACAACCCCTGTAGCCCCGGACGTAACCCCTGTAACAGTCTGCCCGACTGTGACGGTCCCGGTGGCTGTCATCTGCGTGTATGTCGCATCCGAAGGGGAAGGTTGCCCGGAATATCGCTCGTATCCGTCAATCCTGCTGTATCCGCCATGCGTTCCTGCTTCGTAGTTCATCCCGGCCAAGAGAGATCCGGGACGCACCACCAGGGCAGGGGATATCTGGTCCAATCCCCCCTCAAGGCGGATATAGTCTGTCTGTGGCTTGACCTTGGCTATTCTCATGCCAGCGGGGCCCCCCAACTCAAGATTGGCAGTTGTGTCTGTTCCATCCTTCTCAGGATCTTCCGATACTCGTTCTGCCCGTGGGTGTATTTTTCCTCGGCGGCATAATCGGCCCCGAAATACATCAAGGCCCGGTACACAATCGCAAGATGGTAGTTCGACGGAAACACGGGCTCATCCGTATCACCGCTCATCACGTCAGGATTCTGGTAATATTCCCCGACAACCGTGTATGCCTGATCCGGCAGATAATCAAAATTGATGGTATCGTCCGGCTCGATGGAGAAATGCCCCGGTCTTCCGGTCTGGGTCCGGTTTGTTCCGATCAGATAGATGTCCCTGAACTGATCCCACGGGAGATAGTAGAGTCTCTGCTCGTCTCCTGCGGCCAAGTAACAGCGGATATCGCCGTCAGACGAATGTTTCCATCGTCTCAGATTGGAGACTCCAGCCTCAGCAGGCGTATAGTTCCGGGTTCCAATCGTCAGGGTAAAAGAAAACGGCTGCTGCAGGAAACGCCAGGTCTCGTGCTGGTTCTGGATGTCCTCATACGCGGCATTGATCCAGTCCACCACCTTCAGGTACTCCCCGGACTGACCGGCTGTCGTGGTCGGCCCGGTCCCGGAAATACGCGCTTCCTGCCTCAACCTCTGGCATAGTTGGAGATAATTCATTCTCTCAGGATGCTTTCAAGCCAGTCGGCTCCGTTTTTGTGGGGGTCTTCGTACACCGTGAACGGGTATGTAATGGCAGTCCTTTCAACCATCTGAATATTTTCAGGCCGTCCGGGGTCGGTAGTGCGCTGCTCGTACCGGGTATGGGTTCCTCTTGCGAGGGCTTCCACATACTTCCGTCTGACAGCCTGTTTCTGGCCCCGGATAATCGGCTGGTTCACACCGTTCACTGATACGACAATCACCGGCAATGCGTTCGGACTGTTGTCCTCATGCACCCGGATCAATAGTTTCTGGTTCATGAAATCTTCCAGCTCGGCAGCCTTTACAAAATCCTTGTCGGATACGGGTTCGATGGGTTCTTTTCCGATCTCGCCCAGGGTGCCGGTTCTACCCGTTTTTTCACCTTCAACGTCTCTCTTAGCCATTTTCGGTCCTTTCAGAAAAGGGGGTCCGAAGACCCCCGGGGGATTAAGATGTCAGCGGGGCAGTGGGCACCGCGACAAGGTTATAATAGGTGGTGGTGATGTCTGCGGCGTCCTGGGCCGTGGTGCCGCCCGTGAATACCGATGAGGATGCGTTTTTGACCTTGAGCGCACCAAACGGGCAGGTGTTTGCTGTGGGTTCCGGCCAGTGCAGGACAGCGGTCCCGGCGGTAAGATCGTCGTTGTCCACCTCATCGCTTTT
>RZZM01000542.1 GCA_009929845.1 Spartobacteria bacterium
TGCCGGCGGCAACACAATCACCATCACCAATGGCTATTTCGGGACCATCACCAACGTGTTGGTTGACGGTATTGACGTCAGTGCCATTGTTGACAGTGGTGTCAATTGGGTCAATGTGGTCATGCCCTTGCTTGGCGCGGCAGGTACCGTGGACATCACCATCCAGACCTCCGATAACGGTGACACCATCCTGCCCAATGCCTACACCTACAATCCGGCCGGCTCTATTGCGACGTTCCTGCCTTCCAGTTGTTTCTGGACCGGCAACTGCCCGGTTATCATTAGTGGAGCCAACCTGTGCAACGGCGGCCTTGATGATATCACAAGAGTCACATTGGCCGGCGTAACTGCCGCGGTCGATACGGTTAATGGCGCCACGCAAATCCTGGTGACCGCCGCTATGTCAACGGCAACCACCGGGGATGTTGAGGTCAACTCTATCAGCCATGGTGTTACGGTCAGCTCCAATGCGTTCACCTATTATGAACCGGTAATGACAGCACTCGGAACCAATGGTGCGGCGATTGCCAGCGGTGATGCGGCCAGCAGCGCCAACGGCGCCGATTTCGGCGCGCTGATCGTTAATCTGGGCGCGCTGACCAACACCTTCAGCATTACCAACAGTGGCAACACGGCACTGAATATATCCGGGGTATCCACCTCCGGCGCCGGGGCGTCCTCGTTCACACTGACTACCTGGCCCGGAACGGTAGCGGTCGGTGATGTCGAAGCTTTCACCGTGATCTTTGAACCGGACGGCGGCGGGTCCAAATCGGCCGCATTGAACTTCACCAATGACGGCACAAACAATCCGTATGTCGTCAACCTCGCCGGTTACGGGCGCGGCGGCGGAATTGCGCTGGCAACCAATGACCTGTCATTTGTTGCTAATTATGCCGGTAGTGATCCCGCTTGGCAGTCCGTGGAGATGGATAATGTTGGTTTAAGCAGTTTCACGTATACCAACGTACTTCTGTATGGTCCTGAGGGCAGCAACTGGATGGAAACCTGGCCGAACAATGGTACGGTAGGCATTGGTGGCGCCACGCACCTGACCAATCTTATTACTATATCAGCACTCAATGCCGGTCACTACACCTGTATGGTGCAGGTGACTGCTTTTGATGCCACAAACAGCCCACAAAGTTATTTGGTAGATCTGACCGTTAATCAGCTTACACAAACCATTACATTTGCTCAGTTATCCGATATGATCATCACCGACACCTGGGGTCTGAGCGCGACCGGCGGCGCCTCCACCAACCCGGTGACCTTCTCAGTATTGAGTGGCCCGGCGTCTATCAACGGCGGCACCAACCTGAGCTTCAGCAATGTCGGTGAAGTGCAGATCGCAGCCAACCAGGCCGGTGACATCAACTACATCGTTGCACCGACCGTGACCAATGTATTCAATGTGTCACCAACCACACCGGAAATATCAACGCCGACGGTGTCGAACATCCTGTCGCAGACAGCCGCGATCGGCGCCACCATTGATACCACCAACGGCTCAGCCGTCACAGTACGCGGAATCATCTGGCAGGTTGAAGGCGACACCAATGTCTACAGTGCATCAGAAAGCGGCGCCTTTGGCGATGGCGCCTTCTCCATGAATGTCAC
This sequence comes from Spartobacteria bacterium, assembly GCA_009929845.1. GTDB lineage: Bacteria > Verrucomicrobiota > Kiritimatiellia > RZYC01 > RZYC01 > RZZM01. The sequence goes on from RZZM01000542.1 coordinate 1,621, forward strand.
CGGCATTATCGCGGGTGTGACCAACGCCTACCAGGTCTACGCGCAGAACGTCAGCGGCACAGTTTACACCGTCGAAAGTTCATTCCTGGCCCGTCCCGACGCGCCGGAAAGCCTGGCGGCTTCCGCTATTGATACCTATTCATTCCAGGCCAACTGGAATGCCGCGATCGGCGCAACCAACTACCTGCTGGATGTGGCGCTGGACACAAGCTTCAGCAATATGTTGCCGCTCTATAACAGCCGCGTTGTCGAAACGGCGCTGAATATACCGGTTACCGGTCTGACGGAAAGTACAACGTACTTCTATCGGCTCCGGTCGGAAAATGCCCAGGGCATCGGCACCAATACGGCGACGATTACGGTCCGGACACTGACTGAAGGCGCCATCGGCCTGGACCCGGTTATCATGACATTCGCAGCGACATACGATTATATGAACCCGGATGCCCAGTCCTGCGCCATGACCAACTTCGGTCAAACCGCATTCGACTTCACGAATGCCATTACCTACAGCGCCAACGGCGCAGGATGGCTGACCGCGACACCAAACATCGGTTCCCTGCCGCCATACGGCTCAACCGTATTCACCTGTGCCGTGGACATCGCCTCGCTGAATGCCGGCACATACATTGCCACCAATACCGTAATCTCCCCGACGGCCACCAACAGCCCGCAAGCCATACGGGCAACCCTCGTGGTTGCCCCCGCCACACAGACTATCGTGTTTGCCCAACTCCCGGATATGATCATCACCGACACCTGGGGCCTGAGCGCGACCGGCGGCAACTCGACCAATCCGGTGACGTTCGCCGTGCTCAGCGGACCGGCCGCAATCGCGGGCGGGACGAACCTGACGTTCAACAACGTCGGTGAGGTGCAGATCATTGCCGATCAG
>RZZM01000543.1 GCA_009929845.1 Spartobacteria bacterium
GATGGCGATTTACGGGCAACTGACGGATTTGACCTATCCGGAACTGTTCCTGGAAAATACTCCGTTCGACACGGGCGCGTATCAGCGCTTCGAGAATTACCTCCCGTGTGCGTTTGGCTACTTTACGGCCAAACTGGCCGTCGGCAAAACCGTTACCTACAACTCAATCATCGGCACGACGAAGACCGAGGAGGCCTTGAACAAGCTGGTCCCGGTCATCAGCAGTGATGACTATGTCGCCCGCAAGCAGGTGCAGAATACGCAGGTGGTTGATGAAGTCTCGCAATGCAATTTCACCTGCAGCCGCTACCCGGAATTTGATTTCTACTGCCGTCAGAATTTCCTGGATAACGTGCTGCGCGGCGGACTGCCAGTCACGTTCACGAGCGAAAACGGGGTCCGCAACACCGTGCACCTCTATTCCCGCAAGCATGGCGACCTCGAGCGCGATTACAATCTGTACTGCCTGACGCCCACCAATTACTCGCAGGGCAATGGCAATTACCGGGATATCAACCAGAACCGCCGCAGCGACCTGCTGGTCAATCCGGATGTGGGCGCGAGCAATACCGAGCATTTCTACAACCTGATGCAGCTTGATGGCTTCAACCCGCTGGGTGTCAACACCACCAGTTTCAGCGTCAAGGACAAGAAGGCCCTGAATGTGTTGCTCAAGAAGGCGTTTAATGCGCCGCAGATCGACGCGGTCAAGGCCCTGCTGCAGGACCGGTTCATGCCGGGGGACTTCTTTGCCGCGCTGACCGATCAGAAGATCAAACTGAAAATGGACGCGGACGCGTTCCTCGGCGAATTGCTGGCGGTGTGCAGTCGGCATCAGGAAACGGATTACGGGCACGGTTACTGGTCGGACCACTGGCACTATAACCTGGACCTGCTCGAAAACTACCTGGCCGTCTTCCCGGAGAAAACCCGAGACCTCCTGATGGAGAACAAGAACTTCACGTTTTTTGACAACCCGTTTGTCGTGTTGCCCCGCAAGGACAAATATGTGCTGTGGGACGGCAACCCGATGCAGTTGGACGCCGTGTATCTGGACAAAAAGAAAGACGCGTTCATCAAGAGCCGCTCCGGCAGTCCGTATGAAGTGCGCACGGATTTCGGCAAGGGAGAAATCTACAAAACGACGCTGATCAACAAACTGATCTGCCTGGTGGTCAACAAGCTCGCCAGTCTGGACGCGGCCGGCGTGGGCGTGGAAATGGAATCGGACAAGCCCAACTGGTATGATGCGCTCAACGGCCTGCCGGGCCTGCTGGGGTCAAGCATCTCGGAAACGCTGGAACTGAAACGGCATATCCTTTATATGCTCAGCGCCTTTGAGGAGCTGGGGCTCAAGGATAGCGAGCATTGGCCGATGGCGGTCGAAATCAAGGGCTTTATGGACAGTCTGAATAAGCTGCTCAAGAAACACCTGACCGCCAAGGGCAGGGATGCGGACTTCAAGTTCTGGGATGACGCGACAAGCGTGAAGGAAGACTACCGCGAAAAGATCTATATGGGCCTGAGCGGGAAAGAATCCGAAATTCGTCTGGGTGACTTGAAGGCGTTCCTGGAACTGGCCCTCAAGAAGATTGACCGCGGCATCGATAAAGTGTGGGACAGCAAGCGCAATGTGCTGCCGACCTATTTCCGGACCGAGGTGCTCGAATACAAATTGCTGACCGAGACCGGTCCGGATGGGAAGCGTCGCCAGAAAGTCAATGGACGCGGCTTCCCCTGTTTCCGCCCGACCAGTATTCGGCATACCGCGTTGCCGCTCTTTCTCGAGGGGCCGGTCCACTTCCTGCGCATCGAAAAGGATGAACAGAAAGCCCGCAAGTTGTACCGGGGCATCAAGAAAAGTGGTGTGTTTGACAAGAAGCTCAAGATGTACAAGGTCAACGAGGATTTGAGCGACCAGGTCATGGAGATCGGGCGGACGCGCACCTTCTCGCGCGGCTGGCTCGAAAACGAATCCATCTGGATGCACATGGAATACAAGTACATGCTGGAGCTGTTGCGCAGCGGGCTGTACCGGGAATTCTATGAAGACTTCAAGCAGGTGATGGTGCCGTTTATGGATGCCACGGTCTATGGCCGCAGTATCCTGGAAAACTCGTCCTTCATCGCCAGCAGCGCGAATCCGGACAAGAGCATTCACGGCACGGGCTATGTGGCTCGTCTGAGCGGTTCCACCGCCGAGTTTGTGCACATTCTGATCCTCATGGCCATCGGCGAAAAACCGTTCTCGGTGGATAAAAACGGGGAATTGCAGTTGCAGTTCAGTCCGGTGTTGTCCAGCGGGTTGTTCACGACCGCCGCCCGTGAAGAAAAGATGTGGGTGGATGGGATGGAAAAGTCCCTCAGCTTCCCCGCGAACAGCTTTACCTCGACCTTCCTGGGCGATGTGCTGGTCACGTATCTTAATCCCCAGAAACGCGACACCTTTGGCGCGCGCGCGGTCAAACCTGTCTCGATCAAACTGATCAATGAAAAACAGGGCAAGAGCAT
>RZZM01000544.1 GCA_009929845.1 Spartobacteria bacterium
AAACCCCTCTATCTCGTCTATCGCACCGAACTCTTTCCCCATCCGCAAGACACCGCGCAGATATGGCGCGAGGAAGCGGCGAAGGCGGGCATCGGCGAACTCTACCTGGCCAAAATGGAAGGGCTTCACCCCAAAGGAACTCCCGAAGACGTCGGCTTTGACTGTGCCGTGGAGTTCGCGCCGGATTGGCGCGAGTCGGGGCCGCGCCTCCTCGAAGACGCCGTCCCGGATAACAAGGTCTACAGCTACGACACCCTCATGCGCAACATGCTCAATAAACCTGATCCGGATTATCTCCGCTACCGCTGCTGCATGCCGTCGTGGGACAACACCGCACGCCGGAAAACCGCGGCGGCCATCTACAAGGATGCGTCTCCCGAAATATATCAGGCATGGCTCGCGCAACTCATAACCCGGATGCCGCCTGATCGACCGGATGATGAGCGTATCATTTTTATCAACGCCTGGAACGAGTGGGCCGAAGGCTGCCACCTCGAACCCTGCGAAAAGTGGGGCCGCGCCTATCTCGAGGCCACGCGCGCGGCCCTGGAACAGCATGGTGAATAAGCCACGTACCATCCCGGTGATCATCGGCAGGGACACCCGCCCTGAATACGGCCCGAACCGTCCGTGGTATGCCGCCATGGCCCATCCTTCTGATGTCTGCCGCTTCCACCCGACCAATCGACTTCCACCCGAAGCGGACCCGGAATACAACGGCCTGATCTTCAACGGACTGACCGCCCTGATGACACCGGCAAGCCTGGACCTGATCGAATGGCTGGCAGCGGCGAAACATCGGCACATCATCTACCTGCATGACATCGACTGGTGTTACCAGGCCTACCAACGCTATCATCCGCGGGAGGCGCAACGCCTGGAGGCCCTCGATAAGCGGCACACGTTTTTCCTCGCGGTCTCAAACAACCAGAAACAGTTCATCCGGCGCACATTCGATGTGCCGGAAGAGCGCATCCAGGTGATCGGGGTTTCCAGCCCGGTCACCGCGGCGCGCGAGGAAGGCGCCCCGCCCACGCCCCGGCCCTGCCGTTCCTTCGGAACCGTGGCAACCATCCAGCCGCGCAAAGGAACGGATTTCTTTGTCGAGGCGGCCATCACGGCATGCCGACAACGCCCCGAGGCCATGTTTCACTGGTTCGGACAGCCTTTCCTCGACCCCGGGTATCACGTCGAATTGGCCCGCACCATCGAAGCGGCAGGCTTCAGTCATCGCATCATGTTTCACGGACACATTCAGGACACCACCGCCTGTTATCGGCAACTCGATGTGGCGCTGCTCCCCAGCCGCGACGATCCGTTCGCATTGTGCGTCCTCGAGGCCATGTCCTTCGGCAAACCCTGTATCGGATTTAAGTCCGGCGGCTACCCCGAACAGGTCGGCGACGCGGGCATCATTGTCGAAGAGATGTCCGCCGACGCGCTGGCCCGCGCCTGTCTGCGCGCGATGGATAATCCCGACCTGCCCGCCCTGGGACAGGCCGCCCGAACCCGCTACGAGCAACACCATCATCCCCGGGTCTTTGTGCCCCGCCTGCTCCGGAGCGTTAAACAAATTTTTGATATTGATGGGGACACTGAGCAATGAACACCACTCGTCCTCCCACCTGTTTCCTGTTTTCGCGGCGCGTGCAAAACGCCACCACGCAGGGCCTCCTCTCGGCATGGCCCCTCCTGGAAGAGCGATGCCCCGTCAAAAAGGTCTACCTGGAAGACCTTGCGCCGACAAACGACTTCCGGAACATCTCCTGGGTGCTGACCGACTACGGCATAAGCCTCCTGCCCGAATATAAAAAAACCATCACCTCGGCGCCCACCGTCATGGAATTGCGCGGCGACGTACTCGAATACGAATATGCGCCACTGCTTACCTCCGCGCAACAAAGACAGGCCCTGCTCGCCGTGGCCCATCAAACACAAGCCGTCGTCACCCCAAGCGAAAGCAGTCGGGAAAAACTGCTTCGCTTCGGCATACATGAACCCCTCATTCATGTGCTGCGCCGCGGGGTTTCTGAAGCAGCATTCAACGCCCCGGTTCCGCATCCGCCGGCCGCCGACCATCTGTCCCTGGTCACCGTCGCCAGCCTCTCCTGGCCCAAAGGACATGACCGGGTACTCGCCACCTGCGTCGAACTGAAAAACCGCGGCATTCCTTTCACCTGGACACTGATCGGCGACGGCCCCAATCATGAATGGCTGACGTTTGAGATAAAGCGTCTCTCCCTGCATGATCATGTGCTTGCGCTGTGGCAGTTGGACCATATACAAATCCGGGAGCGCCTCGCCGCCAGTCATTTCTTCGTCCAACTGCCCTACTCCGATGACCTGGCCTACTGCGCCATGGAGGCATCGGCGCAGGGCATCCCCGTGCTTTCAACCGCCATCGGCGCGATGACAGAGGTCTACACACACAATCGCGATGCCCTCTTGTTCGACTACACACAACCCGGACACGCGGCGGACATCCTCATCGCGGCCCAGGCCGACCCG
>RZZM01000144.1 GCA_009929845.1 Spartobacteria bacterium
CGAAGGCTCAAAAACCTTCATGGATGTCTGTCGCGGCTACCTGATCGAGCCCGAACTGGGCGCCTTCTATGAAGTCAAAGACGTTCCGGTTACCATCGAATTGAACTAGTTGGTATCTCGAAAAAGAACACAGCACAGCGCCCGTGCCGGTCACCCGGCACGGGCGTTTTTTGTAACATAACTCAAAAAGCCTTGTGGCCGCGGTTGCCCAACCCGCCGGGAGGGTCATTGCTTGTCATGCCGTAATGTATGAAGGCAGGTCCTCAATGACCAGCGTACGCAGGGCGCGGCGCAAGGTATCCTCGCCCGTCGTCCAGTCGCTGAGGACCCGCCTTCATATATTACGGCGGGACAAGCAGCGACCCTTGCGAATTTAGCCACGGATGGGTGCGGATAAGCGCGGATGGAAAAATTTTCGGGACTGGAAATTCGGGCCATTTCAAGGAAAAATGGGCCAAAAATGGCTATTTTTTACGTTTTTAAGTGCGAAAATGGCCCATTTTCGGCCCATTTTCGGCATTTTTCACCGAAATCGGCCGTTTTCGGCATTTTCGACGCGAAACATGCGCGGCACGCCGTGCGCGGCAGGTCAAATCAGTACAGCATTGCTCTGTCCCCACTTTCATTGTGAATATTCATCATTCTGTCTTGAGGCATATTATCATTTCGGCTAATTTTCCCAGATGAACTTAAAAGCAATAATTCACTCTGCGGAAGAAGGCGGCTACTGGGCGGAAGTTCCTGCTTTGCCGGGATGCGTTACTCAAGGCGAAAGCCTTACGGAGATTGAAGCCAATCTTAAAGAGGCTATCGAGCTGTGGTTTGATGCAGCTGACGAAGTGATTGTCGATTCAAAGCGTGACCAGGTGCTGGAGCTGGCCGTGTGAAACAGGTCACTGGTAAAGAATTAGCCAAAGCAGTAACTCGAAAAGGATGGAAGCTTGCTCGAACAAAAGGCAGTCACTATGTGTATGTCAAAGACGGCCACCGTGAACGTATTGTAATTCCCATGCATGGTTCACAACCCCTTAAGCTTGGTTTGTTGAAATCACTGATGAAAATTGCGGATATATCTGAAGAAGAAATATAACCCAACTAGAAAATGCACCATACTCCTACTAACGCGCTATCATGGGGTCGGTAATAAAGAAGAAATACCTGGCTTGTTTCGTCCTAACGGCCTTGCAGGCAGCAGCCATAGGCGTCTATTCGGACGTTATCTACGATGTGGACTTTGAAAACCCTCCGCATACTCTTGGCTCGGCGCCCGTGACGGGCTCCGGTTCGGACCGGCCAACAGACCACAACGGCTTTGGCTGGACCATCTCCAGCGGCGTCGCCGACCTTTCAAGCCAAGTCGCGGTTGTCGATGATACGGGCTTTGAGTTCATGTCGTTCTTCCCCGGGCCAACGTTCGATTCGCAAATTCTGACCCTGAGCTGGGATTTTGCAGTGCTCAGTACGGACAACAGTGAAAGTCTTTTGCAGGGTTCGATGACTGTCAATAGTCCTACGGGTCCAGGTACACTAATAAACGTTAGCTACCTGTTTGATGGCACCGTGCGCGTTTTCGACCAAGTAACCGGGGACCAGGGTGTGTCTACATGGACGCTCGGACAATCTGCGGAATACTCGTTGTTGATTGATTTGGATAGCGACAGCTACGATTTCCTTGTCGATGGTTCTCCTCTTCTGGTCGATAATCCGCTAGATCCCAGCGAGGACTTGGATAGAGTGAATTTCTATCGACCCTTCGGCTCACCAAGTTACGCCATCGACAACTTCCAATGGCAAATCATCCCCGAACCCTCGACGATTGCGCTGATGCTCCTAGCCTTGGGCGGGTTGGCAGTTGGACGATGCCGCCGCTGAGATCAGATCAAAACCGAACCATCGGCTGCACACGTACAGGGGTTCCGCTGGCGCTCCACCCCTGACGGTGAGCCGGGACGTTGAACGGAACCGCTTCGCGGAAACATATTGGCAACCGTTCGCCCCGGCGCCACCAACTGGAACCCCCGCTACACCGTCTTCGGCCCGGTCTTCACCCCCACTATCAACGCGCCATCCTTCGCTACTCGCCGCCTCCAAACCCCTTGCAAATTCGGCGGAGGGTGTTGTTGATGCCCAAAGAAACGCAAACACCATATCAAGCCAAGATGGGCGCAAATGTTTGCTTATTAATAAAAACAGCAAAAAAGGCGAATTTTTGCTATTGACAAAAAAGAGGATTCCGGTTAGTCTGTAAATAATCATGCACGTATTTAACGAAATATATAAGTCGTTGGAGCAGCATAAAAAGAGCAAACGTTTGCTCTTTTTGGCGGGTTTGAATGCTTCCGCGCGAAGCGATAAGAAGGGGTCAGTTATGAATATGGCAAGAATGAGGTGTGGTTGGTTCCCGATGGTAGTGTGTATGGGCATGGTCATCGGTCTGGCGGGTTCAGCATGGGCGGCGGTCTATGAGTTTGAGTCCGGCGAGGATAGCTGGGTGGCACTGAGCTGGGACTCCGGTTTGTGTACCAACGTGCAGCAGTCGGATTTCTGGGGATACGGGTCTTCCACGGGGTCGTTGCGCATGGATGTGGAGCTGGCCAATGATGGGGATAAGGCGTGGGCGGGCGTTACCTTTGCTCCGGTGAATTTGCAGGGATCGCAGGTGGTTATGCGGGTATATTGCCCCACGAATGCTTCGGGTGCAAACGCTCAGAGCTGGGCATGGACACAGGTACGGCTCTTTGTGAAGGATTCGAGTTATAATTATCAGGAAACACCATGGGACGCCTTTCGCATTCCTCCGGGCATTACAACCCAAACCCTGACACATACGATCACAGCGACCAACGGGTTCGATTCAACCAATGTCACAGAATTTGGATTGCAGGTATACTGGCGGGGATATGGCGAATATAACGGGCCCTTGTATATTGATGCCGCCGGGTTTGGTGATGTCTATGTCCCGCCTGACCCGCCGGTGACCATTACCAATACTGAACATTTCTATGACATGGAGACAGCCTGCCAGGAGGAGTGGTGGAAATGGGACACGAATCCGGAAGGCTGGATGGCCAAGGCATGGACCAACACCTATTATGCGACCAACGAGGGGTTTAATGGCTCGGTAGCCCTGGCGGCGGATGCGGTGTTTGTAACCAATAACAGCGCCGAGGTTGTTACCAATGCGCAGGGGGTGGTTACAACGAACCTCTATACCTTCCAGAAGGGTGTGTTTGAAATCGCCTATGAACCCGCCCTGAATCTGAGCACAAAGGATCATCGTCGCCTCCAGGCCAAACTCCGGTTTGATCCGGCGCCGGGGGACGCGGATTTCATGGCCAAGTTTTATGTCTATGACAAGATCAGCGACCAGTGGTATTTCAATGTGGAGCCGGTAGGGGGATCGGATTGGATTTATCTGGAGTTTGACTTGGATGACCCCACGCAGTATGCCACCAATTTGGCGGAATTCCCGTCTCCTCCGGGTCCGATGGACACGTCCGAGATTGGGTTCATCAATATCCTGTTGTATGCGAATGAACCCTGGAGCGGTACGGTGTACCTGGATGAGGTGGTCGCGGCGGGCAGTGAGCCGCGCACCAATTACCAGTTGATCACCAGCGGGTTTGTGGAGAGCGCCGGCCATAAATTCGTGCTGGACGGCACGAATTTCTATCATTGCGGCGCCAACATTGAATATCTCCAAACGGTCCCGGATACCATTGTGCGCGACTGCCTGGACTGGGCGCAGTCCAATCACGTCAAAGTGGTTCGCACCTGGGCGATGCAGGAGGGGCAACCCTATAGCTTCCAGCCGGAACGTGGGGTCTGGAATGAAGTCATGTTTGAGCACCTTGACCGGATAGTCGCGGAGGCGGGGCACCGTGACATCCGCGTCATGCTGGCCCTGGTGGACAATTGGGCGCACAACGGCGGGGTGTTTCAGTATGTTCACTGGGCGGCGAAGGAACATCCCGAAACTGTGGATTTGACCCTGCCCAAAGAAGGAGTCCTGTATCATGACCAGTTCTGGACCAATGTGTATTGCAAGCAATGGTACAAGGATTATGTCACCAAACTGCTGACTCGTACAAACACCATCACCGGGCGGGCGTATAAAGATGATCCCACGATTTTCGCGTGGGAAATTGTCAATGAGCCCCGGTGTGAATCTGACTTTACGGGCAGGACCATTCACAACTGGCTTCACGAGATGAGTGATTTCGTACGTTCGCTGGACACCAATCATATGCTGGGTAACGGCCAGGAGGGCGGGTATGTATGGACGTATGACGAAGCGGACGAAATCCCCTGGGAGGTCTATCCGGACAACTACTATCACTATGGAACCTATGCGACGGGTGTTTCGACGTGTGATTTGTATGGTTGCGGACGCGGACACGGGGTGGACTATATCAGCGATTGCAGCAGTGAATCCAACTATGTCCAGTGGCAGGGCGGATTCTATACCAACCGTGATCCAATCGAAGGGGAATGGCGTTCGGGAAATTCAAATATCAATTTTTGTACGGCGCGCATTTACATCGACCAGAAGGAATACAATGTCTGGCGCACCAATTACAACGGGGCCGATCAGCGCCTGGAGTGGATCAATGATCACTGGTATGACGCTCACCGGGTCATTGAAAAGCCGATGATCCTTGAAGAATTCGGAATACACGGCATCGGCTGGGTTTTTAATGGGTCCTACGGCCAGGTGCAGTTGACGCGAACACCCGAGTATACCTTTGAAAGCCGGGCGAGTGTGTATCAGTTATTTTACGACCACATCGAAAACTCGGGTATCCCGGCCGGCTATTTCTGGAATTACGGGTACGACGGCATGTGGGATGATCCCTTCCACCTTTGTGAATATACGGAACCCTGGGTGGCCGTAACCACCAATGGCGCGGCCACGGGTATTGCGGTCAGTGAAGACCATGTGCTGCAGGGCACGTACGCCCTTAAACTCTCGTGGGATGTCACCACGGAGGATTTTGCCGTATTCAACTGTCCGACCAACGAAAAGTGGGTATTGCGCGTGGATGAAGACAGCACGAATGAACCGCCCACCCACGGCATCAACCGCACCAAGTTCTTCTGGAATTTCTACAATCCATCCGGCGCGGATATGGATGTGGCCCTGACGCTGGTCGGGCACACCCCGGCGTATCACTGTGAAACGCCGCTCTACACAGTGACTTCGGGGTGGAACCGGATTATGTTTGATCTGAGCGCCAGCGACTGGCGTTGGACCAGCAACGGAGTGGTGCGCACCAATTACCTGATCAATATCCCCGTGTACATGCCCTCCGAATCCTCGAATGTGCTGGATGATGTCCACCAGGTGGGATTGGTCTTCAAGAACCTGCCGGCGGGGACGGGTGATGTGTATATTGATGACATCCAGATCAAACGGGATGACGGGTTTGTGGTGTATGCCGACGATCCGGTTTGTCCGATTATCAAGGCCCACGCCATCCGCATGAATGCGCGTAATGTGGCCACCAATGACCCGGCCAATAATGTACCGTACGGCACGAATTTCACCGTGATCACGCATCCGGTGGACCCGACGCCCGTATTCCTCAACGGATACGACGCCGATGAAGATTTTCTTTCATACCGTATTATGCAAAAACCGACCAACGGTTGGATTTTTGGATCGGCGCCGAGCAATCTGGTCTACAAGCCCAAACTGGATTCCCCGGGATGCGATTCCTTCCGGTATGTGATTCATGATGGCAAGGTGGACAGTGCGGAGATTACCGTAACCGTGCAGGAGGCTGATTTTGATCATGTGCGGTTTGACTTTGAATTGGACGAGGAGGACTGGTACGCCAATCTCAATGAAGGCACCGGGTACGCGGTAACCGCGGTGGTGCAGACGGTTGAAATGGCCATACACGGCCAGGGCGCGCTGAAGGCCATGGTGGATTTAAACGGAACCTGGCCCTACAGTAAGGGGGACGCCGAGGTCAACATGGAATACGCGCCGCCACCCAATGTGGTGGCCCCGGTGAACCTGAACGGGCAGGAGCTTTCTATCAGTGTCTTCTGTCCGACCGGCGCGCGCGGCAACGAAGCCAATCCCAACCGGATTCAGGTGTATGCCAAGGACGACGAATGGCGGGCTATCTACCTGGAAGAAACAGACATTGAAGAGGGACGCTGGATTACATACAGCATTACGGTCTCCACCAATACTCCGCCGGGTGGGTGGGTAGATGGCGCATTCGATCCGACCCGCATTCGCGCGATTGGCGTGCGGCTGACGCATGGTGGCAGCGGCTCTGATTATGAGGGCCCGATCTTTATTGATGCCGCGAGCTTCCCCATCCTGGGCCGGACCCTGTACGCGTTTCGTGAAGATGAACAGGACTGGACCGATGAAGACTGGGGATCGGGGAATGCGGTATTGTCCTGGACCAACAGCCTGGGCAGCCCGGACGCCGGGGCGCTGGTGGTGACGCCTCCGCAGGGCGCCGGATACGGGAAATGTTACATCAAGGACTGGGACCAGGTGGACAACGAAAACCTGGTATGGACGCCTGTGATGCAGATGTATATCTGGGTGCCCTGTGACGCGCCGGACAACCTGCATCATGCCGTTCGGGCCAGTCTCGTGTTGCGTTCGCACACGGATTCCTGGAGTTACCACCTGGGCGCGGAAGAGGTGTTAAAGCCGTGCCAATGGAACCTGATGACATGGGATATGTCGGATTTGCCGGTGGATGTACTGAACAATGCAGATGAATTCGGGGTTGAACTGACCTGGGGCAACCGGGATGTGTGGGCCGGGCCGGTCGTCATCGACTCCATCAGCGTCATGGCCAAAGAACCCGAAGCCGCGCCGGAAATCACCAGTGTGACCGCGGTGACCAATACGGTTGGACGGTACAGCAAGTATGAAGTCATTGTCGGACTCGACAACGTGGATGGCTTGAATCCGTTTGATCCGAACATGGTGGACCTGTACGCGACCTTCACCTCGCCAAGCGGCGGCCAGTGGACGGTCAACGGGTTCTACATGGAAACCGAGGACGATGTGAAAGGCCAGGGAAGCTGGCGCATACGCTTTGCCGCGGCGGACCTGGGAAGCTGGACGTATTCGGTGAGTGTGGGGAATCATATGGGGACTGACACCTCTTCGGGGCATGCCTTCACGTGTGTGGAGAGTGACCGGCACGGGTGGATACGGGTGTCTGATGATGACCCGCGCTACCTGGAGCATCACGACGACAACACCTTTATCGGCAAGGGCTATTGCCACTGCTGGGATGCCGATGATGAAGGTCTTTTTGCCAATTGCAAGGAGCACGGAATTAATATGATTCACTGGTGGTTTGCCCCCTGGGATACGCTGTTGACGGTCAAGCCGGCCAACCCGGCGGATACCTGGCGCGAGAAATCTTCGTACGACACCTATGAGCAGGGGCGCGCCGCGGAGGTGGACCGCACCTTCGAGCATGCGGAAAAATATGACGTCAAGCTGGTGGTTACCATTTGGCCCCATGATTCCATTCGCGATTTCAATCATCACAAATGGCGGATCAATGGCAGTTGGGCCAAGGCGATTGACCAGAAATTCAGCGAGCCGGAATGGTACATCAACGCCTTCAGCGAACTCGATGATCCGCCCATGAACCAGAAATTCTTTTATGATCCGGTGTACTTTGAATACCAGGAGCGCCTGTACCGCTACATCATCGCGCGGTGGGGCTATTCTGAAGCCGTGGGTACCTGGGCGCTGGTCTCGGAGTTGTTCGGAACATTCGCGGACTCGGCCAGTTGCATTGATTACCAGGGCAAGTGGGCCACCAATAAGGCCGGGGCCTTCGGGGAAGACCCCTATGAGAATATGAACACCAATCAATGTGACGGGGCGGATCACACCATGTACTGGTTTAATTTTATCAACAGTTACTTCAAGGACAACGACCCGTTTGGTCATCCCACGACGGCCAGTTTCGGAACCGATGAATACTGGCATGATGGATTCCCGGTGGTGGATATCCCGCAGTTGCATGTCTATGCCGATCTGTATAGCTGGATCACCCCGCCGGTCACCGTGGCCAAATATCATCATGAGCTAGCGGAGGAATATGAAAAGCCGTCGCTGCTGGGCGAGATAGGCACGGTGGAATGGCAGCTTTTCGAGCCGGACTATACGCGCGTCTGCCTGTGGCCGGCGATGGCCGCGGGCGCGCCGATAACCCCGATGATGTGGACCACCCCGGCCTTTTCGTGGTTCGGGGATGCCAAAATGGGCCCGTGGTATGACGACATGTCCGACCAGGTGAAAATCCTTTCCGATTTCATGGCGGATATCGAGTTCCATAAATTGGGGCTGCATCCGGCGGATGTGGAAACACGCATGCCCAATGAACCGGAGCCGATCCTGCTGGCTGGGTTTGAAAGCGGGATGGACAACTGGTCCACCTGGGGGCCGGCTGTTACCAACGCCTCCATTGTCACCAACCACGCCACCGAGGGCGGACACGCCCTGCGGCTGGATATTAACATGGACACCTACGACAACATGCCCAACGGGCCTTCCGGCATTGAAAAATATGCCACGGACGGCTTCTCCTTTGACTGGTCCACCAACTACTGGCCGCGTGGCACGATCAAAATGGATGTCTATATACCGGAGTTCTACCATCCTGAAGACCAGCCAGACGGCTTCCTGCTGGGCATCAACAAGGACCCGCGTTCCATACTTGAGGTCTTTACGCGGGATGCCTCCGATGCCTGGGACTGGCATTCCACGACCAATCAATACGGCGGCGACATCCGGGAGAGCGGCGGATGGAAAAAGCTGACGGTGGGGATGTTGTGGAACCTCGAGCTCGACCTGAAATACATACCGGACGCGGAGCGGGCGGCCCGGGTCAGCGGGTTCAAATTCCAGTTCGGCGACGTAGGAATATTGCGCGGGCCGATCTATCTCGACAATATCACCGTGGGTTCGTATGCCTACAACACCTACGGCATGATCAGCAGCAACAAGGAGTTTGCCTTTGCGTGGATTCAGGACCGCACATGGACCAATGGATTTATCGCCGAAGATGCGGTCTTCCAGATCAATGATCTTTTACCGGGAAAATACAATCTGGAATGGTGGAATTGCAAGGAAGGCGTACTGACCGCGTACAATGCGAATGCGCCGACAGGAACCCTGCGGGTAACCGTTCCTGATTTCAACAAGGATACGGCGGTAAAAGTCCGTCGCGTCGGTGATGTGAGCGGGACGACGCATGATGTAGCGGTGGTCGCGGTGCGGGAATACGACTGGGTCGTGAACTATCCGCGCACCTACATTGATGTGGCGGTAGTGAACCAGGGATCCGTGAGCGAGACCTTTACGGTGACACTGACGGACAGTACCTCCGGAGCCGTTGCCGGCACCAACACCGTGACCCTCGCGCCGGGGGGATTAACCAATACCATCTTTATCTGGGACAACCGGACGGGCCCGTCAAATGCGGTTCATGTGCTTACCGCGCAGGCGCAGGTTGTGCCCGGCGAGAGCGATACGGAGGACAACACGCTGTCCGCGAACATAAAGGTTTATGCGCAGACCCCGCCGTGGGATTCCTGCAACCGCCTGCGCCGCTGGGCAATTGACGCGAATGACTCCGACGCGCGGGCGCTGACCGTCCAGACCAACATGCCGTATGTCTCGGAAGGGAGTGAATCCTTTGCGGTATATCATCGCTCGCCCGTGAAAGGGCAGGCCTATATCGGCTTTGACCAGGTGTATGAAAACTGGTCGAACAAGAATGCTCTGGCGCTGGATATCTATGTGGCGGACGGGTCCACCAACTGCGCGCTCCTGATGCGCGTCGGCGAGAACTGGGTGTGGCATTACTCCGAAGACGTCACGGTCACGAATGGCTGGAATTATGACGTGACCTTCTACTTCCACAGCAATACCTGGACACGGGCAGAGTGGAATGATCTCACGGAAGAAAATGATTACTATCCGGATGTTCCCGTCGAGGGGCTGGAAGCCATACAGCAGATATTCATCAAAGCGGCGGGCTACCCCTCCGAGGGATATGTGTATATTGATAATATCCGCCTGATCGGGTCGTACATGGTCAATCTCGCGTATTGGGAGGGCAACGACATGTTCCCGCGCGCCCAGGCCGAGGAGACCAATTACACCGGCGCGGCCTGCTGCTGGATGATTGCCAAATACCTGAATCAGGACTATTCGAAATCGCAGGCGGATATCTATGCGGAGAATACCGTGGACCCCGCGCATAACGGCGAGATCACGCCGCAGAGCTGCCAAAGCTGGATGCTGACAAACTGTCCGCCGGGCTTCTATTTCGCCGCGCGCTCGCATACCAATCTCACCGATGCGCTGAAGGATACGGTCTACTGGATGGATTTTGTTCCGCCTGCCGGACTGAAGTCACCGGTATACATCCTGACGGATACAAACTGGTCCTACAAGGTGGTGCGCGGATTCCAGACCGATCGCCAACCGTATGGCCTGGGTGGAAATATGTATACGGTTTACGGCATGTGGCTGAACGACCCACGGCAAAGCGGTATCGGCTATAATATCTACGCCAGCGCAACGGAAATGGAAGACATTTACCTGCCTTCGACCACCAATAATATCTGGTGGCTGGTCGCGGAGCCCCCCGAGGATCCCGAGGCTCTCGCCGAGGCCGCCGCGCAAATCGACAGCACCGGCGTGCAACTCGCCACACCCAGTCCGCAACCCGGCATGGCGGACTACCTGGCCTCCCGGTTTGGCGGCATGGCGCAGGGGCCGGCGCCCTCCGGCACCCGGTCGGGCGGCGATCCCGACCTGCTGGCCGTGCTCCCCGAAGCGCTCCTGAATAACGAAGCCTTCATGAACGCCTTTGAGCAGGGACAGGTGGTCAGTTACTACGAAGTCAATTCGAACCGAACGGATCGGTACTTCCTGGCCAGTGGCGGCGCGTTGGGCCCGGCCAGCACGCTCTACGTGATTAAATTGGCCGAGGATGGTTCCCTCTTGCAGGCCACATGGAGTGATACACCCCTGTTCTTTGAACCCCTGCCTCTGAACGCCGCGGAGTGGGCCGCCAAGCAGGAGCTGAGCGGCGACGAAATTACCCTGGTGACTAATGCCCTGGTAAGTACGGTTGGTGGTTCGGCATTTAATCCGGTCTGGGAATTGACCTTTGATGTGGATGGAAGTCCGGTGAACTCGATTGTCCGGTCAGATGCTGACCTCAGTGGTGATACCGATGGTGATGGCATGAGTGACCGCGAGGAACTCTATGCTGGACAGGACCCGGGCGATGCCCTCTCGGTCTTTACCATCGAGGGGGGGACGATGGAATTGCTGGGTGAGAATAAAGTGGTTCTTACCTGGCCCAGTTCCGCCGGGAAAACCTACACCCTTAAACGGACCGAGGACCTCTTACAGGGATTCGAAATCCTGGAAACAAGTATTGCCGCCACCCCGCCGAACAACAGCTACACCAACACAATTACGGCAGTTACGGAATATTACCGGGTGGAAGTGGAATAAAAAAATGCAGCTCAACCTGAGGCCAACGGTCGAGGTAAGGAGTTCTCTGAACTTATGAGCCCTACCCCGATTGTACTTCCGTAAAGGCAAAAAACTGCTTGTAGTTTCTTTTTAAAAGAGACAGATTTTCTCGCAGGGGCAGGGCAGGGATATCCGAAGTTGATCCAGGTATGCTGGTCGATGGAGCGGTCAGATACCTTTGAACGCGAGATCAGGTCATTGAGCATGGCGTTGGATGAAGGACTGGCACAACACGGGCAAATCATTGTGTGTGACGTTGCAGGCCGGCACAACATCACAGATAAACGCATCAACGTGG
>RZZM01000545.1 GCA_009929845.1 Spartobacteria bacterium
CAGGCGGAGCAGACCAAGGGCCAGATGCAGCATTTGAATTCATCCGCCCAGGAGATCGGCAAGGTCCTGCAGCTCATCGAGAATATTGCGGACCAGACGAACCTCCTGGCGCTGAACGCCACGATCGAAGCCGCGTCCGCGGGCGACGCCGGCAAAGGGTTCGCGGTGGTCGCCAACGAGGTGAAGGAACTGGCCAAGCAAACCGCCAGCGCCATCGATGAAATCGCCAAACTCATTGATGACATGCAGGACAACACCAATGAGGCAACCAAATCCATCACAAGCATTGCTGAAATTGTCCAGGAAGTTAACAGTATATCAGCGACGATTGCTGCAGCGGTCGAACAGCAGTCGGCGACCACCAATGAAATCGCCAAAAGCATCACCCAGGTCGGTACCGCCGCCAACGATGCGTCCCGTAGCGTGGATGAAATAGCTACCGGAACAACAGAGGCGGCCAAAGGCATCGCCAGCATTGACGGCGCCGCCGGCAAAGCGTCTGAAAGCGTCAGCGACGTCGCGCAAAGCGTCGAAATGCTTAAACAGTTGATCGATTGTTTGTGTTCAAAACTACAATAATGTGCTGGTATATTCATGAATATACGTGTATAAATGAACGAAAGTATAAAAGGAGCGTGAGAAATGGCGGAAACATTGGATTGTCGTGGATTGAAATGTCCCCAGCCGATACTGAAGGCGCAGATCAAGGCAAACAGCCTACCGGCGGGGTCGAGTCTTGAGGTGTTGGCGGACTGTTCGACATTTCCGGATGACATCACCAAATGGTGCGAAAAAACAGGCAAAGTCCTGGTGAGCATCGTCGATAATGGAGATCATCGCGTAGCTACCATCCAACTATAGCGCAGCCCTCAGGAGAAAGAGTGCGATTGCGATCGGCGAAAGACACGCCGGCCGTTTGTCTGGAGGGCGAGTTTCCTATCGAGCTGGCCTGTACCCGTGCCCACTCTTTCCCAAAGAACCCTCGGTGCCCCCGGGCTCTACAGAGTAGCCGCCCTCCAGGTTTGCTGTTCAAACATGACCCCTGGAGGCGAGATTCCTATCGAGCCGGCCTGTTCCCGTGCCCACGCTGTCCCAAAGAACCCGCGGCGGGCTATTGGTCCTCGGCGGCGCTGAGGTGCTGGATGAGTTCCCGGAACTTTTCTTCCCCGCGGATTTTGTCATAGTCGGGCCTGGCGAGCCAGGCCAGGGCCTTGCGCGGATCGATTAACCGGGCTCCGTAATGCAGGGACGCGATGGCTTCTTCTTTTTGGTCCAGGCCAAGCATGGCCTGCGCCAGCCGGAAGTGCACGGGCGCCAGCTCCGGGGCGAACTGGCGGATGGTGAAGAGCACGTTCGCCGCCTGTTCCCAGTCCTCCTGCTCAAGCAGCAGCAGCGCCAGGGTCTGCGCCGCCTTGAAATCGTCGGGCTTCTGTTCCAGGTACCGCCGATAGAAGTCGGCCGCCTCACTCAAGCGCTGTTCCTCCTTGAAGAGAACACCCAGGTTCAGGTAGGCCGGCGAATAGCTGGGGTCCTGTGATATGGCCTGCTCAAAATATTCCTGCGCCTTTTCAAAATCATCCATCTGGAAGTAGGCGATGCCCAGGTTATTGAAAACGCCCTGCCGGGGCTCATTTTCTTTGGTGGCCTGCTCAAAACAGCGCTGCGCGGCGGGATAGTCCTTCAACTGCAGGTAGATCAACCCCAGGTTCGCCTGCACCCCCTGCATGCCGGGATAAATCTCCAACGCCTTCTTGTAGTGTTCCAATGCCTTGGCGGGAGCGTCGTCCTCGTATTCGCGCTCGGCCAGCACAATGTGATACGCCGCCTGCTTGATCCACTCGGTATCAAGGGGCGGATCGCCCTGCACGGGCAACGTCCGCGGGGTCAGGTCGGCAAGCTCATCGGCCAACAGTTCGGTCTCTGTTCCAAAATCCATGATGGGATTGAATTCGTGCAGGGTCCGGATGGTCCGGGTCACCAGCGCGGAACGGTTCTCGACGGTGGCGCCGCCATTCATTTCGCCCGTGGGCGTCAAATAGCGCTGCGCTACAAAAAATCCCGTGGTCATGCTGACAACGGCCAGGACCAGGCTGAACACCAGACTGGGCCATCCCTTCCTTCCGGCCGGCGTATACCTGATCGTACGCGGAATAAAAATCTTGCCCGACGGATTGAGCTTATCGGAGGCCGGGTCCGCCCTGCCTGTGCCATATATATCCTGTGAACGGGATTTCATATGTTTATCAAAAAAAATGTGCGTTTGATGCTGTCTTTCATTATAGGCGCATCCTGACGGACTGTGAAGCAACACTTTCAGTTTTCATGGTGTTCTTCCGTAAGGGGTTCCTGCACGGGTTCCTGCTCCGCAATGAGCTGCATAAAGGCGCGGCCCTTTTCCGTTGTCAGGAAGGGGGTAAACGCGGGTTGGCGCAGGACGGAGCGGAGTTCCGCGAGCGTACTGTGGTCCAGGGCGCGCTCCAGGTACGAAAAGGCGGCCTCGGG
>RZZM01000145.1 GCA_009929845.1 Spartobacteria bacterium
GATTACACTGCTGAAGGAATCGGGTGTCGTCGCGCACAACAGATTGGACTGCACCGCCACGCGGGGTATCGGGCCGCCACTTGGAAGATAACGCATGACACCAACCGGCGCATTGGGATCGGCGACGTTGACCTTGACCACGCCCCCGGTCGTGTCGGCATAGAAAAGACGATCCCCGCTTTTGGCCAGGTCCACAGCGCGGTGTCCGCCGCTGTACAGGGCATGCGCCATCTGCGACGGCGCGGACGGATCGCTGACGTCGGCAATGACCAGTCCGTTTGTGCCGTCGGCGATGTAGGCGATGGCGCCGGCCACGAGTACATCATAGGCCATGCCGTCGGTGTCGAGCTGTCCAACCAGCGTGAGTTGATTGAGCGTGCAGGGCGCGGTGGGATCGCCGCCGAGTCGGATGTCAATGCCGTCGGGCAATCCGTTGTTGTTCTGGTCGGGATCAAGCGGATCGAGGCCCGCGCGGAACTCGCCGATATTCAGGATGCCGTCGTCATCCTCGTCGCCATAGGGGTCAAGGCCATCCGGGCCGCCATATATCTGCTCCCAGGAGTCGAGCATCCCGTCGCGGTCGAGATCGCGGAAGAATATCTCGCAGGTATCGAGTTTGTTCCCCACGTTCCAACTGACATAAAGATAGTTCGACACCACGATAAATGCGCTCACATTGGTCTGGGAACGTATGGCTCCGCAGAAGACCAGATTCTCGGGATCGTTAAGATCGTATACATGAATGCGATCGCGCTCGTCGGCGTCGGCAAAGCATTTCACGTTCACAAAAGCGTAGCCGTGGGCAATCTGCATGCCATAAACATACGAATCCGCCGGAAGCGGCGCGGTGTCCAGCAGGACCATGTTGGAAGGATCGCTGACATTAATACAGCAGACTCCATTGCCCCGGTCCGAGACGAGCAGCAGGTTGGACCAGACCCCTATGCCGGTGGTTTCGATTATGTTAATCGAGCCCAGCATCGGTGGATTGGTGGGTATGGCCAGATCGCGGCTGTACAGCTTGGACCCAAACCCGGCATGATACAGCGTGTCTCCATGCACAAACAGTCCCCCGAGCAGCGGATCATTGGTAATCGTGTTGACCGCTACCGGATTGGTCGGCGTTTGCAAGTCGTAGATTCCGAGGCCTTCGCCATAGTCCGTGAGGTAAACCCAATCCCCGTACCGCGCGAGATTGAGCGCGCTTCCGGGCGTATCCAACAAGTCGGCTTCGAAGGGCGCCCAAGGATTGGCGATGTTGAATACGCGCAGACCCTCGACGCCATAGGTCACGCATAGGTACGCCGGGTTCTCCAGCGGCATCTGTGCATACACCCATGCGTTTGACGTATCAACGGTCCCCCGCACAAGCGGCAGGGCGGGATTGGCAATCGAATAAAGCGCAATCCGCGAGCCGATACTGAGGCTGAGCAGGTTGCCGGGGGCCGACATGTTGTTGGCCACCCCCGGGATCGCCAAGCTGTGCCGGTGCTCGAAAAGCACGGGCTGCACCTCGTAAATCGTGCTGGTCGGACAGAGGCCGCGCATGATCTCGAAGCCGTCCGGCAGGCTGTCGCCGTCCATGTCGGGGTCGCGGGGGTCCGTGTTGTGCAGGTATTCTTCGAGATTGGTCAGGTGGTCCCCGTCCGCATCTTCATCGGCATCGTGCGCCGACCAGGGATCGAACCCGTGCAGGAGTTCCCAGGCGTTGGGCATGCCGTCGTGATCGTTGTCGTCGGTGATGGTGATGGCCCAGGAGGCCGTGAGATTTGACCAGAGCCCGTCGGAGATGCGTACGACCAAGGTATAGTCGCCGGCATCGCCCCAAGCAGTGGTGCGTTCGATGCGGTTGGTGGACACACCGAAGGGAACGTCGTCCCAGGTCCACGTGTAGTGCAATGGCTGTGCTTCCGGGTCCTGCGCGCTCACGGAAAATTCCTGCGCGCCGTTTTCGGGCAGTTCGATCGGGGATCCCGGATCGGCGTCCGTGATGAAAGGCGGCCGGTTGTCGTTGGCAATCACCTCGAGGGTGTATGTTCGATTGCTGACCGATGAGGCGCCATCCAGCAGTCGGACATCGAGAGGAAAGACCTCTTCATCCTCCGGCAATCCGGAAAGCCGTCCATCCGGCGAAAACGTGACGCCCGTCGGCAGCGCCGACGTCGTACTCCATATATAAGGCGGCACACCGTTGGTCGCCGTGAACTGCACGGCGTAGTAAATCATCGAGGTCGCGGGCGCCAGGGCCGGGGTCAGGATCTCCGGAACCCCGTAATCACGGAAGACAGCCACGTCATCAAAATAGGAACCATTGTTCTCATCCATGCCCACGAATCCATCCATGGATTGGAAACCGATCCGGAAATTCTTGGTGTAACCCAGCCCGTGCGCGGCGACGACGTCGTCGAGGGAA
This sequence comes from Spartobacteria bacterium, assembly GCA_009929845.1. Taxonomy (GTDB): domain Bacteria; phylum Verrucomicrobiota; class Kiritimatiellia; order RZYC01; family RZYC01; genus RZZM01. The sequence continues at coordinate 2,414 of RZZM01000145.1, forward strand.
ATGGTATGCAAGGCATAGTTGGTGGTCTCGCCCTCCAGCATGGTCAGGCCCCGGGCCTTGTACCATGTGGCGCCGTTGGTGCTGACGGCTACCCCGTCGTAGGACGCGGCGTGGCTGAAAACCTCCGGCATAACGGCGTCATTCGTGTTCATCGTGCGATGCCAGAACTTCAGCACGATATCCTCCTGATCCTCCAGGTTGACTTTGAGAACCGCGCGATAGGCGTCGTTGGTGTAATAGCTGATGATGAGAAGGCTGCGTTCGCCGGTGTGGGGATAAAGAGGCGTGCCGTAGCACACATAATATCCGTTATTGCGACCCTCGCGCGTCCAGTAGTCGGCGATCTCGCCTTCGAAGCCTTCAACCACCGGCAAGGCGGCGCGCGCGTCGGCGGCGATATGAATGATCGCGCTTGAGGGCGCGCCCAATTCCACCCCGCCGCCGGGGTTGCTTAACGTGATCGAAAAGGTTTCGGCGGTCTCGTAGTAGTTCGTGTCGTCGTGGATGGCGATGGATACGGTCTGGGTGTACACCCCGACCCCGAACGTCAGCGTGCCGGTGGCGGCGGCGTAGTCCTCGCCCGCGACGGCCGTACCATCGAGGGTCGTATAATCCACCGTCACCACATCCTCCGCGCCGCCCTTGCGCACGGCTGTAACGCCAAGGATATGCGCTTCTTCCGTGTAGTAAGCCTGCGCCGACCAGGTAATCTGCTGCGAAAGCACGGCGACATCGTCGAGGTAGCGGCGATTGTACACCCGCGTGGCAAACTGAAATTTGATTTGCGTGTTGGAGGCCGCGGTGAGCCCGTGATTCGCGAACACCGCATCGAGGCTGGCATTGAAGAGATGATACGTGTCGTCCGCGGGCGAGCCTTCGTTGGTGGTCAGGCCGAGCACCTTGTACCAGTGCGTGCCGTCCACGCTCAGCATCACGCCATCACCCCGGACGTGGTTGGTATAGCATTGGGGAAGAACCACATCGTCCTGGACGTCGTCATAATTCCGGCACCAAAAATTCAGCCATGCATTGGTTCGCCCCTCGAGGTCCATGGTCAGGATAAGGCTATGATCCTCCCGCCCAAGAAAGCGAAGGCCATACGTTCCCGAATGAGGGTCCGTGGTGATGTCGTAGTTGCCCTGCCAGAACGAATGCCGGATGCCGGTCTCGAATCCGTCTTCGAAAGGAAATTGACCGACCGGCAGCGAGCCTTCAAAGACGCGGACCTCGTCCAGGACCAAGCCTTCATCCGGCCATGGGCCGACGCCATACTGCTGGAAACGGACGTACAGGTTTGATGGGGATTTTAATGCGCACTGTCCTGAATAGGTGTCGCACCCCACATCATCCAGAAAAACCCAGTGTTCTGCGGTCCCGTTGCTGACGCCCCCGTAACTCGGCACATTGTCCAGGCGAAACCAACAGGCGTGATCAGCGCTGGCCGAGGCGCCGATACCCTCAGTGAATCCATCATATCTTGAGGGTAGTTCCCCTGCCTCGCCCGCCTGCCGGAAGCGATAACGCAACCAGATATTGCTGTGACCCGAGCCATCCAGCGCCAGTTCCAGGTTGTTGAGCGTGGGCCAGGGATTGGTGGCTGCGTTGTCCAATACGGCATGATACGAGCCCTGAATCGGATCAAAGGCGTTGGTCACGGAGACGCGCCCGCGGTAGTTGGTAAAGGTATCGTAAAGGAAGGACTCCCCACCCCCCTCAAAAGACCACGAGAGCAGCTCGCAGGACTGTTGCCCGCCCTGCGCCGTGAATCCGATCCAGGCTCTGTTGGTATTCAGCGCCGCGGGCGCCGACAGGTCAATAGCCGCCGAGATCACGGGCATAGACTCATCGTTCAGATAGACGTGCAACGTTCCGTCCACGTATGCGACGATGGCGGTATGAATGGTTCCGTCATTCAGCAAGGGGATGTTCGTGCTGACCGCCAGGGCGTTTGTGTGATGGTAGGAGGCCAGCGAGCCGTCGAACGCCAGGATGGCCAGGTGCTGCCCTTCCGGCTCTTCATATTCCGCGCGCCAATCCGTGTCGAACTCCACCGCCACGGCATTGGTCAGGTTGGCGTATCCCGGTCCGGCCCAGGCATAGGCGGGAAGCGCCGTGGGGCCATCGGCCTGCAGGACAAACGCCATCCCATCCTGCGCCCACTCTTGAACCCGTCCAATCCGAAAAATAAACCGGCTGGAAAAATCCGCATCAATCGGAAGCGAATGGATGTGCCATGCCGATCCCTGCGCGTACCATGCCTCGGTCAGTTGCAGAACTTCATCGTATACGCCCGCGGACCCGCGCAACACCATGTTCTGCGGCGCGGAAGAAAACGTCCAGTTGGTCGCCAGCAGCCCGGATTCGAAATCATCCTGGAATGGGAGCGCGGCGTCGGCATTCACCGCCCCGCACAGGGGCAGGGCGCAAAGCGCCGCCCAAATAAAGAAAGACCGACTGAGAATATTTCTTTCAGCCGTACGACCGCCGCAAAACACCGCTCGTATTCTCGCCGCACCCATGAAGACAACCTACAGTAAACATAGGCGGATGTAAAGGGCGATCTACGTTTTATACACATGGATGTGCGTTTCGCCGAATAGGGTTTCTTGCTAAGGTTGGGCCGGGGGATGATCGGCGGAATCGGTCACGGCGCCGACATGGCATCGCCAGATTTTTCCGGAACCACTGATCAGGATGACGGCAGGCGCTCCCGGTTGGTTGGCGGGCATGACGCGCAGCCAGTCGAGGTCTTTGCCGATGGGGCGGATGGCCAGGACCTGGCCGTTGATATCCAATACGACCAGGTAGCCGCGATGGGATTCATGGCGCCAACTGTTTTCGCTTAACCTGACCCGTTTGTAGCTTTCGATGCCCAGAACGCATTCGGGTTGTCCGTCACCGGTAACGTCGCCATGCGCCAGCAGGATTTCCATTTCCCTATTGCCTGCTGTGTTGAGGGTGGGCGTGTATTGCCACTGTTTTTTGCCTTCGTTCGAATAGAGGGCCACCAACGATTTGTCGTTCATGTTCTGACGGTGCCGTTTCTGGCTGATCAGCCAGGACCAGGCGCCATCTCCGGTTTTCACGGGAACGTAGTCATGAATCGATGTGTGTTGAGAAAGACCCTGAAAGCGAATTGTGTTCACTTCCTCACCAGTGGCGTCCATGATGGTTAAAACACCTTTCCAGTTGGGAAGCAGCAGCTCGTTATGGCCATCGCCGTCAAGGTCGAACTCCTTGACTCGCCAGCCCATGAATTGGCCGCGTTTTTGTGAATCGATAATAATGCTATCCGCATTGACGGCCTGCAGAACATCGTTGGTCCCGGCCTCGTCCGATTGCTCGATATCCTCATCCACCCCGTCATCCATGTCGTCTTCGTCTAACTCTTCCATTTTTTCACGAATCTCATCCGGATCGTAGAGCTGTTCGCCTTTCAGCAACCGCTCGATATTCTCGATGAGTATTTCACTTTCGTCCCCGGACGCCCCGACGTGCACCCATTGGATAATGCCATTGGTGTCGATCAGCACCGTATGGGGGATGCCATGCACCTTATATTCTTCTGAAATCCCGCCGTCGGCATCAGCCAGTTGCCGGAACGTGATGTTTTTCTTTTCGAGGACCTTCTTTACATTCTCTTCACGCCCTTCCGGATCGCGGTTCAGGCCGATCACGGTGACAGGTTGGTTCGTGAAATGCATGGCCACCTTTTGAATTTCAGGAATGGCCAGCATGCACGGTCCGCACCACGTCGCCCAGAAATCCAGCAGCACTACGCGCCCGCGAAAGTCGCCAAGCGCAATGGCCTGGCCGTCGATATCCGTACCGGAAAAAACGGGCGCCGGTTTGCCGATCAGCTCCAGGTAGGCGCCTCCGCGGCCGGCCGGCGATTCGAATTCGTCCACCTTTTTCATGTCCGCCGCGGGTTGGAAGCTGAAGTCGGCATCCGCGATCCGTTGATTCGTCTGAATGTCGTTGTAGGTGATGCGCCATGTCATCCGCTCAATTTTCGACGGCATATCCTCCATGTCCTCTTCGTCCATTCCTTCCCGCATGGACGCCATCAATGCCTGGTAGGGCTTCGTGGCGTCAATACAGATTTCACGCAACAGGAGATCATCCTTTGCCAAATAAGCCTTGAAGGGCAGCGCTTCTTCCGTCGGGAAAGCCGCCGCGGGTTCAAACGTACCGTTGATCACATAACAGTCGACATCACCGAGTTTCTCTTCCTGTATTTCCGCCCAGGATGAAACAGAATCCAACAGGTCATCGAGAGACAACTCCCTCATTAATAAAATCTTATCCAGGAGTTCAATTTCCAGATTGTGCAATCCGATATCCGAGAAAAACTCGTTGAAGTCGTTAATATCCGAACGGGACGCTTCGACATACTGTTCCAGTTCTTCATTCACGACCCACACGGTTTCGCCGTTGCAAAGAACCATAACACCCTCGGCCTGGCCGCGAAACCGGTTGGGCGCCTTGAACGTAAATGAGGATTCGGTGTTGTGTGTTTGTTCATCCAATTCCCCCTCGGCATCGATCATCCGGGCCTCAAACAGGGTTGTCTGCTTATCCTGGTAGGATTCCAATCCCCGATAAGCCGCCAGCGATTTCTCCAGCATATCCCGGACCTGGTCCGGCATCTCGGCCGCTCCGACTGTAATAGCCGTCAATACGATGGCCGCGATGAAACCATACCCCCATGCGCTCATTGATCCTGTTTTCATATTTCACCTCTTTTTTCTATTGTTCTGATTCTGTTGCTGTTTTCAAGACGTAATAAAACGACGCCTGACCTGGTCACGGGCTGAAGCGATATCCGACGCCGTGAACGGTGAGGATCACGGCGGGGGCGGTCGGGTCGGGTTCCACTTTTTTGCGCAGTTGGGCGATGTGCTGGTCCAGCGTTCGGGTAGTGCCCATGTAGTCAATCCCCCAGACGGCGTTAAGGAGTTCATCCCGGGAGAGCACGTCATCGGGATGGGTATAAAAATAATCAATCAGGGCCAACTCGCGGGCGGTCAGGGGCTCGATACGTTTCCCCAGGCGCGCTTCATATCTGCGCCGGTTGATCGCCGCCGGGCCGAAGGAAAACTCAGGCGGAGGGATGGATGCGTCGGCTGACGGGGCCGGCGCCAGATGTGCGCGGCGCAGGACCGCGCCGATGCGCGCGAGCAGCTCGTGGATGCCGAACGGCTTGGTGACATAGTCGTCGGCGCCAAGTTCGAGCCCCACCACCTTGTCGATCTCTTCGCTCTTCGCGGTCAGGATAATAATCGGAATGGCGGCATTGTCCTTACGAATCTGTCGGCATACATCATACCCGCTTTTTTCAGGCATCATGACATCCAGCAGGCACAGGTCGAACGATGCGGCGGCATAGCGACGCAGACAATCGGCTCCGTCCCTGGCGGCCGTGACATCGTAGCCTTCGCTTTCCAGCACATCGATCAGGCCTTGCAGGATATCCGGATCATCTTCCGCGACAAGAATACGAATCGGGTTGCTCATGATACGGCCTCCCTGGGCAGGACAATAACAAAACAGGCCCCGCCGCCCGTGCGCGGCTCATACAGCAAACCGCCGCCCAGGTCGCGCAGGAGCTGACGCGCGATACTCAGGCCCAGCCCGCAACCCGCCTGGCGCGCGGTCAGGGAATCATCCAACCGCTGGAACGACTGAAAAACGCGTTCGCGCTGTCCCTCGGGAATGCCCGGCCCCCGGTCGCATACCGCCAACGCGCCGTACGGACGCCACGCCACCAGCAACTCGCCGCCCTCACCCGCATACTTGATCGCATTGTCAATCAGGTTCAGCAATGCCTGCTGCAACACATCGCGGTCCATCGTCCGGGGTACGGACGCATCGGGCAGGTCGACCTTCAACGCCATGCCCGCCTGTTCGAGTCGCGGGCGCTGTTCCTCCAGCAGGGTCTTCACCTCATCCGCAATATCAAGCGGTTCGAGGTTGTATTTTTTGCGGCGCTGTTCCAGGCGACTGAAATCCAGCACATTGTTCACCAGGCGTGTCAGTCGCTGACTCTGTTCGATAATGACAGCCAGGTAGGTCTGTTTTTTTTCTTCGTCGGTGATGCGCCCCTCGCCCAGCATCTCGGCATACATGCGTATGGTCGTCAACGGCGTCTTCAACTCATGCGACACATTCGAGACAAAACCTGTTTTCCTCTGCGCGTCCAGCATATGCCGACGGGCAAGCCAGAACAACAGTGATCCGCAACCGACGATGGCCGCCATCAGGACCACCACCATGATCCAGCCCACGACACGGGTCACCCCGGCGCCGGGAATAAAGGAACGTTCGCTATCATACACCTTGATCCGCCAATGCGGCAGTTCGTCGCCCACAGGAACGGCCACAGTCGCCGCGCGCCCCGTCACATCGCCTGGCGCGCCCGTCCGGTGAACGACCTCACCGCGTCCGTCCTCCAGCGCAAAGGCATAGCGTCCCTGTCCGTCCTGTTCAATCAGCGGAATAATCCGCGAAAGCACCGCCGTCCATTCCAGTTCGACCCCATAGATCAGTTGCTCATCATCAGCCACGACATAGCCCAACAGGTACAAATGCTCGTCGTAAAACCATGGCAGCCAATGGGCAGACGCTCCGTCAGCGGAAAAGGCCGACGCTTCCTTTGTCTTCGCGCGCGAAAAACTCTCCAGCAACCCGCGCCTTGTGCGACGGGCCATGTACCCCTCGTCGCTCTCCTTCGTCGGCTTCTGCCAGGGAATGGTTCCTTTGAGGAGGGCGTCGTAACGCACCAGGAAATCCCCTTCCTCGCGCGTCAGGGCATCGGAGCTATCCGGCAGCAGTGTTTCCTTTCCTCGAACGAGGAATACATTACGGACTAAAGGATGCGCCCGCTCCAGCGCCTGAAGCGAAGCGGGCAGGTTCTCCGGCGGCATCTGTGCCAGGACCCCGGAAAGCTCATCCTCCACCTGTTGGACCAACAGGCAGACCGTATCCGCCAGCCACTGCCCCTGTTCGCGCGCGGACTCCTGCCACGCAAGCGCCAACCGCTGTTCCTCATGCCCCAGCAGACGCAACATCACCCCGCCACTGACCAGCGCGGTCAATACCAGCGCCATCCAGAATAAAATAAGCGTCCGTGTCTTCATGTAACCTGCTTTACCATTTTTCCAATCATTGGAAACTTTTTTCGCGATTTTTCCAATCATTGGAAACTTTTCCGGCATTTTTTCCAATCATTGGAAACTTTTTCTGTGTTTTTTCCAATCATTGGAAACTTTTTCCAACCATTGGAAAACTCTCTTTCTTTCGATTCCGGGACCGGGGGGGCGCGGGGCGCCCCCGGTTTCCGGAGAACGGGTTATTTATTTACTGAGCGGATTGCTGGGTGCGGGTCTGGTAGCTTTCCGCGCGATAGGATTTTCTCCTTTTGGGGCTCATGCCTTCGGTTTCGAGTTCTTTTGCTTCTTCTTCGAGTTCATCGACCGGGGCCATGGACGAAGCCGGCAGGGAAAGGGCCTGGCCCAGTTGCCGCAATTTATCGGCCACGACATTCATCCGTTGCACCGCGCCTTTTTGGTCATCCCGGTCCCACATTTCCACGGAGTCATCCTTGGCCTCGGCGATGACATTGACGATCACCTCCTGCTGCACCTCGACATTCGCTGAACGTTTGACCTCCGCTTCCCGGGCGCTGTAGCGCGCGCTGACGCGGGCGGCGGTCTTGACATCCTGTTGATTGAGCGCGTTCTGGTAGCGGCAATCCGCGTAGGCAATCTGGCGCACTTCGTCGGGTTGGCCGGCGGGGACTTCGACTTCGACGAGGACATATTTCTCCTGGCCCCCGTAGAGCTGATTGAGGTAGACCTCCACGCTGTCGTTGCGCACGCGTCCGTCGCGTCCGATGATGCGCACCGGGCGCACGCCGTCTTCGCAACGGATATCGAGGATGACCTTTTTGGCCACCACGCTGAGGACGTCGCCGAGTTCCGCCGCGAAGATGCGCGGCAGATCGCTTTCGGTTTCGACGAAGTAGGTATTTCCGTCGCTGTTCTGCGCCAGTTGGGTCATCAGGTCTTCATTATAATCGTTGCCGACGCCCACGGTTGTGACGGAGATATCCTCCTTGAGCAGCGAAGCGCCCAGGCGGGCCAGGTCCGCCGGCGCGCTGGGGCCGACATTGGCCACGCCATCGGAAAGCAGCACGATGCGGTTCACATATCCTGAGCCGATATTCTTGCGAATTTCGGCGGCGCCCTGGCACACCCCGGCGAACAGGGCCGTATTTCCGCGCGAGCGTATCTGGCGGATGCGGCTTTCGATCCATTCGGTATTGGCGGCGCTCTGGGCGGGTACAATCGTTTCGACCTGGTCGTCGTAAATGACCAGCGAGAAATAATCGCGGGCGCCCAATCGACGCAGCGCGGCAATCGCCGCCTCTTTCGCGTTTTCGATTTTCTGGCCGGACATGGACCCTGAGCGGTCCATGACAATCGCCAGGTTCACCGGGGGGCGAACGTCCGCGCGGGGCGGGGCGATCGCATCAAGGGTGATCTTCATGACGGCCGTTTGCGTTCCGCCGGCCGGGAGGACGCCCCGGTCCAGTTCAATCCGGCACGTCACCGGCTGCTCCACAGCGGCCCAGCCATTCCATGCCGCCATCCACACCACGACGCCCGCTATACCACTCAACATTCTTTTCTTCATCACACTTCCTCCTGTCTATAGTTACTGGTTCTGTTCTCCGCGTCAAGGTCCATACCTTCACGCCCTTGTCTATGAACCAGTAAACCCCACGCGCCGAATAAAGTCGTCAACCCCCTGTAAAACAATTGTAAAAAGAATGTCACGATTTCGATTGTTTATTTTGCGAATCAACCGTTTTATCACTTGTCGTTGAAGTTCTGCCTGCACGACTTTTCAAACTGCTCTAAATGGCCACAAAGGGCACATGAGGCAAAAAAAGAGGCGAAAATTATTAACTATTTTCTAGTTGTAAAAATCTTGCTTTTTTAATTTCTTTGACACGCTGGTGGAACTGTCTTTAGCCTTCAATCGCACGTGGTGTTAAGCGCATCGGGAATAGTGGGCACGTAGATTCGTGTTTCCTGGTGCAGGTGGTAAGCTGGATAAGGAAGAAACAAAAGCGGGTCAAAAAATGAAAGCGATCTCATTCAAGATAAGCCACAATAACTGGCGCAAATTTCGTCATTTTCCCATGCATCGCTACACTCGGATATCTATCGCGTTTATGGTGGCGTACTGCATGCTCGGCATGGACACCGGGTATGCCAACATGCTCATTAACGCGGGGTTCGAGGAGGGCCCGGGTTCCGCGGCGACGCCGCCGAAAGCTCCTCCGACGCGGCGGGTGTCGTCCGAACTAATGTCTTTACCTTTGACGACCGCTCCATCTTTACAGACACGGTTATTTCCAACCTGATCATGTCGGCG
>RZZM01000546.1 GCA_009929845.1 Spartobacteria bacterium
CCTTAAAAGCTAGTGGATCACCGCTTTGGGAAATGTGTATGGCTATACAAAATTCTTAATAAGAGGTTGACGGGACAACTCAGTTGCCCCTCCAGGGGTCATGTCTGTACAGCAAACCTGGAGGGCGGCTACTCCGTAGAGCCCGGTGCACCGCAGGCTCTTTGTGGAAGAGTGGGCACGGGTACATGCCGGCTCGATGGGAATCTCGCCCTCCAGGGGTATGTTTGTACAGCAAAACTGGAGGGCGGGCTTGTCGGTTCGTGTTACAGGTGTCCGTTTCATTTTCCAAACGCTGTATCTCTTCGGAAGTGGATATAATCAAAAAAACACCGCGATTACTTGCGAATCAATGAAATTCTCGTTCTGCGGCTAACGTATGCTCTCTTCTCTTGCGTTCTTTCGCGTTCTTTCGCGGTGAATTAAAAAATATCCTGTAAAAATTCAATCAAGCCAAACCCGATAAAACCCATTGCTTTCATCCGCTGTCAGGGCCGGTATTCGGCGACGTCCCCGAAGTTGGATACATAGATGTACGTCGTTACGTCCACGGCAAAAAAGGCGGAGGTGTCCTTTTCGACAAATTCGCGAAGTGGCGGGTGCCGCTGGAGAAAGGCCTCGATGTCGGCGGCATGGGCGGCTTTCTCGACTTCCCGGGTGTCGCCGAGTATGGTCACGGCGACGGCATGCTGGAAATCGTCGCCGGTGTTCTGGCGATTGTCGACCAGCAGGGCCGTCCGGGGACGGTTGACCAGGTTATCATATTTGCGGGTGGCGCGCGCGGTCACGAAAAAGACCGACTTAAGATCGTCCGTAAAGGAAAACGCTACGAGGCTCGTGTAAGGCCGGTCGTTGTCCTGCGTGGCCAGCACGGCCAGCTTTTGTGAACGGAGCAGCGCGTCAACTTTGTATTGTAAATTTTCGGATTCCATTGTTTATTCCTTTTTCGGCAACGATAGCACAGCAGGGTATGAATGCCACGCCATGAGTGAAAATTTTATGAAAAAAATGAAAAATGACAGTACCTCAGTCCCAAAGAACGCCATTCCCGAACGGCGGGCATTGGATCCGGCCACCACCTGGGATTTGTCCTCGTTGTATGCGGTGGATGAGGACTGGGAAGCGGATTTTTGTCGGGTGGATGAGGCGACACGCGCCCTGGAAGCGATGCGAGGGGGGCTGACTTCCGCGGAGGCCATTGCCCGCTTGTTTGACGCCGACAAGGAACTCGACGCCCTGCTGGACCGCCTGTACACCTTCGCGCATTTGCGCGCGGATGAGGACACCGCCCACAACGAAAACCAGGCACGCCTTTCGCGTATTCGCTCGCTCTACACCGAAACCGCCGGCCGCCTGGCCTGGATTTCCCCTGAAATCCTATCTCATCCGGAGGATGAGATTGTCGCGTGGACGCAGGCGCCCGCGCTGGCTGATTACCGGTATGTGATGCAGAAGTTGCTCCGGCGCAAACCGCATACCCTGTCCTGCGCCGAGGAAACATTGCTCTCCAGGGCCGGGGAAATCTTTTCCGCCGCCTCGCACACCTTCGATCTGCTGACCAATGCCGACCTAACCTTTCCGGACGTAGCGGATGAGCACGGGCATCCTCAACCGCTCTCCGAAGGCCGCTATATGACCTTTCTGATCCACCCGGACCGCGGCGTGCGTAAACGGGCCTTCACCACCTTGCTGGACACCTACGGGCACTTGAAAAACACGCTGGCCAGCACCTTGTCCACCAACCTCAAGACCCACAACTTCGGCGCAAGCGTCCGGCATTTCGACTCGGCGCTGGAGGCCTCGCTGCATACCGACCAGATTCCCCTCGCACTGTATGAAAGCCTCATTGAAGCCGCGCACCGGGCGCTGCCCGCATTCTATGAGTATATTCAGTTACGCAAAAAATGCCTGCGCATCGAAGCGCTGGACATCTACGACATGTATGTGCCGATTGTACCGGACATGGATAAACACATTCCCTTTGAGCAAGCCGCGGAGTGGGTTGTTGAGTCATGCCGTCCACTCGGGGACGCCTACCTGGAAATCCTCCAATCCGCGTTTACGGATCGATGGATGGATATCTATGAAAACCGCGGAAAGCGCAGCGGCGCCTATTCAAGTGGTTGCTATGACAGTCTGCCCTATGTCCTGCTGAACTATGACGGGACGCTGAACGACGTCTTCACCCTTGCGCACGAACTGGGCCATTCCATGCACACCTGGCTGGCCAACAAGACGCAACCGAGGCAATATACCCACTACCCGATATTCATTGCTGAAATCGCCTCGACCTTGAACGAAGAATTGCTGTTGCGGTATCTGTTGCGTACCCATGAAGACCCGCGGTTCCGGGCCTATCTGCTCAATCACAAGTGCGACGGCTTCAAGGGCACCGTCTATCGCCAGACCATGTTCGCCGAATTCGAAAAAATGCTGCACGCGCTGGATGCCGAAGGCGTTCCGCTGACCCCCGACGCATTGGGCGAACGCTACTA
>RZZM01000547.1 GCA_009929845.1 Spartobacteria bacterium
CACTGGCAATGCCTCCGCCACACTCCGGTTCTATTTTGAGACGGTGCGCGACATTAAGTGGAAGCCGATATCCGCTCTGCAAAAGCGCATGGTGGAAGATATGGATCTGAGCGGTTTCGCAAGTAGAACACAAGACTCCTATGTCAGGTCTGTTTCCCTGCTGACCCGTTATTATCAGCGCAGTCCGGAGTTACTCAGCGACGAGGAACTCCGCGCATATTTTGTTCACCTGACCAGTGAACGGAAGCTGGCTCGATCAACCATCACCATTGCTCTTTCCGGTATCAAATTCTTTTACGAGAAGACGCTCAAACGCGACTGGTCTTTGACCGGCGTGCCGGTTCCGAAACGTAATAAATTTCTGCCTGTGATTCTTTCCCGTAAAGAAGCGCGACTCATTATTTCAAAGGTTCAAAATGTGAGACACATCGCGTGTCTGAGTCTGATCTACGCCTGTGGCCTGCGTCTAAGCGAGGGGTGCATGGTAAAGGTCACAGATATCGACCGTGACCGGATGCAGTTGCATGTCCGGGGAAAAGGATCAAAAGACCGTTATGTAGCGCTCCCGTCGGCAGTCATGCCACAGCTTGCAGCGTGCTGGCGCGATCATCGTAATCCCGTATGGCTCTTCCCTTTTGTCGGGAGGGGTGGACGGTATGGTGCGATAACAAACCGCCATGTGCCCCAGTCCACCGTCCAGCAGGCTTTCCGCCAAGCTTACTTAGAGTCGGGCGTGACCAAGAAGGTCACGATTCATTCTCTGCGGCACGCGTATGCCACCCACCTGCTTGAGGCGGGTGTCAGCTTACGCCAGATCCAGAAGTGGTTGGGCCACAGCAGTGCCGCTATGACAGCCCATTACGCCCAGCTGACAAGCCAAAGCACCGAAGTCTCCGGCAAGATTTTAGAAGAGCTCATGTCTGGCATCGGCAGCCACTGTGCCTGACAGTCATGGGTAAGCTGGGTGACATATTCAGCACCCATGGCCGTGAATACCGTAGGCGCTTCGAAGATCGCATGAGCCTGGATCAACTCCAAGCCATGCACGCTATTGAAAAATGTCATACACCCAAAGCAGGGTCAGTGCTCTGGCGCTGTAAAAACTGCGATCACGGTCATTTCACATATCAAGGGTGCGGCAATCGTCATTGTCCCTCGTGCGGCAGAACCTCTGCCGACGGGTGGCTGCGGAAGCAGTGTGCCCTTTTACTGCCGGGAACAACTTATCACCTCGTAACGTTTACCGTGCCCGAACAGTTGCGTAGACTTGTCCGTTCTAATCCACGGGAGTTGCTTGAGCTGCTGATGCAGACATCCTCATCAACCCTGTTGGATTTATGCGGCAACGCCAAATGGGCCGGAGGCGTGCCCGGCGTGACCGCCGTGCTCCACACGTGGACGCGGCAGGGTGAATATCATCCGCACGTTCATTTCATTGCGACCGGCGGTGGACTCAATGCAAACGGCATCTGGAAGGAGTCGCACCCAAAGTTCTTGGTACCGGTCTTCGCGCTTTCTTCTGTATTCCGCGCCCGCTTTCGCGATGCGCTCAAGAAGGAGCACCCAGAGCTGTTCGTGCGGATGGAACCGTCTATATGGAAATATGAAAAAGCGTGGGTGGTTCACTCGGAGCCAGTCGGCACCGGTGAACAGGCCTACCGTTATCTAGCTCGCTATATTTACCGGGTCTATCTCACCGAATCGGCCATCCTGCACCATGATGACACCGGCGTGACATTGCGTTACCGGAAGAGCGGCTCGAACAAGCCACGAACCATGCGGCTGGAACCGATGGAGTTTATACGCCGTTTTCTCCAGCACGTGTTGCCATCACGGTTCTGCAAAGTACGTCACTACGGTCTGCATCACAGTTCGAAGCGCAGCACCATAAAGTTACTTCAAGCGTCACTGTCTTTTGCTCAGGGATGCGAGTTGCCTAAACCGCCTGAAACAGAGCCACCGCCGTCCATAACCTGCCCCAAATGCGAAGGTGTGATGACGTTCAAGAAGCGATATACCCGGCTTCAACGGCTCATGTTCGAAAGCGCCTTCCCACGAGGTCCACCCAGTGAATAACCGACTCGCGAACAGACAGCAATCAGTACCCTTCTGCAACGTGACATACGCGGCACGTCACCCCTGTGCACTTTTGCAGGGAAACACACGTAACAACGCCACTTCTGTAGCATCCAGAGCTATGAAAACGGTGTCAGAGCGCCTCCTCACTGCGGTGGAACCCGTGCCGAAGACGGCTTTGGACTCACCTCATGGGCAGCAAGCCCACCGCGACACAGTGGAAAATACATAGGCTCAAAAATCATCCGGCAGCTTAGTCCAACACATGCTTTCTATGTGCGCTTCGGCACATTGAAAGCCTTTTATTGTTGGGGCTTGGTCTTATCCAAATCGCTATCGGGATCGGGATCGGGATCGATTGGGTTCCCGTCGTAGGCCGATGTTTCTTCCCGCACCTGGTATCC
>RZZM01000548.1 GCA_009929845.1 Spartobacteria bacterium
CTATCTGCTGAGCTGCAGTATCACCGGACGGCAGGTCAATGTCTACGGGAACAAATGCTACGGTGATGATGGCGGCGGCATGTACGCCTATCGTTCGGAGGGGCTCCTCGATGGGGTCACATTCACCAATAACTGGGTAGCCGGGAACGGCGGCGGGATCGCATGGGAAGGCTTGGCTGGCGATGTGCTGAACATCACGGGCAACACCTTTATCCGTAGAAATAAAGCAGGAAACAATGGCGGCGGTATGTGGATTGAAGGTCCGGTCAATATCGCCGATGGAAGCTTTAGTTTTAATGCGGCTACCAATCACGGCGGCGGGATGTATTTGACAGGCGCCTATGCGCGGGTCTACATGGAAAATGTGGGAATGGAATACAATCAGGCGGATGACGACGGGGACAATGTCGGTGATGGCGGTGCCATCTGGATGGGCAACAGCGCGAACCTGGTTGTGCGTTCCCCCGGAACGCTGACGTTCATTGGTAACAATACGGCATATGATGGAGGAGCGTTCTATATTGGCAGCGCGGCCACCACCCGCCTCGAACAGGTCCAGTATATGTTATATGTCGATAATAATGAGGCGCAAAACAACGGCGGCGGTATCGCGGTTTATGGGGGAGAACTGGTTGTCAGCGGGGATGTGCGAATTGTCCGCAATGAGGCGTCACATGATGGCGGGGGCCTCTATCTATATGGGGCCCGGGCCCATTTGTTCGACGGTGTGGAGGTGGGCCGGTTGGATACTAACCAGTTGAACTATGCGGCCCATTATGGCGGCGGTATGGCGACGGAACTGTCCACCGTACTCGTACACACGGTCTACTTCCTGCATAACCGGGCCGGGAGTTATTCCGGCGGAATGGATTTATACCTGAGCGAGATTTCGGGAACCAATCTCCTGGTCCTGGGAAATAACGCGCTCACAAACGATGGCGGCGGTGTTTTCGGGGAACGTACGGTGGGGTGGTTCGATAATTGTTCGTTTGTCAGCAATTATGCCATGGAGGGCCAAGGCGGAGGTATGTATTGGAACAACAATAAAGTCACGTTGATGGACTGCGAGTTCAGCGGCAACACCGCGCAAAGCGGTGCGGGGCTCTACGGGGTAGGGGCCACCGGAATGCTTGAGGATATCACCTTTTCGGAAAATGTGGCCACCGGCTCGTATGGCGGAGGACTGTTTTGGGTCGCGCAACCGCTGTTTATGAAGCGAGGCACGGTTTCCGGGAATGTCGCCATGGCGGGCGCCGGGATCACACTGGCCAATGCCGAAGGGTTGCTCGAGGCCGTTACGGTTACGGTCAACCGCGCCGTCGGCGAAGGCGGCGGCATTCTCCTGGAAACGGGTTCCGAGCTTCATGGGACCAATCTTGTGTTGCTCGGCAATGTCGCCGACAGTGATGGGGACTTCAGCGGCAATGGCGGCGGCATCATGGTCCAGGGCGGCTCCGAAGCGACCCTGCGCGGCACCAACGGCACGATGATGATCAGCAGTAATGCCGCGGTGTTCGGCGGGGGAGCAGCCGTCAGTAACGGGCAGATCGTGATCGAAAACAGGGCGTGGATGGAAGGGAATCAAGCCAGTTTTTCCGGGGCGGGATTACAGGTCGGTAATGGGGCTACGGGTGCCCTGATGGGGGTCTATATGCTCAGAAATGCCGCCGGCGCCCATGGTGGCGCCGCCCATGTGCTTACCAATGGATACCTGTATACCTACAATACCTTGATGGCTGAAAATCGAATCAATCCGGTGGGGTATGGCGGCGGGGTGTATGTGCAGTATGGCGCGGCGGATGTTTTCGCCAGCACGATCGTAAGCAACGATGTCGGCGGCGTGGAGTGCGCGAAGCCGGGAAGCGCGATGAGTATGGCCGGTTGTATCGTGCGCGGTCACAGCTTTTCTAATGTGACGAGCGGCTTTACCGTGGAGTATTCCTGCATCGAAGGCGGGTATCCGGGGTTAGATAATTTCGACGAAGAGCCGCTGCTCTACAACGGAAACTACCACCTGACGGCCTGGTCGCCCTGTATCGAACGCGGTTGGTTGCTGATGGGCGAGCACGATGTGGACGGCGAAGCGCGGATCGGTCGGTTGGATGTGGGCTTCGACGAGTATATTGATAGTGATGCCGACAAGTTGCCCGATATCGTGGAAACCGATACCGATGTCTGGGTCAGCGATATTGATATGGGGTCCGACCCGGCCGTCGCTGATTCCGACGGCGATGGCATCTCCGACGGCGACGAATGGATGGCTGACACCGACCCCAATAAAGCCTCCTCTATCCTGATGATCACCAATGTATCCATCAACGCGGGCGGTGGATTTGTGGTCAATTGGAGCGGCGGCACAAACGCCTGGCAGTACCTGGAAGTGGCCCGTGATTTCATGCAGACGAATGATGCTGACTGGAACATTTACAGCACCTACCCGCCGCCGACCACGCCGTC
>RZZM01000549.1 GCA_009929845.1 Spartobacteria bacterium
AGTTTATTTTTAGACAGGATTTACAGGATGAACAGGATAAAGAAGATTACTATCCTGTTCATCACAGATAGTCGCATAGGCTAATTAAGTGTAGGGAATAGGCTGTTTTTTAAGGATTTTAATATTTTTAACTCACCACCTATTTGCTGCTGTCGTGTAAAAAATCCTGTCTATCCTGTCTATCCTGTCTAAAAAATGATTCACAGGATGACTTTTTGAGAAGATACAAAACAGCCTATAAAAGGCGCTAAACCCCAACTTCCGGCGACTTCCGACTTCCGACTTCCGATCTCCGCCCTCCGCCCTCCGACCTCAGACCTCCGACTTCCGCCCTCCGCCCTCCGACTATACAGGAAGCCACCCGCCGAGCTTGGACCAGCCGGCATCCAGCACACCGCCCACATAGGGCAGGTTGCGGTCCAGCCGACGAATGATCTCATCCGCGGCCCGAACACGCGCCAGCGCCTGTGTGGTGGTCAACCGGGCCGCCAGCCGTTCGAGGTCGGCGCGTCGCTCCCCGAAGTACAGCAGTTCAGGATTTGCCTTTTGCGTCAGCAGCAGCACATCGCGTTGCCACAGGATCAGGCAACGCAGGATGTTGGCGCGCACTTCCTTGAGCAGGGCCTCGATCCGCGCGTCGAGCACCTCTTTTCGTTCTTCCAGCTCGGACTCGTCATCCCCGCCGGCCTGTTCCTTCTCCTTTTCTTCCGCAGCAATACGCTTGCGCTCCGTGGCCAGGAGATTTTCAAGACCACGGGCCAGCACAGCCCGGCCAAGCGGGTCCGCGGGAGATCCCTTGGCAAGGATATCGTGCAGTTCCGGCAGCCAGGTTTCGCCGACGGTTGTATCTTCATCCGAGAGCACAATCCGCTGGCACCGGGAAACAATGGTCGGCAGCATGGCCTGCGGGGCGTCCGTTACCAGCATCAGCAACGTCCGGGGCGGCGGTTCCTCAAGGGTTTTCAACAGCACATTGGCCGCCTGGGCCCGGTTGGAGGACAACCGGTCGGCGAACAGAATCACCCCGGCCTTCCACCCGCCTTCATACGAGCTTTCGGAAATCACATGGTTCAATTCCCGGATGGGGTCCATGCCGAAAATGCGTGTTTTCTTTTCGGGTTCCACCCAATGCACATCGGGATGAATCCGGCGGCGGACACGCTGGCACCCGGAACACGTCCCGCAGGGCCGTTCGTCCGCTGTGCAAAAGAGATACTGCAAAATATACACGGCAAACGCGAAGCCCTGTCCGCGCGGGGCGCCCGCGACCGTATAGGCGTGTGCCAGGCGGTCGGACTCGACACTGCGAATCAACGCGCGGGCCATCTGTTCATTATGCTGATTGAGGGAATAATCCACGGACCTGCTCCCACACGAATTCTTTGACCTGTTCCTGCGTTCCTGAACCGTCCAGCTTGCAAAAACGCTCCGGCCAGCGGGCGGCTAATTCGAGATATCCATTGCGGACACGCTCATGGAAGTCTTTGGCTTCCTGTTCAATGCGGTCCTTCTGCGTGCCCTGCGCCTCCATGCGCACAGCCAGGCGCTCGAAGCCGAGGTCCACGGATACATCCAGCAGCAGGGTCATATCCGGAACCGCTTCGCCGATGGCGAAGGCATTGATCGTCAGCATGGATTCAATCGAGAATCCCCGTCCATAGCCCTGGTACACCGTGGTGGAATCTGCGAAGCGGTCGGAGACCACCCAGGTGCCCTGTTCCAGCGCGGGCAGGATAACGTGCCGGACCAACTGGGCCCGGCTGGCCGCGAACAACAGCACCTCGGTCTGCGGCGAAATCGGCTCGCCCGCGGTGTCGAACTGCAAAATGCCGCGAATCGCTTCACCCGTCCGCGTACCGCCCGGCTCACGCGTATACAACACGTCCAGCCCCTGCGCCTTCAGCCGCTCCACAAGCGCCTTCGCCTGCGTCGTCTTCCCGCTGCCTTCCGGCCCTTCAAATGTGACAAATTTTCCTCGCGCCATTACGCATGCCTTTTCAGTTTGGGCCCTTCCGGGGTATCTTTCACCACCCAACCGCGGGCCAGCAACTCATCGCGCAGGCGATCCGCTTCCGCCCAGTCCTTCCGTTCCCTGGCCTCCTGCCGCAGGTTCATCATCGCGAGCACTTCCGGGTCGGCGTCCTCATCGGGCGCTTCCAGGAAGGCCAACACCTGGTCCAGTTGGCTGATGAGCATCAGGACCGCCTCGGCTTCGCCCGCCGAAAGCTCGTTGTTGTCCATGGCCTTGTGTCCGTTTTTGATCATATCGAACGCAGCGGCCAGGGCGCGGGCGATATTCAGGTCATCATCCAGGTTCTCCACAAACCCCTCTTTCGCCGCCTGGGCCCAGGCGGGCAGGGTCGTCGCGGAGGTGTTATCGGGGGCGCACTCCTTGAGCCGCGCCACAAATTCATCGATACGGGCGAGGGCCGCGCGCGCGCCGTCCAGGGCGG
>RZZM01000550.1 GCA_009929845.1 Spartobacteria bacterium
GAGTTAAAGAGTGCGATTACGATCAGCGAAAAACACCTACCACCTAATCACCTAAAAACCTACCACCTACCACCTAATCACCTAAAAACCTACAACCTAATCACCTAACCACCTACCACCTAATCCGCCCGCGTCTGCGAATACATGCTGTTGATCAGCATCATCGAGTTGTTGACCGCCTCATTTAAAGGGTCCATCGCATGCGCGGCCTGCAAGGTCGCCATGGCTTCCTCAATCTTGCCCTGATTGGCCAGCGCAGACGCCAGCCGGGCCTTGATCGTGATGCTGTCAGGGAAACGTTCGGCAAGCCGCCGCAGGATCGCCGTGGCTACATCAATCTGATTGTGCTCAAAGAGCCATCGACACGTTTCATGCGCGGTGGTCGGATCCCCGTCGGCAACGGCGGTGACCAGTGCCCCGATTGCTGATTCATCCTGTACGCCCAATAAGGCCGTCTTCAATAAACCGGATGTCGCCCAGAGGTTTCGCGGGTCCGCTTTCATCGACCATTGATAGGCGGTTTCCGCGGTAGCAAGATTCCCGGCGTCCAGGCAGAAGTTCCCGACATTCAGCAGCGCCGCGGATAAATCATGGTCCTGCCCCGTGAAAACAAGTTGCGTCCCTTTGGGCAAAATCTGGTTCTTTTGCAGGTACAGGGCGTCGCGGATCATGTCGCCGCGTTCTTCGTCCGAAGTGAACAGATTCCTCGCGGCGGTGTACCCCAGGGTGTTGTGCGCGTCCCTCAGTATGCGGGGCGCATCCTGCGCAAAGGTGTCGTACGCGGTGGCGTCAAAAACAAAATACCGCGTGAGTAACGCCCGAATGTCGCTGGTTCCACAGAAAACACTGAGATCGCGGGCCAGCAGAGGGGTGGTGTTGATCTTTTTCTGCATGTCGGCCAGGTCCGGAATCAGCTCCTGTTCGCTGCCCAGCAACAGAAAATCGCCGGAGCTGACCTTGTAAATGGCGTGGTAGGGAAAGACGCTGCTGAAGGTCTTCATGATCGTTTTGAAGTCGTCCAGCGAGGTCTTGTACGCCTGCAGCCATTGGCACATTACGCCGTCTTTTGTCAGGCCGCGGTGGCATTTTTTGTAATAGTCCTGTGTGAACAGGTCCGCAATGCCCGCCATCCATGGATTGGACGGCTCCGATATGATGACATCATACGGCTCACGCGCGGTTTCAATGATGTTGCGCCCGTCCTCGACAATAATGGTCAGGCGCGGGTCTTCCAATGGACTGTGATTGACCATGTTAAAGTAGGGGTCCGCTTCCATAACCCGCCGTTCAAGTTCCGCGCATTCAATCTGCTCCACGTCGTAATGGCATACGGAGGCCACGGAAACACCACTCCCGTATCCAATCACCAGTACCCGTTTGGCATCCGGTTTGAAAAGCATGGGCAGCAGGCCGGTCATAATCTGGTTGGACATGTCAATATCGGTGGAGGCATCCGCCTTTCCGTTGACGCGCAGGGTGCGCGAGCCGTCCGGATATTCTTCTACAGTAACCGTACAGGATACCCCGTCCTTGTAGAAGACCAGCTCCGCCGGGAAGTCCTCATTGGGCCCGTACAAAAAGGCGCCGGTCGCAATGCGGATGGGGTCCCAGGGCGCTATGCTCCATGTTGTAATCCCCAAAAATACCAGCACGGCCACTATCGCGAACTTGGGGAGGAGCGCCGCCCGACGGTTGTACATGAGCGCGCAGCCTGCCGCCAGCAGATTGAGCGTGACGCAAAGCAGGAAGGTATTCTGTATGCCGATACGCGGGGCAATGAGAAATCCGGTAAGCAGGGAGCCCAGAATGCCGCCGATGGTGTTCGACGCATACACAATGCCGGTATACCGGCCGACATGTTGCCCTTTGTTAACCAGCGCCATCACAAACGGTATCGTGGTGCCCATCAGCAGCGCCGGGACCAGCACCATGAAGAAACATCCCAGAAATATGGCCATCAGAATCCACGAAAAATGTCCCTGCACGGCTGTATTGAATACCCCGATAAAGGTCGCTAATTTTTCATATTGCGGTATGGTCAGGATCATCCACAGAGCAATGCCGATCTCCGCGGCGATAAACCAACCGATCCGCGCCCCGTATCGCTTGAGTGCGGCGCCCGCCCACGCGGCGCCTATGGCCACGCCAATCAGGAAAACCCCCAGCATCGCGCTGAAGGCATACACCGAACTGCCCAGAATGAGCGCCACAACACGCGACCAGACAATCTCAAACCCCATTGAAGCAAACCCGGCCATCGCCAATGCCACCAGAATGACCGCCATATTGCCCGGCGCTTCCGTTGTTTCCCCAGTCTCCTCTACGCGATCATCCGCGCAAAACGAAGTGTCCTCAGCGATCAGGGAAAGGTCCCCCTTGCTCCAGGTCCAGGCCAGCGCAAAAACCACCAAATTTAAAAAAGCCGCCGCAAACAGGGTGTAACGCTCCCCCAG
>RZZM01000551.1 GCA_009929845.1 Spartobacteria bacterium
ACCTGAATCCGTGAATCTAATGACGCGATCATTCGGTTTTGAGTTATGAAGCGCGATGTACACTCTGCTATCGGGAAAAGTCAGGATCGCAATGCGCTGAATAGGCGGCGACAGGCGTATTTTGCGAACGGCGGCGCGCGGCAAGCCGATGACTGCGACTGCCGGACAATAGGCGCCCGCCGCGCTCCGGCGCGGACCATTGAAAGAGGGTGTTTTGGTCACTCATGTGCAGGCCAATCGGGCATAGAGACGTTGAAAGATGGACACCACGGGGCAGCCATAGGCCAGGGCCAGCTTCAGACGCCGGCCGGTTCGGATCAGGCGCGCGGCCAGATACATCAGCTCCTGCATGACGGTGCGCAGACGTCGGCGCTTGGCGGGGTGACGCGGCGGGGCATCCGCGCCGAGCAGACCGTTCTGACCGATCCAGCGCAGGATGTTGTAGGCCAAGACAGCGCAAGCGAGGACCAGTGCGTTGGTTGCAAATTTACCCGAGGGCAGGCGCTCGATGTCCAGATCTGTTTTGAATTCGCTGTGGAATTGCTCGGAGGTGCCATGGTCGGCGTACAGGGCAATGACGGTTTCGGCATCGCACCACGCCAGGCTCGTCCACCAGCCCTCGATCTCGATCTGCGGCACCAGCAGATGCTGACCGTGCTTGTCGATGGTGCGCTCGATGACGCGCATCACGCGGCGCAGCGGATAGGTGTGATCGCCGTGCGTGCGTGTCTCGCGCACGTCGAACAGGGCGACGCGCTTGCCGGGGCGCGGCGTGCTCCACTCGGCGTGCGCGTCGGCGTAGTCGCGCCAGTCCTCGGGACTTTCACGGCGGGGATTCCACTTGATAATGTAGTGAACCGGCGTCTTCGCGTCGTTGGCCTCGTGGTGGGCCTCGATCACGGCGATGTTCTCGAGGGCGTCGTTGCCACCGTCAAGGCGTACCAGCAGCGGGGCGCGGGTCAGGCGGCGAGCTTTCTCGAGCACGCGGTCGAGGAACGCCGGGGTGCCCTTTTGGCAGTGCTGGCTCCCCTCGCGCAGCTCCAACTCCAGGCAGTAGCCCTCCTGACCGAGGTAGGCCGCCATCGGGGCGTAGCCGTCCGTGCCCTTGTAGGTCCGCGAGACCCCTTCCTTCTTCGAGTCGGAGTTGTCGAACGGGGTGACGTCGCAGTCCAAGGGCATCAAGCCGTTGTCGAGCGGGGTCAGTTCGGCCTCGGTGCGGCGCAGCATGTCGATTGCGGCGGTCTCGACCAGACTCCGATACGCCCCGGCATGGGCATCCATGCGCTGGCGCAGCGTCCCTTCGGAGGGAACGCCGGCGAGATTCAGCGCCTCGCCGAAATAGGCGTCCTCGCGAAAGGGTGTGATCGCCTCGAAATCACTCTTACCCAGACACAGCAGCGCGATATAGCTCGACAGAATATCAGCATGAGGGATCGCATCGGCGCGCAATGGCGACACCGCCGCCGCATCCGCCACCATATTGGTCTGTTGATTCAGCGCCATGCCAATGAGACCAAGCCCCGCGAAGGAGGTGAGATCAGCCTCGGATTCGGTGATAATGAGCCGTCGCAACGTGGCACCTGCCGGGTGAGTTCAATAGCAGCGCCATTTTAACTCCATCTTGCTGTTTTGTTAAGTTATTTTTCTATTGATCACTCATTCAGCTCACTGGCTCAGGAAATCGTTCAAGAAAAGATTCATTTTTGCTGCGAGGCTTCTCGCAATCTGGGTCGTCAAAAAAATAGTCTGCCCAGGTAATGGTAGAGTCATTATCTATTGGGCTGCGCCAGTGATGCTGAGCAAATTCTTGTTTTGTGGACTGCTCGCATCGACACGCTACCTTGACATTTGGATCAGGCAATGATGCATGCGATTTCATAGTAGTCATGCATTCTTCTAATCTGATTTTAGTATCCTCAAAATTGTCTTCAAACTTTCTCAAGAACTCAGTGATTATCTTAAATGTCTCATCAATACTAGATAATCTTTTCTCGACTTCGATGATTGAAATATTTTTTGCCTCATCATTTTTCAGATCATGCGGCGACGGCAAGGAAACCACTTTATCTTCAACTAATTTTTCAAGTCTGCTCCTATCATTAATCTTATGCTTTCTATTGCGCCGCTGTTGAGTATTGCATATTTCGATAGTCTTATCACTTCTGAGTGACGCTAGATGTGGTTGAATTAGCGAACTCAAATCAGACGGTTCCATATCTCGAAAATAGGGGGATAGGGAAGATAAGTTTTTTCGTACTTGGCTGGGTGTGAATATAGATTCACTATTACGGCATTGTAATATCGCTTTCGCGACATGATATAGATTTATTGTGGTGGATTCTGGCATTATAGTGTTTCCATTTATCAAACTAAACTTGACTGAACTTTTATTTCCGGAGCGATGTCTAATTTGAAAAACGCAGGGTGTTTACGCATCAAGCCGA
>RZZM01000146.1 GCA_009929845.1 Spartobacteria bacterium
ACTCGAAAAAACCTGAACCTCAGAACTCCTTACCTCGAACGTTAGCCGCAGAACGAGAATTTCATTGATTCGCAAGTAATCGCGGTGTTTTTTTGATTATATCCACATCCGAAGAGATACTGCGTTTGGAAAACGAAACTGACACCTGTAACACGAACAGCAAGGTTCAACATCTCTGTCTGCGCTTTTCCACTATCGAGCCGGCCTGTACCCGTGCCCCGTCTACCCCCAAAGAACCCGCAGTGCCCCCGGGCCCTCCGAATCCCGGCGTCACTTTACATTCCACGAGGTAAGGAGTTCTGAACCTGGGGGCCTGCCGAATACGAATGCGAGGCTGCCAACAGGAACCACTTCTGGCGCAAAGAGAGAGGTTCCCCTGCCACCGGGGAAAAGACCAATTGGAGGTTATTGGAGGCGAATGCAAGAGAGTGTTTGCGGGTGGCGCATTTCGCACGTGTTTTCGGGTGAATTCCGGCCAATAATGAAAAAGAAGTTTTTCTGGTAGCCACCACCCAAATCTATACCCATATCGTACAAAGCGATCTCAAAAAACGCCCACGCCTGCACAGCACCCAGTGAACAGCGCAAAACAATAGATGTTTCCGCCTTCGACAACGAAACACCCGTCTGGAACGACACCCGCAACGCCAAATACTGGCCCCTGGTGCACAGCGGCAAAAGAAAACACCCCTCAGCCGAAAAAAGAAATCATTAAGAGAAACATATCAGAGCAATATAATGATGTTAGACATTCAATGGATCAAACAACAGGTTGAAAACCGCCATTTGCGGCGGCGATCAGCCGTCCGCAGCATGGCGTGGTTGGCGACTGACTTCTCTCCGGGGCGGGTGCGCCTGCCCCCCGAAATGTCGGTCTTTCCGTCGCGTCACAAGCGACGGGTCACTCAGGTAGCGCAGTATCGCCCGCTTGCTGTTGTACCGGTATCGCGCCTCCAGAAGTGGCAGGTAGTACTGTCCAAAGGTTTCGAAGTAGCGTTGACTCACGAAGGACAGGAATTTCTCGTTATTGCGTCCATTCGTACGGAACCGCATTTGAGCGATTCGATCAATATCAAGGTCGAAGTAGTTGTCGGGGGGCTGTGGAGGACACCCAGGTAGGGGCATGTACTCTTGGAGGAACGGGATCAGATGCAGTTCCTGTAGTGTCGAGAGAATGGCGTATTCCTCTGACAGGGTCTTATCAAAGCCGAACATCACAATCACCGTGATCTTGTCGCGCCCGAGTCGGCGCAGCAAATCCTGCTTTTCTCGAAAGAGGGAAGCCTGAGCAGCCGAGTTGCAACTGAAGTAGTACATAGGCTTTGTGAAACGGGAGTTAACTGACTTGACCTGTTCCAGCAGTGCCGTGGCCTCGGCAGTCAGGTAGCGAATGTCCAGTGTCTGACTGAAATTCACACGGTAATCACGACGGATCATCTCCTCGAGAAGCGCATAGGCATTGCCCGTCGCGAGCAAGTTGGCGTCAAGTAGGATTACGTTCCGCTGTCCATCTGGTACAAAGTCATCGAAAGTTGCATAGTTTTCTTCAAGACGGCCCTCCTTTTCCGGAACCAAGCAGAACGGGCAACGCAAATTGCATCCGCGTGATAGGAAACCGAGGGCGTATCGCGACCATTCGTACAGAGAGTAGTCTGGAAAACACGTGTCAATTTCGGGGGCCAGGGTTCGCCCAACATCGACCCCGCTTCCGCCAGTCACGAGATCCTCCCCCAAGCGACTACGCAGCATCGCCAGCGCATGGTTCGCTCGGGGATGATGGAAAACACAGGATGCGTAGTGGAGTGAAGCGTCTGGAGGCTGCGCATCCCAACATAACGTTGTTTTGTAACCCTTGTTTTTGTAGTAAGTGCTGAGCTTCATCAACGCCAAGTTAGGCATTTTGCCGAAAATATCGTAGAGCGCAACCAATTTCATTGACAGATACCTTTTGTCCTATCTTGCCGCATCTTCGTCGTTGCTCTATGTATCTTATGTTTTCCCGCCAACATCTAAATCACCATCAAATATGGAGCGGTAGTGGAATATTTGTATGGGGCATTTTATTGTAGGAATGTTTATTTATTAAACGGAATCCCCAGATCCTGGCATATCTTTCGTACGAGAATATCTTGAATTTCAGAATGCCTTGGAACTGACGAACGCTTATTTTGCGCAGGATTTCCCCACCAAGAATGATTCCCGTCTTCTCTGATCAAGACACAACCTTGATTCCGCAGGTGTTTTATTACTTTATTTCGTTTCATACAGTAACAAGTTCTTCAGAATAATCCGATACAGCTGCCGCGATAGCATCTTGACGATTAAATTCCAAAGCCTCGGACAGCGCTATTTTCAGACTCCGAAGAAGTTCTTGCTGTGTGGATTCCTGGCAATTAACCCCGGGTACTTCTTCTATCCATCCTATCCACCAATTGCCGTCTTTTTTTGTGATAGCCCTATATGTATTCATAGTCTCCATATATCTGATCTTAAGGTGTTTGTCGATTCCTTTCCGTTGTTTGAAATTCCAACGAGCGGGTTCACTTTTCGCGCGGTACGTGCGATAAAGTGCAACCCTTGGTTCGCCGATCAGTCGGCAAGCCCAAGTCGTTCCTTTGTCTTCTTGTTTCCGTGTTTGGCCAGCACAGACGTCAGTTTCTTCTTGTCGAGTGTGCTCCACAGGAGACCGCAGTCTAGACATGGTGCGGGAACTTCTTCCAACGGTTCAAGAGCATCACAGCAAGGTTCATGCGGGAGAGGCTATCTTACATCGTCGACTGTGGTCAATGAGGAAATGAACTCGAAAAAACCTGACCCTGGGGCCTGCCGAATGCGAGAGAGTGTTTGCGGGTGACGCATTTCGCGCGTGTTTTCGGGTGAATTCCGGCCAATAATGAAAAAGAAGTTTTTCTGGTGAATGGGATCGAGAATCTTTGTAAACGACGCTGTGTTCATCTGAAATGGCCTATGCCAACTGGTGCCGATTGGCACCAGCAACCGCTTGATGACTTTCTGGCAGAACCGCAATTAGGCGGAGCCCTCAGCGACGGGACGGCGGGCGGTGATGACGCCTGTACAACAAACCTCTCATAACGGCTGTTTCATATGCTTTTATCCGCGTTCATCCGCCTACGTTCCTCCGGCGTGACAAGTCCGTGGCTAACAAAATGGGTTTTTGAGAAGCTACCAAAAATGCCATAAAAAGCTTTATGCTTTGACGCGTCTTCCCAAATCATTGTACATTCGCGGCGGACAGAGAACAGAAACGCGCCTTCGACCGCGGTCGGAAGCGATACCTTGTGAGGTGCTATGAAAACTGTAATGCGATGTCTTGCCCTGGTTCTCGTTTTCCACATCTTTCCCGGAGCGGTTCCGGCCCAGGTGACGATTGAGATTGTCAATGAAAGCGGTTGGCCGGACACCAATGTCTTTATCAAGGCGCCGGGACGCCTGTGGACGGGCGTCACCGAGGACCCGGTCACTCCCATGGAGTTGTTCGTGAATATCGCGCTCACCAACCCGGCTCATCCGACAACAGTCCCGCTTTCGTGGCTGGCCGCGGAGGGTTCTGTTCCGCCCTACACGAACGTTTCGACGATCTCCGGCAACACCAACCTGGTCTATTCGTTTCGCGCCGACTACATCAAGTCCGGCTCCATTTATTTCTTCTACGGGCGCAATTTCACGTTTACCGACCAGCTTCAGCCGAGCCCGCCGCCCGGTACCATCAGCAACGCGTACCGGTATGATTACACCGAACTTACCATCAAGAATACGGATGACGGGAATAACGCCGTGGACATGACCTATGTCGACAAGTTCGGCATCCCCGTCCAGATGGAGTGGTTCCGCGACGGCGAACTCGTTTCCGCGTCCCACGTCTATGCCTCGACACGCACGCTGGTTGACCGGTTCAATGACAGCGAGCTTGGCGAAGCCGTGTATGCCCTCACCGACACCGACATTACCCCCGGCTGGGCCTATGCCGGTCCGGATTCCTACACAAATTTCGCGCGCATCCTCGCGCCGCAGAAAATTGACGGCTCGGGCACGGATGTCGTCCCCTACCCGGATATCTCCGGGTACCTGAATTCCCTCACCGGCACGGCCCATCAGTTTCAACTGAATGTGAATAGCGATCAGGGCGGCTACCACTATATCGGCTACGTGGTGGATATCGATGCCGTCAGCAACGGATGGCAGGTTACCTCGCGGCACACGACCAACCTACCGCCGTACAACCCCCTTCGCTTCCCGGGGGCCGACTACACGAACACGGTCACCTTCACGATCCCCGCCACGGGCGCGAGCCAGTACGTCTATGGTTCGCCTGTCGGCCCGAACAAGTATGAGGTCAACGGCATGAGCGTCACCACGGATGTCGGTGTCACCTACGCCGTGGAAGTGTGGATGATCGGCGACATACTGTCCTCCCTCAACTTCGGATTCTGGGGTGGACGCTACGGCACCAACTCGGCGGTTTGGTTCACGCCGATCGAATGGCAGTCGTTTCCGTTCGGTCTCGCCCGAATCGAGAATGACGGATACTACAACCTGTACACTGCCCTGCTGTACAACAATGCCGACCCCTATGGTTATGCATTCTCGGAGCGGATTACGCCCGATGTCCTGATGTCGCCGGGCAACGGGGATACCGTACGCATTACGCTGCTTCCGGATGATCGGCTGGATACCCCGGTTGTGACGCCGCCGCCGACAAACCTGGTCACATCGGACGCCATTCCGCTGGATTGGACCCTGGTGGTCGGCGCCACCGGCTACCTGGTGAACGTGACCCGACCGCTCGGCATTCCATCGGCCACGTGTCCAGCCGCCAGCAACAGCTACACGCTGGACGGACTCCAGCCCGGCACGCCCTACCGGATATCCGTGCAGGCGATGGGCACGGGCGCCTACGGAAACGCGGTCATCACGCCGGGCCGGACCGTCGTCGCGCTTACCGCCGGCGAGACCGCAGCGCGTACCGGCGCGTTCACGCAGGTCCAGGCCACCTTCAATGCCGCGGATCCCTACTACCAGGTCAAGGGGGTGCGTATCAACGGCATGGACCTGATTCAGACCAATGACCAATGGCTGACCACCAACGACGTGCCCGCGCGGTGGATTGCGTCCACCGGGGTGAACCAGGTGGTCGTCTCCGTCCTGGGCGCGGACGGCGAGGCCTTTTTCAACGATTGGCTGACCTTCGAGATCACCTCGCTCGGGAGCGATCGCGCGGCGATTTCAAATGTATTCCTCTATGGCCAGAAATTGAGCGAACCGGCCCCGGGGATCACTGGTTTCATTGATGGAACAGCGACGAATTTCCAGGCCTCCACGCTGAATCCGAGCCTCTCGATCGGGTTGTCGTTTGTGCCCGCCGAGACGCGCAGGTATTCCCCCCTGCCGATGCCTTTCGGGTTCACCGATATCGGCCTGACGGATGACCAGCGGGTCCGCTTCTCCTTCAACGTTCCGGTGGGCGAGACCTACCGGGTCGCCTCGTCCACGAACCTTGTGACATGGGAAACCAACTATACCGGCGTCGGCCGACACGCCACCGACACCTACACCAACGCGCCGGGCGGCCCCGCGTTCGATTGCTACCGCATCGAGCGGTGAGAAAAAGAACTCAGTAAATGTGAAATTTTCTCACGAGTTGGAATAGGGGGTGGTGGTGGGGGATGGATTCGAACCATCGAACTCAGAGAGGGCAGATTTACAGTCTGCTACACGGGCATAATAAACAGGGTAATGATTTTTTTTGTGTACAATTTGGTTGCAATATATGTCACCATGCAGCATATTTACGGCATGAAAGCGCAAGTAAAAGAGCATGAGGGCAGGCCATGAAGCGGACAAGCGGACATTTGTACAAGCGCGGGCAAGTTTACTACCTTCGATGGATGGTGGCCGGCCAGGTTTACAACAGATCGACCGGGGCGCACAACAAAAGGGATGCCGAAAACTTCAGGGATAAACTCATGCAGAAAATGCAGGGCGCAACCGAGGTTGAAATCTTGGCGAATGTGGCCGCCGGTATCGAGGGCCGCCGCGCCGAACTTGTCGCGCTGGATGAAGCCGAAAACCCGCCGCTAACCATCGACCGGGCGTGGGTAGCGTACAACGCCGCGCCAAACAGGCCGGATGCCGGGGACAGGACCCTTTACATGTACGGTTGCCAGTGGAACAGGTTCACGGCATGGCTGAAAAAAAACCACCCGGAAGTCGTGGCCATGCAGGATGTGACCCCGGACATATCCGGGGCTTTCGCGAACTGGCTGAAAAAGAACTATTCGCCGGGCACCTTCAACAAGTACATACGCTTTCTTCATCTGATGTGGAAAACCCTCGAAAAGCAGATCAGGCTGAAAGGCGATGCTGGCAATCCGTGGAGTGAAAGGCATATCACCCGGCAGGGGCTGAAGGGCAAGACGCATGCGCGGAAGGAATTGACCATCCATCAACTAAGGACCATTCTGGAACAGGCCGAAGGTGATTTTAAGCTGCTGTTGGCGTTGGGGGTTTTTACCGGTTTGAGGTTGGCCGATTGCTGCACGTTGGCGTGGGGCGAAGTGGACCTTGACCGGGGCATAATCAAAAGGGTACCTAGGAAAGTGGCCACACGGACAGACAAAAAGGTAAAGGTGGGGATTCCTGCCTATCTGTCCGCGCTGCTGTCACAAACGCCTGTAGCCGGGCGCACGGGGTATGTGTTGCCGGATATGGCAGAACAGTATGACAGGAACAATACTGTAATCACAAACCGCGTTCAGAAGCACTTCGAACAATGCGGAATAACGACACACAGCACCCGGAAGTACAACAGCGGTCGGACTGTGGTGGATGCGGGATTCCATTCACTGAGGCACAGCTATATTTCCCTGCATGCCGAAGCCGGAACACCGCAAGCCGTCTTGAAGGACCTTGCAGGGCATGGCAACATTGCCATGACTGAACACTATGAGCATTTGCGGGATGAAACGGCTATCCTTCACGCGAAGTCATTCCCTGCTTTAGACGCGATGCCAGAACCCGCGCCGGGGCCGACACAGGCCGAACGCGTCCGGCGACTGGTCGAGGGCATGACCGCTAAAAACTGGGAAAAAAACCGGGGTGAACTTTTGAAAATTGTGTAAGATAACACTACCCGGTTTGATCGACCGGGGAAAGACCAGGGCGGGGCCGCCTTATCCGGCACCGCCTTGGCACACTGATAAGGAGTGAATGAAATGGAAAAGATAAAATGGAACGGCAAGGAATTAGCGGTCACTGAATGGCAGATCACGCCGGAATATGAATTGATTATCAAAACCGATGAGGCCGTGTTCAACATAGCACCCGCCGGGCGTCGCGAAAAAAGCGCAAGACTGAATTTCCATTACTTCGACCGCCTGCCGGAAGCTATCGAGACCACCGAGACCGCCGCCGGGTTCTACGGCATTGAACCACAGGAGGGGATACACATATCTTGGCGCTATACGGGGTGGAGGCCGCAACCGGGGAGCCGGGAGCACTTCCGCGCAACGGTCATCGGCGACGGGTACGAAAATTATCTGTGTTGCGGGGGCCGCGTCGTTATCGAGTTGAACGCGGAGCCGGGGCCGACCTTCACCGCGCTGACCTTTGCCGCCGAGGGGCCGGATACCGTGGCAAACCACCGAGGCAAAGCGTACAATTTGAGAAGCCGAAAACAGGCTGTGTCTTTTCTCCAATACCTTATCGACCGGGGCGCGCTCTCAATAGAAACCGCCGTTCACAGGGATGAGATTTGCGACAAGGTCATGGAAGAAACCGGTGGAGTTTCAGCGACAAAAAAACCATCTTCATTTTTTACGCCGAACGGGAGCGACGCGCACAAGCTATATGAAGCGATTGTGCGAAATAAAGACGGAAGATACTGGTTGACCCTGTAAAAAAATTTCTTCCGGTCATCTTCCGCACCCTCATTTCATCCAATAGAATCGGGGGCATTCTGCATGTTGTGAAACCATCCGCAACCATCCGTTGATTTATTTTGTTGCGCTGGTCATTTTGTCATCAACAAGCGCAACAAGCGCAGAAAGGATGAAAAATGCTGAACACGACCAAGAATGCGATTAAGGAAATTTTGAAAGCGGACCCGAGCCTTTCACCTACTGAACGAACGCGGACCCTTGCACGGATGAGGGAACTCGAACCGAAAACCACCGCACAGGCCAGCACCCCGGAAATACTTCGCCGGGCCGACGTGGCGCGGATGCTTCACCGGTCACTGAGGGCTGTCGATATGCTGGCCGCCGAGGGTTTTTTGACCCGCGTGACTTTGCCGGGCCGTAAGCGGTCTTGTGGGTTCAGGAAAGCGGAGGTGTATTCACTGATTGGCGAGGCCAGCTAATGACCGCCACAAACGAAAAACCCCGCTGCGGTCAGGCTGACGGGGGATTTGAAGAACACGTTCAGACTACGCCGGGCGCGGTCGAAAGTCAACAAGCTTTTACGTCTTATGACCCCACCGCCGCACTGGCCGATGACGCCGCCTTGCACGGCGACCAGGAACATGCCGGGATGAAACTTGTCCATGCTGTAGACTGGATCAACAGCGAACCGCCGCCGGTTGACCCGGTTCTTGTCGACCTGTTTGACAGGGGCGACAAAGTGGCCGTCATTGGTGCGAGCAAGACGCGGAAAACGTGGTTCCTGATGCAGTGTGCGCTATCACTCGCAACGGGCCGCGACTTCTTACAGTGGAAACCTTCCGGGGCTGTATGTGTTTTGATGCTTCAAATGGAAGTGAAGCCTTCACACTTTCACCGCCGCCTGTATCGCATGGCGCATGAGATGGGCATTGACCCGGAATCCATCCGGGACCGCCTGTTTGTTTTGAACGGACGCGGGCATGCCTATGATGCGTTGGAGCTGGTTGGCCACATAACCGCGGTTGCTGCTGATGTGGTCATTCTGGACCCACTTTACAAGCTGCACGAAGGTGAAGAGAATAGCGCGACCGACACAAAACCGCTACTGGCCGGGTTCGATCGAATCGCGCAGGAGACCGGGGCCGCCGTTGTCTTCTGCCACCACGACGCCAAGGGCACACCGGGGGACCGGAACAAACGCGACAGGGGATCCGGTTCAGGTGTAGTGGGCCGCGACTACGATTGCGGAATCTTTCTGACGCCGCACCGGGATGAGGAAACCGCCGTGGTTGTGTCTGCACTGCCGCGTAATTATCCGCCGGTTAAGGATTGTGTGGCCGTGTTCGATCAGTATCACTTTGAGGTCAGTGACACATTACTTCCGGAAGTGGAGACGCGGTTATCTCAATCACGCAAGGCTAAAACAGGTCCTTCGACTACAACGCTTCTTGAACGTGTACAGGAGCATTTGAAAGAACCTGTCAGTGTGTCCGAGTTAAAGCGAATCCTTCGCGATGACCTTGGCGCTTCAGTCCGGGCCGCTGATGATGTTTACAAACTGCTGTTAGACCAGCCGGAGTATGAAGCGGTCAAAGTCCACATCCAGCACGGGCCAACTTTGATAGGTCCGGTTGACGTTACTGCTAAAGAAGCCAAAGCACGAGAGCAGGAAAAAAGACAATGCAAAATCAACCTGTAGGGCAGAGTTTACAGACTTTGCGTAAACTCTGTGAAGTCTGCAAAGTCTGCTTTAGCCACCAGAGTTCACACCACACACTTTATTTATAAGTGTGTGTGTAAAAACTGCGTGAGGTGTGTGAGGTTATTATGACCATGAATGGACGATATAATCAGGCACTGACCCGGATACCGCCACCCGGTTCAGGTTGTCATTGTGCGCTGCTTGGCGTGGCGAATCTGGGGATCATGGCCGGACAGGCAGACACAGACATTCTGCATGATATTAAAAGCGCAATCCCACCCGGTCAGAGACGTGTGCCGGATTCTGAAATACAGGCCGCGATTCACAGGGCGCGGCAGGATTGCCAGCCGGGCCGGACTATGCCGCGCACCCCGCTAAAAACCCGCTCACAGCTCGAACCGATTGAGGACAGGCCAGCATATAGGGCAGACCTGATTCGCCGCTCACAGGGGGCGACAGAGGCCGATTTGAAGCGGATATCGCCCGTTGTCCTCGCCGGGGAGCCAGGGCCACAGGACGCCGTTATTTTACTAGAATTTCTGTATGACCCGGAGGACACTATTTTTGTCGGGGCCAGATACGACAAGCGCGTGGCGCCGGTTCACGCGTGGCTTGAAAAAATAAAAACCGGGGGGGTGGTACCGTGGCCGCACATCATGCCGAACACGGTCACCGGGGGGCAGCACCCGACGAAAAACGGCACTCAATCATTCAGGGCGGATTCTGCTGTGAGTCAATTCACTTACGCTGTCGCTGAAATGGATGACGCTTCGAGGCAAGACCAGGTTCAATTCTGGTTCACCGTCATATCTGAAAAATTATTGCGGGTATCCTGTCTGGTAGACAGTGGCGGGAAAAGCATTCACGCTTGGATTCGTGTCAATCAACCAGATCGGGCAGCGTGGTCTTTGAACGTTGAACAGAATCTTTTTGAACGGTGGCTTGTGCCGTTGGGCGCGGATGGAGCTTGCAAGAATCCATCGCGCTTGAGCCGGACGCCGGGGCACTTTCGCGGGGAAAAAGAGCAATGGCAAAGATTACTCTACCTGAACCCGTGTGTGTGGAACAGGTGAAACGAAAGGTAAACGAAAAATGAATGAGACCGAAAAAAAATTGATGCTAAACGCTGTGAGAATGATTTGCGCGGCTTTTGGCAACGAAGGAAAACCCGACGCTCAAAACACGGAAATGATGGTCGAGGGTCTGGCCGTTGTCGCCGCCGAGTTGCTGAAAAGCCGCCGGAATCTGGGCGCGGTGATGAACATGGCCGCCGGATACATCGAGGCGCGGGAAGCACCCGTTAAAAACGGTGGATAAACGGGCGCTATGCCCCCCACCAGTGGAGTTATTAGGTTCTTACGGGCCGATTGCCAAAAGTGGGGACGCCGCGCCCCTTCATTTTCTGTGTGCCTAAAAAAAAATGCCGGGGTCAGTCAAAACGCACGCCGGGCCAGACAGTGACCAGACCGACCCCGGAAGCCAACACGCCGCCTAGGCCGACCGGGACCACCGACCATTGCACCCGACCATTGAACCCGACCGGGCCGAACCCGACCGGGACCGGAACCTCCACCAGGCCGGGACCACCTTGACCCCGACCGGATCCGACCGGGCCACCAGACCGACCGGACAATCTCAATTCCGGGGCCGCCACCATGCCTATTTTAGCGCACACGAGCCGACCGGGGGCGCGGGGGTATGCCGACCCGACCGGGGAGGCCGGACGCATTCAGGGGCATTTTTCCGGTCGATGAGGGGGAACCCCGCCGGGGGGGGGTGGTTACAATATGGTTACAATATATGTCGCCACTTGGAGAATCCAGAAAAAGCGGGTAAGCGCAACTAAACGCATACGCCAAAAACGGGTAATGTTCAGAAAAGCCTGTAAATAAAGGGTAAAACCGATGTTTTTGTTAGGAAAAAGGGGGTGGTGGTGGGGGATGGATTCGAACCATCGAACTCAGAGAGGGCAGATTTACAGTCTGCTGC
>RZZM01000552.1 GCA_009929845.1 Spartobacteria bacterium
GACGGCGTAGGGTAGGCCGCTGGCGAGTTATCCTGCGATTGTTCTTTAACAAGTGCATAGACACTTTTCCATCGGCCCCCCTCCGAACCGGGCGTGCATGTTTCCACGCACCCGGCTCTCCAGTGGCCTCTACAAGGCTGTCGGTCGTGTTTTTGTTGGGCGTCCTGCGTGGATAGCGACATGACAGGCGTGGCACACCACCAGGGTCTTTCGGCGCATTTCTGCCATCCGTCGTACCCATCCTGGCGGTTCTTTGCCCCATTTCCGTTTCAGGTTTGCAAGTTTGCGGATGTGGTGAACTTGGATCTTTTCGTGCGATCCGCACAGTTCGCATTCCTCGGCGGTCAGGCGTTGGATAAGTTCTGTACTGGCCTGCCGTTTGGTGATGGGGCGATCATCAAGAATTGCATGCGGTGTTCTGGTGAGCGAGAGACCACCAAATCGTGCAACCAGGTCGGTTTTACCCTCCCTTGGAACTCGTACTTCCAGGCAGATGAGGCGCTTTCCCTCGGCCGTGGTCGTCGTCGTTCGGTACTTTTTCAAAACGCTCATCGTGCTTGTCTTGTGTTTTGCTGCCAGCGTTTGAAGAAGCGACCGTTTCATCACATAATGGAGTTGATGGAGGCTGCATACATTATGTGCGAGGAGGTAATACTGCACGATGCCGCGATACTCCTGCTGATAGGTCGTGGTGATGGCGTAGTCGCTTTCTTCTATCAGCATCGGTCGGTGTCGAGGTTTGTTGTGTTTGGTGTACCGCGCGATCTTCTTGCGTACCACGTCCGCCGGTACACGCAGACCGATACGCTCGTTGAGACTACGGCGTCCTTCGGTAATGTGAGCGTCTTCGTGTTGGCTCATCACGTCATAGCCAAGGAAGCGTGCGGGTTGGGTTCGTGCGTGGGAAATAAGCGTTTTCTCTTCGGAAAGGGTGAGCGACAAATGCGCGCTCAACCATTCTTTCAGATGGCGCTTCATGTCTTCCGCTTCCTGCTGCGTTCCGACATACCCCAGAAGAAAATCGTCGGCGTAGCGGATGTAGCGTAACCGTCGGTATGCTGGGTCGTTTGGGTCACGCGACGGTAGTCGCCGTCGCTGTCGGGTGAGTTCCTTGACAACCTTCCAGTTCCGCGCTACCCGCTGCCGTCGGATGGCTGTGCTGATACGTGCGTACGCTTGGTTGTTTCTTCTGAGCCTACCGCATGTGTGGGCTGGAATGAGTGTTTGTGTGACGTACTGGTCGAGTTGGTCAAGGTAGATATTGGAGAGGAGCGGGCTCAGGACACCACCTTGCGGCGTGCCGCTCAGCGTTGCGTGGTCGTTCCATTCTTCCAAATATCCAGCCTTGAGTAGCCCGGCAATCAGGCGCAGGAGCCGTTCATCGTGGATTTTCTGTCGCAGTATATCGAGTAATTTGTCGTGGTTGATGGTGTCGAAATACTGCGCAATGTCGCCCTCGATAAACCACTTGGTTCCCTTCCACGTCTGCTGGATGGTCGTTAGGGCTGTATGGCAGCCGTGATGGGGGCGAAAACCATGCGAGTAGTCGCTAAACTGCGGCTCGTAGTAGGCTTCGAGGAGGGAGCGAATGACTTCTTGCAGCAATTTATCCGACCAAGATGGCATCCCTAGGGGTCGTCGTTTGCCATTCGGTTTGGGGATGTACACCCGTCGGGCTGGAGACCATTGGTAGCGCTCGTAGCGTATGGCTTCGATGATACGGTCAATTTTCTCCAGCGACATTCCATCGACAGTTTCCGCCGTGCTACCTTCAGTCATCGCGCCGGCATTCCGGTACCGTTTCGCATATGCCCGGAGGTAGTGTTCCCGGTTGAAGAGTTGCCGGTACACTCGTTCGAGCGGCAATCCTTGGTTGCCACGTTCTCGATAGATTGTTAGGAGCGCGTCGGCGTTCTGCATTACGCATACCTTCTAGCTCGCAGCAATCCGGCCACCTCCTCCCCTTCGCCATGTGGACAGCTTTCCTGTCCTCGGACTACTATGGGAGGTCCGTTACCGTAGGGGTCGCCCCCCGTAGGCAATCCCGCGTTCCGTCAACTCGGTACGTATCGAGCAGTCCGTAGGTCGTCCGTTCGTCCATTGGCTCCCTCATTGGGAGTGCCACCACAGGAGAGGAATACGGTCTGCAAGCTGGCTATCAGCCGTATCCTGTGGAACTGGTGGGTCTCAGATGGTTTTCCAGCAACCCGGAATTAGTATGGCGTGGACTGGACTTCAAGCAGGATAGCCTTGACCATAGACTGCGGTTCTTGCGGGTACGACTGTTGCGCACCATCTCTGCAACTTCCCCGCTTTCCTGCAATGCTCGTGTCCGCGTTGGCTTTCGCCGCTACGTAGTGCAGGTGAACCTATGACGTTTCCTCAGTCACAGCCCTCTGAGAGGGCGATACCGAGCCGCGTGACGCGGCGCAACAGC
>RZZM01000147.1 GCA_009929845.1 Spartobacteria bacterium
AGAAAATAAAAGAGATGCGAGCCAATCTTGGAAAGAATGCGATTGGGAAGACCAAGGCACTTATGACGCTTGAAATGAAACTGGACAAGTGGCTTGAGCAACGATCTCTTGCTCAGATTATGGACTGGTTTGACTGTGTCGAGACGACAAATGTACAGACTGCCATGGGCAATTACCGATGGTCCACCGAATCAGTCGCCCGAGATAAGCTGTTTCTGGAACGATTGGGAGTGAATTGTAAGTAGTGTACGCTTTATCCGATTTTCAGGATATATAGCCGCTCGCCCATTTTTGGCTCTGAAAGCCGATTTCCCCCCTTTACACCTACTGTTGCCGGACCTCAATCCGGTAGGTGCGCTGGTCACTGCCGAAAGCCGTACTGTCCAAGGCGTTGGTGATTCCATCCGCCAGGACCGTGATATTGGTATGGTCGCCCAGCGGCGCAAAGGCGCCATTGGTGGCAATGCTGCCGTCAAGATACCAGACACTGTAGACGCGCCCGGTGACGGCAAACCATGAAACAACAAACTCGGAAGCCGTTGATCCAATATCATTCGCCTCGAAAGTACTGGATGCAGAGGTCGGGTCCGTGCCGGCGATAACCTCATCGCCATCCCGCAGCCCGTCCCCGTCCGTGTCCGGGTTGGCGGGATCCGTGCCGGTATCCGTCGGATTTTCATAGGTGCCGGTGTTGGTCTCGTAGATGTCGGCAATGCCATCCCCGTCGGTGTCCGTCAGGGCCGAGGCATGGTCATGCGCGCTGTAATAAAGGGCATACACCAACCGTCCCGTGGTCAACCCCAACGCCTCATCAATCCCTTTGAGGCGAACATCATCAAAAGCGGCATAATACGTGCCCGTCTGGGTGCCCGTGTTCACTACCAGTACAATTTTTTTGACGTTGTTGGAATCAAACGGCAATAAATTATTACCCGAAGCCACAAAGGTGTTCAGTTTGTTGCTGAACGTGACCCACTGGTTTCCGCTGTAGGCGGTCGTCGCCTCAATGCCGTTGCCGGCGGTGTCTTCCAGTTTCATAATCAGGGTCCCGCTCTGCACATTCGTTTCCTTGTAGTCAAATGCCATCCAGGCGTTGGTGGCCAGTTCAGGGGTCAGGGCCCAGGTGGCGTTGAACGTTCGGTCCATCCCGAACCCGGAATACCCGCCGGGCGCGGTGCTGTCGACAATCACAAAGGCCCCCTGGCCCCCTTCCGAAGAATCATTGTTTACCCCGGTAGCCCAGAATTGATAACCGCCCGTGTTTCCCGCATAGGACCACGCGCCCCAGGGGGCGATGTGATCTTGTCCTTCACCCATCGCACGGTCCTCAAAGCTGTCACGCAGATTATAGACCACCAAGTCCTCCAGGGCATAAAACGGGGCAATGTCCGTCTGAAAACGGATGCTGTCAAAAAAGCCCACATAGGTGACGTTGGTGGCTTTCATTTGACATATCACCGCCAGGCCAGCGATGGCATTGCTGTTGATGGCACCGGTAAAATTGTCCAGGGTATTGGAAAGAGAATGCCAGCCGGAACCGCTGTAGTCTTCGCTATAGCTCAGGAACTCCAACCCGGCGTCCTTCACCTGCATCTCCAGGGTGCAGTCATAGCCGCTCTCTTCCAGGAAATCAAAGGCAAAGCTGACCGTTGAGAGGTCCGAGGTCAGCGCCAGGAGCGTTTCAAACGAATACTCGAGGTAGAAGCCGGACCAGCCCAGTGTGGCGGTGTGGCTTCTGAAGACCTGGAAGGAGCTTTTGAGTCCATCCGACGCATACGAATCGGAGGCGCCCTGGTCGTAGTAAATCTGCGTGCCGTCGCCATAACTGAACCCGTCCCAGGGGGACGGCCCGGAACCGGGGACCGTTTGATTGCCAAGGTTCCTGTCTTCAAAACTTTCATGCTGGTTGTACGCATGTTCGGCCCCCGCCGTCTCCAGCACGGCCTTCCATGTGTAGGGCGGTTCGGGCAACGTCCCCGGCGTAATCACACTGAACGTATGGCTGCCGGTCCCTTGACTGGTTACGGCGCGCGCCGTCACCACGCCCTGCATGTTGCTGTTGAGCAGGTACAGATACACATAATAATTTTCCAAGGTATTCTCCAGTTCTGCCGGCCAGACATCCGCGCGATGCAAGGGCGTCGGATAGTTGGTCGGCATATAACTGGGCAGGTTCTGCCATTCCACGGTTATTTCGTATGCCGTGGACGGCTGAATGTTGGTGGGCACCGAAACAGGACGCACACCCCAAAGCAGAGCGACCGGCGTCTCGGTTTCGCTGACCACCGAACCGCTGTCCTCCAGATACGCATGAAAGATATAGCGGCCGCCATCGAGGGAAGAAACATAGGTGGGATCCATCAGATTGGCGTCCGGCACGGGGACACTGCACGTCACAACACCCACACCCGCCACGGCGTAATAAATCGAGGTGGCAAACACGATATCCGGCCCCATCCGCTCAAACCCGACCTTCAGGTCCCGACTGTTCCCCAGGGTATCATACCCGACCACCACGTCATAATCCTCCCCGCGCGGCCAGACGCGCGTGGGCGCTTCATTCACCCATATTTTCTCCGGGGCCGGGTTCACCAGCGATTCATCCGCCGTACCCGTCGAATCATACACATACAACAGAACAAATTCATCGCCGATCATATCCACGGAAATCGAAGCGCCGGCCGAGGTCGAAACCACCCCGCCCCTGGTCAGGTTTTCAACCTTCTTTCCGCTCAGGAGTCCCGGCGCGTACACCGTGACACCGGCCGGGTCGGCACTCATGTTCAACAGGGAAATCAGCACCGTATTGTTCGAGCATATCCGGTAATCCGGGGTGACATATTCGGCCGCCCCGGTGCCCGACAATTCAATGACCGGGGTGATTCCAAAATAGTCCCTGTACACAGCCCCCAGGATCATGTTGTGCACATCCCAGGGATGGACCCATGAATTGCCCGTCCCGGCCTGGATATCCCCCAGCGCAAAGGCGCATACCGCGGCGCGCCCCTGGCCGACACCATGATCCTTCACATGAATTCCCGGCATGGGCGACTGTGTGCCGTTAACGCCGGTTTGGGTCATCAGATTACTCCCGGATGTCGCCGTAAGCCCATGCCAGATTTTCCATGTATCGAAGTTAAAGGCATTTGTCAGCGGACCGAGGGCGGAAACCACCGACAACGCCACATTCGAATAGTCCTTGTTGTTGAGGTAGGTAGCCCCGGAATCCCAGCCCGGCACGGCGTTCTGCACATTGAGTCCGAAAAGCGTGTCCATCTGGTTGGACCAGTTGGCGTTGTTGCGGTGATACCTGTCAAAACGTCCCGGCAAATCCGCGACAGCATGCACATGCACCCCGGCGGCAACAACCTCCGCGTGCAGGGCATCAAGCCGTTGCGGTTCGAGTTGATAACTGCGCGGCAGGTAAAGCGCGTTCGCGTTTGTATAGGCCCCTGCGTCAAAGGCCGTCTCGTCAATGATCCCCAACTGATACCCCAGCCGCTTGAATCCGGCCCAGATCAAGGCCAGTTCCTGGTTGGCCCGGCTGTATCCCAAATCCGCGTCGGTCCCCCAATACACCTGGATATCGTTCACCGGATCCACGGACCCGGCGAAGAGCTCCCCGATCTGAATCTCATCCATGCGACGAAAGGCCTCCAGCACATTCCAGAACACGGGGTCCTTGATTGTGCGTTCATCATGCACAATACCGAACCCGGCTTCCCGGTCCAACGGGAAATCATACGACAGGAATTCATCCCGGTCACTCCAATGGAAGATATGCGCGCCCAGCGCGCCGGACATGATCGCTTCCCAGACCAGGCTCGCCATGGCCGGCGCCTGCCGGGTCACCGTTTCAGGAAAAATGCCGTCATTGCTGCTCAACCCGCACTCGGAAACGAGCACCGGCAGCTTGACGGTATCCCGATACTTGGAGATGCCGAAATCGCTTGAACGCAATTCATTGCCCGTGGCCGTCCAGGGATAATTGTTGATGGTCCAGAAATCAACCGGCGTGCCCGCGGCCTCGCAATAGGCGACAATAGCGCGCTCATCTTCGCAGCCATTGTTGTCGTCGCGCCCGCTGAAAATCCCCCCGACCATGGCATAGGTCATCAGATGATTCGTATCCGCGCTCTGCGCCGCGCCGACACCGGCGGAGAGAAAGCGCGCAATACTCTGTTTTCG
Organism: Spartobacteria bacterium; assembly: GCA_009929845.1. Lineage (GTDB taxonomy): Bacteria > Verrucomicrobiota > Kiritimatiellia > RZYC01 > RZYC01 > RZZM01. Next base: position 4,189 of record RZZM01000147.1, read on the forward strand.
CCACTGGATAAGATCGTTGTAGCCGGACTGCTGGATTTGCGCCTGGTTTTCCCGGTTGGTCGGATAATAAAGGGCCATGGGAACATCGGAGAAGGAGGCGTATCCCGTGCCCCAGGCGGTGTTCAACTCGGCAATCCCGCCACTGTACTCGTTGGTCAGGAAGGACCGGTAATCCGGCAGGCTGTAGTTGGTGTCATACCCGACAAACCGGTGCGTATGATAGGTGTCCGGTGGTTCCCATAAATCGAAATAGGCGAATTCATTCCCCACAATCCAGCCTCCGATAGCCGGACTGTCCTTGTAATGAGCGCATACGTTGCTCACATAGGCGGCATAGCTGTTCATCGCGTCCGGATTGTTGTAATTCAGGATTTCGGACATGCCGTATTCGCCGCCGTTGGTGTAGGGGTCCCAATGGATCGCCATCCGTTCCGGATACGCGCTCTTAAACCAGGCCGGCGGGTATTGATAACCGATCAGCACGAAGAGTTTGAGCCCGAGTTCCTCCGCCTTCGCGACCAGATGATCCGTCTGTGTAAAGACATACTGTCCCTCATTGGTTTCCACCTGGCTCCAGGTAAACTCCACACGCAGCGAATTGGCGTGCATCCGGGCCATTTCCTCAAGGTCATAATTCAGTTGATTCGAACTCTGCGTGGCATATACCGGCGGATTGAATGTCTGATAGGCAAATCCGTGCGAAATGAAATAATCCCCGCGCAATGGATCCCAGAAATAGCCGTCACGAAGCTCCAGACAGTCGCCCCCACCGCGACAGACCACTGTCAGGAGCGCCCAAAACAACACGATCAACCGGCCCACGCTTCTCATGGAATATCTCCTATTCATCTCGCTTCTCCTTACCGTTACTGTATCTCCGTTAAAAGTCCTGTCGATCGCCGTGTCACCAGTCGCGTGGGCAGCGTGATTGTCATTGCCGTCTGCTTGGGATGGACAAGTATATCATGCAAACGTTCAATCGCCTTGCGCCCCATCAGCGCCTTTTCCACATGGACCGTGGTTAGCGCCGGATGGGTCATGGCCGACCACTGGACATTATCGAACCCGACCAGCGACACATCGCGCGGCACCGCCAGCGCCCCGCGCTCATGGACAACCTGCAAGGCCGACATGGCCATATCATCGTTAAAAAAGAAAAGGCCCGTAGGCGGCTTTTTTCGGTCCAGGAGACTCCGCATCGCCTCCGCGCCGCTCTTCGGTGAGAAATCCCCCTCCAGCACATCGACGCGCACGGCCAGACCCGCCTGCTCCACCGCCGCCTGCGCCCCCGCCAGCCGTTCGCGGGACACACGCCACTGCTTCGGCCCGCTCACAAAGGCCAGTGAACGATGCCCAAGCTCCAACAGATGCCGTACCGCCAGGAATCCGCCCCCCTCGTTGTCGGAGAGTATGCAATTCACCGGCTGACCGACCGGCTTGCTGTCGATCAGAACCACCGGCAACGCGCCGTCCAAAAAGTGGCTCAAGGGGGGCTGATCCGCGGGTCCCAACAAGATCGCACCATCCAGTCCGGCCTGTTCAACACTCCGGATAAACGTCCCGGGCTCTACCCCGACCGTGGACATCACCACAAGGTGCCCTCCGCATTCCTGCGCCTTGTCGCGCGCGGCATTCATCATTTCAACGTGATAAGCGCCCGAAGCCCCCTGATCCTCGATGGACGAAAGCCATCCGACCACCAAGGTGCCCCGCCGAGGTTCCATATCCGCCACATCACGCACAAATGTGCCCCTGGCCGGCACGGACTCAACCAGCCCTTCCTCCGTCAATTGCGCCACCGCCTGACGCACCGTCGCCTTGTTCAAATCATATTCACGCGCCAGCATGTCCATGGAAGGCAACTTCTCACGCGGCCCCAACACACCCGCCTCAATATCCCGGCGTATCAAATCCGCCAACTGATGATACAAATACCGCCCCTTGCCGCTTCCCCGTTTCAATCCCGTTCTGTCCATCACTGTACCATCCATAGCCATAATTACCTCAATGACATAAATACATACCTAAAACGTACCAGTATGTATATAGTTTTCTTGAAAAAACGTATTTTTCACAAAAAACGACCTATTTTTCCCATATTTTGGCCATAATTATTGTTTTTTGGTCATTTTATCCGTTTTTCGGTATGTTTTTCGGTGTGTTTTAAGCATCTTGAGGAGTGCCTTGGAAGGGCCAAACGGTATTTTTTAACCGCGAAAGACGCAAAGGGCGCAAAGATGAGGGTTGGAAATGGCAAGAACTTGCCGAATAATTTAAGTTTGCATGTTGGGCGCGGATTGATATAGCGTACCGGGTCATTGTCTGAAACGGCGATTGTGTCTTGCGGCGCGGCCGGACTGCAGACGTAGTCGTTTGTACATATAAGGAAACAAGGAGATTAGAATAATGGCGATAATGGAAGCCGAAGAGATTTTAAAGCTGTTGCCGCACCGGTACCCTTTCATGCTGGTGGACCGGGTGATCGAGTGCGATTTCAAAGAGCGTATCGTGGGGATCAAGAACCTGACCTTTAATGAGCCGTTTTTCCAGGGGCATTTTCCGGGGCATCCGGTGATGCCGGGAGTGTTGCAGATCGAGGCGATGGCCCAGGTCGGCGGTATCCTGATGAATAAGGCGATGAACCGGGAAGGCGCTATCGCGTATTTTACCGGGGTCAATAACGCTAAATTCCGGCGCATGGTGATTCCGGGCGACACCTTGACAATGGAAGTCAAGTTGCTGAAGGTGAAGCTGGGCATCATCAAGGCCCACGGGGAGACCCGTGTCGGTGATGAACTGGCGTGTGAAGCGGATATGACCTTCAGTTACGGTAGAGGGTAGGCGGCATATGGCAGAAATTCATCCTACCGCCATTATCGCCCCCGGCGCGCAACTGGGGGAAGACGTCGAAGTCGGCGCGTATTCAGTGATCGGTCCGCATGTGTCGATCGGGGACCGCACGACGATCATGCCGCATGTGTTCATCGACGGGCATACGACGCTGGGCGCCGAATGCCGGGTGTTCCCGTTTGCGAGTTTGGGTACCCAGACGCAGGATTTGAAATATTCGGGCGGCGTGACACGCGTGGAGATCGGCGACCGAACGACGCTGCGCGAGTATGTGACGGTCAACTCCGCGACGGACGACGGCGATTGTACGCGCGTCGGTTCCGATTGCCTGATCATGGCTTATGCGCATGTCGCCCATGACTGCCTGCTCGGTAATCAGGTCATCGTCGCGAACGCCTGCGCGCTGGCGGGACATATTGTCATCGAGGACCAGGTGATTATCGGCGGCCTGGTCGGTATCCATCAGTTTGTGCGTATCGGGCAGATGTGCATCATCGGCGGCTGTTCCAAGGTCACGCAGGATGTGCCACCCTATATGATGGCCGACGGCCATCCGCTGGCCGTGCGCGGCATCAACAGCATCGGACTCAAACGGCGGGGTGTCAGCGCGGACGTGCGCAAACAGCTCAAGGAAGTCTACCGTATCCTGTATCGGCGCGACCTGACTACCTCCCGCGCGGTGGACGCCATTGAGGAAGAGATTGAATCTTCCGAGGAAATCAGGCACGTAATTGATTTTGTAAAAGGGTCAGAACGTGGTATAGCCAAATAATGCAAAAAAGATGGAACAACTGGATAGCCCGCCTCCCCGCCCTGCTGGTTTGTCTGGCGCTGTGCCTGCCGACCGGCGGATGGGCGCAGGAATCCAACGGGACGACCTATGTCAATTTCAGTTTTGACCGGGTGGATATCCAGATGCTGGTCAAGCTGGTCGGCGAGATGACCGGGAAGCAGTTTGTCATCGATGACAAGATCGAGGGCCGGGTCACGATTGTCACTCCGCCGCAGATTCCCCTGGAAAATGTGTATCCCCTGTTCCTGTCCATCCTGGAGTCCTCGGGCTATTCGATTGTCCTGGACGGGCCGGTGCACCATGTGGTGGCGCTGGACGAGGCGGGGATCACCACCGGGCCGGTGGTGGCGGAAGGCCAGACCGAGCCGGACGACATGGGCATTGTCACCAAGGTCATCCGCTTGAAGCATATCGAGGCGGTCGAGTTGATCAAGATTCTGGAGCCGATGGTGCGGGGCGGCAAGAAGGGGGCGCTGACGGCCTTTGGCGCAACCAATCATCTGATTTTAACGGAGACCTCCGAGGCCATCGCGCGCATCGAGGCGATTATCGGTGAACTGGACCGGCCGGGCTCGGCGCGGACCGTGGATGTGGTGCAGTTGAAGAACGCGGCGGCGGAAGATATCGCGCGCCAGATCATGACGGCCATGCTCGGGTCCGAAAAGGCGGGTGAGCGGTTGAGCCGACATGTGCAGCAGATCGCGGAAGGCCGCGCATCCCTGCCCACCGGGGCGCTGGTCGTTCCCGCGGCCCACGCCAACAGCCTGGTGCTGGTCGGCACGCCGGTGCAGATCGATGAACTCAAGGAGATCATCACCATGCTGGACACCGAAGGGCTCTCCGGTCGCGGGCCCCTCAATGCCATTTTTCTGAAATACCTCGGCGCGGAAGAGGCCGCCAAGAACCTGAAGGCGCTGCTGGAAAAAACAACGGAAGCAGACCCCAAAAGCCGCATCGCCATCGAGGCCAACCTGTCGAACAACGCCCTGATCATCCATGCCTCGCCCCGGGATTTCGAGTGGGTCCGGCAATTGGTCGAGCAGCTCGACCAGGTGCCGCAACAGGTGTTGGTGGAGATTCTGATTGCGGAGGTGTCCCTGGGCGCGGATATGGACCTGGGCGTCGAGTGGGGCACCACCGACCAACCGAAGAATGGGCGCGAAACCTTTATTGGGCACAGTCGCCCCGGCGAAGAAAATACCGTGGCCGACTATGTCAAAAACGGCTTTTTCCCGCAGGGATTGACCCTGGGCGTAGCCAAGGGCACCTACCTGAATGCCGCCGGCATCGAAGTCCCGTTGGTGCCGTTCCTGTTGCGCGCCAAGGCCAAGGACAACGATGTGAAAATTCTCTCCAGCATCCCCCTCTGGGCCCAGAACAATACCGAGGCGACGGTCAGTGTGGTGAAGAATATTCCCATGTTGAAGTCCACGATCGACAAGGGGTCCGGCACGGCCAGCGATACCATCCAGACGATCGAACGCAAGGATGTCGGCATCAAGTTGACCCTCACGCCCCATGTCAATCCCGACCGCGAGATCATGCTGGACCTGAACCCCTCTATCGAGGCGATTGTCGATGAAGGCGAACCCGGTCAGTATACCCCGACCTTCGCCAAGCGCGAGGTCAAGACCACCGTGACCGTGCCCGACCGCTCAACCATTGTTATCAGCGGGCTGATCCAGGAAGAATTTATTCAGACCATTTCAAAAATCCCCCTGCTCGGTGATATCCCGTTCTTGGGCTGGCTCTTCCGGTGGAACTCCAAAAAAACCGAGCGGACCAACCTGATGATTTTTGTGACGCCGATCATTGTCACGGACATGAATGAGGCGATGGCCATCAAACGGGAATGGGAGGACCGGACGGCCCTCGGTACGGTGGCCACCAATGTAAGTGTGCACACAGCCATAGGAGAGTGATCCAATGCTCCTGGGTGAACTTCTTGTTGAAGACGGCAAAGCGACCGGCAGCCAGATCGCCCATGCGCTGGAAAAACAGCGTGGCGCGGCGTCCGGGATGCGCCTGGGCGAGATTCTGCGGGAGGACGGGGTGGTCTCCGAAGAAGACGTGTTGCAGGCGCTGGCGCGCCAGTTCAATATTCCGTTTGTGGCGGCGGTCGATGCCGGGATGCTGGACGCGGGCCTCGTGCGGAAACTGCCGGTCGAGTGGGCGCGCGCCCATGGCATGCTGCCGGTGCGGGTGGACGACCGCTGCTGTGTGCTGACCAGCGATCCGTCCCGGATCGCTGAACAGGATGACCTGGCGCTGCTTATGGAGATAGACCTGACGCCGCTCCTGGCCCCCCGGACGGTGGTCGAACGAAGCATCGAACAGTGTTATTTTCAGCGCGAAGAGTCCTCCCGTGCCTTTATCGAGGATATGGAGCAGGGGCGTGACGCCCAGGAGAAGGAAGGCGCCACCGCCACCGTCGAGGACCTGCTGCGCAATCCCGATGCGGCGCCCGTTACCCAACTGGTCAACCTGATCCTCCTCGAGGCCCTCAAGGCCCGCGCTTCGGATGTGCATATCGAGCCGTTTGACGATTGCCTGCGTGTGCGCTTCCGGATTGACGGTATGCTCTACGAGCAGACCTCGCCGCCCAAACGCATGGAAGCGGCCCTGATTTCCCGGCTCAAGGTCATGGGCCACCTGGATATCGCGGAGCGGCGCCTGCCGCAGGACGGTATGGCCAAGGTGCGCGTGGGCGAACGCGAGGTGGATATCCGGATTTCCACCATCCCGGTCGCCGCCGGCGAGCGGGTCGTGCTGCGACTGCTGAACCTGGAAAATGTGATTCGTCCCCTGACCGAGCTGGGCATGCCCGGACCGGTGCTCGACGGCTTCCGTGATATCCTCAAGGAGGCCTACGGGGCCATCTGGGTCACGGGGCCGACCGGCAGCGGAAAAACCACCACGCTGTATGCCGCGCTTCAGGAGCTGGATACCCGGCGACGAAATATCCTGACGATCGAGGACCCGGTGGAATACCAGCTCGACAACATCGGGCAGATCAGCGTCAAACCCAAGATTGGACTGACCTTCTCGCAGGGGCTGCGGCATATTCTGCGGCAGGACCCGGATGTGATCCTGGTGGGGGAAACCCGTGACCTGGAAACGGTGGAGATCGCCATCCGCGCGTCGTTGACCGGTCATCTGGTCTTCAGCACCCTGCACACCAATGACGCGCTGGGGGCCATCACCCGCCTGGTGGATATGGGGGTCGCCCCGTACCTGGTCGCGGCGGCAACCCGCGCCTGCATGGCACAGCGCCTCGTGCGCACGCTCTGTCCGCGCTGTAAAAAACCAGCCCCGCTCACCGCCCAGCAGCAACGGATGCTCGGATCACGCGCCGGACGCTTGCAGGGAAAAACCCTGTACACTCCGGGCGCGTGCGATGCCTGTATCCAGGGCTACCAGGGACGCGTCGGCATCTACGAGCTGCTGCGCGTCACGGAACCGGTCCGCGACCTGATCCGGGAAGGCCGCAACATGGTCGCGATGCGCGCGGAGGCCCGCCGCAACGGCATGCAGATGCTGGTGGAAGACGGGATCAATAAGGTGCTCGAAGGCGTGACTTCGGTGGATGAAATGCTGCGGGTTGTCGGACGGGATTATGAAGACATTTGATTTCAAGGGCTATGATGCGACGGGCAAGGTGGCCCGCGGGTTAATCGAGGCCCTCGACCTGAAAAACGCGCGCGAAAA
>RZZM01000148.1 GCA_009929845.1 Spartobacteria bacterium
CGTTCAAAGAAATTACAAATATCTTTGGCTAGGCCTTTGCGTTTCGTTATTTTTTGCTACATACTCCGCGTTGTCACTTTTTTATGACCTGAGAAGGATGAAGGATATGGGCGAACTGAAAAACACGTTTTCCTGGTCGTTCTCGGCGGCGAATGATTTCGAGGAATGCCGTCGCAGACGATACTGGAGCAAATATGGGATGTGGGGCGGCTGGGACAGCCACGCACCGGAACTGGCCCAAAAGGCCTACCAGCTTAACAAAATGGACAACATCTACTCGCTGCGCGGTACGGCGGCGGAAATGGCGGTGATGTGCGCCCTGCGCCATTTACAGGACGGCGAGGAGGTGACGGTCGACGCCATCTACCAGAAGGCCGCGCGCCCCTACCTGAACAAATGCTGGAAGGAATCCAAGGAAAAACAGTGGCGCATCAACGCCAAGCGGCACTGTTGCCTGCGCGAGCACTATTACAATGAGTGGGATGCGCAGGCGGAGAAGGAGCAGACGGTCCGGGCCATGGACCATATCAAAATGTGCATCACCAACTTCATCGAGCGCGTCTGGCCTCGCCTGACCACCGTAAAGCGTGGCGACGAGCTGGTGATCGCGCAGCCGGACCAGGGGGACCCCGAGCACTTCACGTACAACGGGATCAAAATCTATTCGATTCCGGATTATGGTTACCACAGGGAGCACCAGGTGCATATCCACGACTGGAAGTCGGGTCGCGTGCGCGCGGAGCACCGGGAACAGCTCTGTTTGTACGGGCTGTGGGCTCACACCAAGCTGGATGTGCCCCCGGAAAGTATCCTGGCCTATGATGAATACCTCGCGGAAGGCAAGGTGGCCGTGGAGCAGTTGTCCGCGGGCCATCTCGACGAGGTGCGCGGACGCATTGACGAGTCGGTCATGGATATGGCCGAATACCTGCTTGACGGGGATATTCAACGCAACATGCCCCTGGCCAGGGAGGAGTGGGACCTGGCGCCCGATACGCAGATTTGCCGTCGCTGCAATTTCTTTGAATTGTGCCGTAAAGAGATTGAAGGAGAGTAATCCATGCCTATCTATGAATTCTATTGTCCGGACTGTCATATGGTCTTTAATTTTTTCTCAAAGAAGATCAATACGTCCAAGCAACCGGATTGTCCCAAATGCGGACGCGCGAAACTGTCGCGCCAGGTATCGATGTTCGCCCATGTCGGGAGTGCGCGGGAGGAGGGCGACATGGAGGATATGCCCTTTGACGAGTCGAAAATGGAGCGGGCCATGGAAACACTGGCGCGCGAGGCGGACGGCATGGATGAAAACGATCCGCGGCAGGCGGCCATGCTGATGCGCAAGATGTCGGAGATGACCGGCATGAAATTCGGGGGCGGGATGGAAGAGGCCATCAGCCGCATGGAGGCCGGCGAGGACCCGGAGCAGATTGAACAGGAAATGGGCGATTTGCTCGAGGGGGAGGAAGACCCGATGTTGTTTCCCGGCGCGAAGGGCGCGGGGCCGACCCGACAGCGCCCGCCGGGCCACGACGACACGCTTTACGACCTGTGATGGTCCGTTAAACACTGGCGGATGCTCTTTGCAAAACCATCAATAAATTTCTGCTCACTGAATTGTTCGGCGTTTTTGCGTATGGCCGCCGGATTCCAGGAGTGCCGGTCGCATTCTTCCACGGCTTCGCGCAAGCTGTCTTCGTTTTGCTCCTCGAAAAATACGCCGCTGATGCCTTCGACCACGGTTTCCAGGGCGCCGCCGCGCGCATAGGCGACGACCGGTCGCCCGCAGGCCTGCGCCTCGACGGGAACAATCCCGAAATCCTCTTCCCCCGGAAAAATCAGGCAGCGGCATGACCGGTACAGGGCCAGGATGGCCTCGTCAGGTTGCCACCCCAGGAATTCGATATTGGGGGTCGCCATGCATTGCAGGGTCTCATATTCCGTGCCGGTCCCCACGATCTTGAGCCTTCGTTTCATCTGCGAATAGGCGCGCACGGCCAGGTCAACGCGCTTGTAAGGAACCAATGCGGAGACGATCAGGTCGAAATCCCCCGGTTCGGCGTCACCGGGTGTAAACATGTCGGTGTTCACCGGCGGATAGACCACATCCGCTTCGCGTCCGTAGCAGTTTTCGATGCGGCGTTGCACATGGTGGCTGATGGCCGTAAAATGGGTGACCCGCGCGGATACCCGGTGGTCCCACTTGCGCAGGCGCTTGAGGAAGGGTTCCAGCAGCATTTTTTTAAGCGGATTGCCGCCAAAATAGTCATCATATAAAAACCAGGCGTAGCGCACCGGGGTAAAGCAATAGCAGAGGTGCCGCATGCCCGGCCGGGATTTGATCCCCTTGGCGACGCAATGGCTGGTGCTGATGAGCAGGTCCGCTTCCGGCACGTCAAGCGATTCGATGGCGGAAGGGAAAAAGGGCAGGAAGTACCGGTAGTTCCGGTGGATGCCGGGGATACGCTGCAAGGGGGACGTGTGGATGGGATGCCGCCGTATATCCGGCGATAAGGCTTCGGGTTTGCTCAGCAGGGTATAGATCGGGGCGTCAGCGAATGCCCGACAGAGAATTTCGAGCACACGTTCCCCGCCCCGCATGCCGGTAAGCCAGTCATGCGCAAGTACGGTTTGCAGTGTATTCCATTCATTCGGAAATGTGGCCATGTCGCCCGGAATATGCAGGGCATGCCCATCTTTGCAAAGTAAAATCTTTGGCGAACAGAATGAAAATCTGTGCCTTCTGACAAATTAAATTGATTTCCCGTCAGCAGGTTTGTACGATCCGCCGTGTCGTAGTGACGCATGCGCAGGTCTACATGGGCCGGGGTTGCGGATTCTGGCGTGTCACGTTTTATATGGTGTATGTGTGATTGTTACGCTTGGAAGGAAGATGAAATGACGTGTGAACGGATTCTTTGCTGTGTTTTGACGGGGGTTGTGTGCGTACTCATGGGTGCCGGGTGCGTGTGTCCGCCGGTGGAGAAAAAGACGGTGGAGGAGTTCCCGGCGGGGCCAGAAACACCCGCGCCCAGTGTGGTTCGGTTGATAAAGACGGAGGCAGGATACCACCTCGAACGTAACGGAGCGCGCTATGACTTGAAGGGTGCGGGCGGGCGTGAACATCTTGACCAGTTGGTGGCTGCCGGGGGTAACTCAATCCGGACCTGGGATGCCAAAAACAAGCGGGCCCTGCTGGACCGGGCGCACGAACTGGGGCTTACGGTGACCATCGGTATATGGCTGGGTCATGAGCGGCATGGATTCGATTACACCGATCACGAAGCTGTCGAAAAGCAGTGGGCACATGTGCGGCGCATGGTCGAACAATACAAGGACCATCCGGCGTTGCTGATCTGGGCTGTGGGCAACGAGGGGGAGGGCGACGGAACAAACCCGGAGGTCTGGAAAGCGATAAATGCCGCCGCCCAGGCGGTTAAGGAGCTGGACCCCAATCATCCGGTCATGACGGTGACGTCCGGGCTGGACCCGACAAAGGTCGCCGCCATCCGCGCATATTGTCCGGCGCTGGATATTATCGGACCCAATTGCTATGAAGGGGTTGCCGGCCTGATACAGATGTACCGGGAAGAAGGTGGCGTCATGCCGCTGATCATATGTGAGTTCGGGCCGCGCGGCCAGTGGGCGGTGGATAAAACGGCCTGGGGTGCGCCCATTGAACCCACCAGTACCGAAAAAGCGGAGATGTATCGCGATGCGTACCGCGACTCGGTGGAAGAAAACGCGGATATCTGCCTGGGTTCGTACGCGTTTTTATGGGGGGAAAAACAGGAGGCGACGGCCACCTGGTTCGGCATGTTTCTGCGTGATGGCGCGCGGCTGGCGGCGGTGGAGGCCATGGCGGATGCGTGGGGCGGCGCCGCGCCGACCAACCGTTGTCCGCAAATCGCTGTTCTCAAAGTCAGCCGCACGGATGGTCTGGCCCCAGGCGAAACCATCACCGCCACCGTGGATGTAACGGACCCGGACGGGGACCCCCTGGAGATTAAATGGATGCTGCGCCGGGAGTCCGGCCAATACATGACCGGCGGCGACCGACAGAATAGACAGCCGGAATTTCCGGACGCGATTGTCAAGGCGGAGGGGCCGTCCGTCGAGGTAAAGATGCCCGAAAAAAAACAGGGTTACCGGTTGTTTGCTTATGTGTATGATGGAAACGGCAATGCCGCGGTGGCCAATCAACCATTGTTGGTCGAAGACGCCTATACCTATCCGGAGGGGGAGCGGGTTACGTTACCGTTGGCTGTCTATGCGGACAATCAGCCGTTTGACCCCTTTGTGGCTTCCGGCTATATGGGCGCTGCAGAGCATATTCTTATGAACCCGACCTGTGTCACTGAACCGCACAGCGGCAAGTATTGCATGGAGATTATATTCGACTCGAAAACGGGTTGGGGAGGCGTGGTCTGGCAGTCCCCCGCCAATGACTGGGGCGAAAAGCCGGGCGGATACGACATCTCAGGCGCCAGGATTTTTTCCTTCTGGGCACGCGGCAAAGAAGGTGGCGAAACCGTCAGTTTCGGCATGGGTATCCTCAAACGCGATAAGGACTATCCGGATTCAGCGCTCAAAAAATTGAAGGATGTCCGTCTGACAAAAGAATGGCGGCAGTACACCATTCCGCTGGAAGGGGAGAACCTGAGCCATATCAAAACCGGGTTCTACTGGGTGGGGGGCGGCTCGGGGAAGCCAATGACTTTTTATGTGGATGACATTGTGTTTGAGTAACACTGGAGCGCCGCCATGGAATACATACTGATTTACAGTACAATGCCCGATATGACCGAGGCCGAACGAATCGGCAGGGTCCTGGTGGAAGAACGCCTGGTGGCCTGCGTCAACCTGCTCGGTCCGATGCATTCGTTGTACTGGTGGGATGGCGCCGTCCAATCGGGGCGGGAGACCGTGCTGATTGCCAAGACCCGGGCGCCGAACAGGGATGCGGTAATCAAACGCATTGTTGATTTGCACGGCTATGAATGCCCGGCGGTGGTGGCGTTGCCCATCCTGGACGGTCATCCGGCCTTCCTGGACTGGATTGCAGAAGAAACGGTTGAGCAATCAGCGGTCCAAGCCGCCCCAGAAGAGGAAATTCATCGCGATGAGCAGTGAGGGACTTAAATCCCAGTCATTGTCATTGGTCCATTCCACACGTGGTGTCACGGAAAGATAAATCCAACGTTTGTACAGCGGCGTGCGGGTAAGCAGTTCAAGGCGGTATTTATCCACGGTGCCGCTGCCGCTTTTGTGCCCGTTGATGACGATGCGTGTGCCGATCCCCCGCGCCACATCGTCCTCCTCCTCCTGGGCGATGTATCCCAGGGTGAAGCTTTGCGACCACTCGATGCCCCAGGTTGTTTCCGTCCACTTGACACCCGACACCGCCCGGGCAATGAATTGGTCGCCATACCATTTGTCCAGCACCAGCGATGATTTGGTCCCGAACCCGTCGTCCGCAAACCAGAAGAACCCCTGTTTGGGATAGACCATCCAATCGCGATGTTCGCCGCCGAACTTTTTCTTCAATGTGGCTTCCCCGTACAGGATCGGCGGCCAGCGCCATTTTATCCCTGCGCTCATATCAATGGGGATGCGCCGCAGGTCAAACGCGCGCCGCGCGCCGACATACAGGTCCTTGTCGCGCTGCATAGGGTCCGAGTCGGGCAGTTCCTGCGGAGAAATATTATCAATAAAAAGATGCAAGCGGTGTTCGATGTGGGGAATATACAGGTCGGCGCCAAGCGATGGACTGAATTTAAAGCCGGGGTCTCCTTCTTCAGATAATTCCACATCCAGGTCCAGGGAAAAGGTGGAGTTGGTCACGCGCTTGACCTCATCTCCACTTTGGGCAAAGAGATTGTCCGTACGTTCCGTATAGCCGTTGAGCTTTTCAAACACCCATTCATGCCATCGGTCCATACGATTCGTGAGGGCTTCCCCTTGCGCGCGTTCCACAGGCGCAACGGGTTCTTCGGCGAGCGCAGTCAGCGACAACAGGAAAAGACAAAGGTGGCTTGTGACGATTCTGCGGATAGCTCTGTTCTTCATCAATAACTCCATAATTGCTAGGGTCTACAGTAGGTGGAAATGAACGAAAATCAATCCAATTATTCCGACTTTTCGACGATGCTCAATGCGTCGATTTTATCCCGGACAAGCCGCTGAATATCTTCGAGCGAAGGAATGCCGAGGCGTTCCCAGACCATCGGGTCCGAGCGTCGGGAGTAATAGTTCTGCCATAGATTCCGCGCCAGGGCCTGGTAGCCCTCCGCCTGTTCTTCATCACCGATTCGCGCCCAGAATTCGCTCTGATAGACGGCGCCTTCAATGAGCTGAAGAATGGTTTTTGGCGAAGAGTCCGTAATCTCCTCCGTGAGTGTATCATAAAGAAACGCGTCAAAATCAAGCGGGATTGATGGGGGGAAACGCCTGTTCATTTCGTCAAACAGTTCCCGGGCGCGCTTTACCTGGTGATGGCTGTAACAGGTGAGAATGGCTTCTTTGAGGAATATTTCGTAGGCCTGCGCGATCGTCTCCTGCCCTGGATGCTTTTCGATGGCCTCTTCAAAGACCTGTTTAACTTTCGGAAGCAAAGTGATGTCGGGCATGGTCAGAAAGAGGCCCTTGGCCTCGTCTGCATACAGAGCGCCGCTGCGAAACGCGTCGATAAGCGATTGGTAGATCATGCGGTCCAGCGCGACCGCTTCGTACCCCTCGGCGTAGGGGCGTCCGGTGTAGGCCCAGTAGATGGCGTGCGCGGGGGGAAGACGCCAGTCCAGCGGACCGTATGTCGCGTCGATCTGTTCCATGACCGCCGGGTCCAGCTTGTACTCTTCACGCATGGCCTGTTTACGGACATAGGCCTGCAATAGCGGGGCCAATGGACTTTCCGTCAGCGCTTCCCTTGCGGTGTCCGGCAGTCCCTCTGTACGAGTAATCGCCAGGCTGAAGGGGTCCACGCCCCGGGCCTCCAGCGTGTCAATCAAACGTGGCATACCCTCCAGGGCAAGCAGGTCCTTTCGGGTATCCGGGACGGCGTGCAGCAACGCGTAATCCGGCGTCGGCCCGGAGAAGAGCATCCCCATCTCGCGGGCCCACTGCTCTTTATAGTATATATGCGCCTGGTCAAAGAGCGCGCCGATCTTGTGCTGGAATATCCAGCCCAATTCATAATGCAGGGCGGCGGAAGCGGGGTTGTAGCGCAGGCCCCGGTCGCGCAGCAGGTCCACCCCGCTCTGCACCCATCGCCAGCGATCCGCCGGGTCCTGGAAAAGCACGCTGATGTTGTAGGAGAGGTTCCACGCCTGGTAGGCCCATACGTCCGCGATGCGCGGCTCCAGTTGCGTGATCCAGCGCGCAAGCTGATTGAGTTCAAAGTAGTTGCCCTCCTGCTGCAACCGCCCGGCGCGCACCCACAGGGCATCGGCGAGGATTCCGCGAAAGCCCCCCAGCACCATTGTGGTAAACGCCACCAGCGGCGGGGCATTTTCCAGCGGATCGGCCTGGGTCAGTCGGCCGGTGCGGCGCATCTCCAGCAGGACCCGGTTTTCATGCCCGGCCAGCCCCATACAGAGGCCCATCAGCAGCAGGATCAGCAGGATTGTATATCGACGTTTCATGCTATCCCTGCCATGCCATTTCGCGGTGGTTGAGCATCCATATCCCCGCCAGGGCGAGTACCCCGCACCCGAGCGGCAGCCAGTAAACACTGTATCGAAGCAGCGTGCCCCATTCAATCAGTTGATTGGTCGCGAGCATTTCCAGCGTGTTGATCGAACGGAACGGACCAAAAATGAAGTACAGCCCGCGAAAATAGACCTGCAGCGCCTGGTCAATGAATCCGGGCGCCGGCGGCGCGCCGATATGCGAGGTGTTGAAAAAGTTGGCGGTGCGCGACAGTTCTTCGATGACGCCGCCGAGTCCGATCATGATGACCAGCCACAAGGAGGCAAACGCCGCCACCGGTGTAGAGAAGCAGGCGCCCGCGGTCACGCCCACGGCGGCCAGGAAGGCCATGTGCAAAAAAAGCATCGCCATGCCCCGCGCATAGTTCCCCGCGAAGTGACCGGCGTATTGCAACAGCACCACGCTGTCGCGCCGCGGAAAGACCATCGAGACAGGTTTGTCCGCGGCATTCACACATTGCACCAGAATAGCCTCTTCCGTGGAAAGCAGTTCCGGGGGCAGTTCGATGGTATACACGCCGCCCGGTGTCGAGTGTGTGTCTGCCCGGTAACGCGCCGGGTCCCGCGAGGTGCCGATCAGCCAGACGCATGCCAGCGGTTCGGGATCAATCTCCGGCGCGGTAAATGTATACTGAAGCAGTAACGGTTCCTTTTCCCGGATGCGCGATGGGGGCACATCAAAGATCCACTGGGCATATTCGTTGTTCGCCAGGGTCGAATATTCCATACGAATGGATTCGGCGATACCGGCGATAGCTTCATTCCGGTTGAGCCCCTCCGGCAGCAGTCCCTGCGCCAACCGCTCGTCCAGCAGCGCCCTGGCCTCCGTATTGTAATCAGTTGGCCGGGGCGTCACTCTTCGCCGGGCGACAAAGAGGGCCTCCCGGCCATCCGGCGACTCCCCCGCTTCCGTCAACAGCCGAACGGCGGCGCGGTGCAGGGAAACAAAGGTCACCGTGCCCGCGCAAACCAGGAGTCCACCCACCAGCAATGTAATCCCCAGCCACTTTCCCAGCCATAACTGTGTACTCGAGACCGGTTTGGTAATGACCAGTTGAATGCGCCTGTCCTGGATATCGCCCGAGATCGCCAGGCAGCCCAGCCAGACGGCCATGATGCTCAATAGAAACCGCGCTATCCCCAGGGTGTACACCAGCACTATGCGGACATAGCCCTCCAGGGTGCCGTCCGCCTCAAGATTCAACGGCAGGAAAAAAATCAGCAGGCCCAGCATGACGACCAGCATGAGCGCCAGGCGCGAACGGACCGCCGCCTGGATGCTTAACCGCGCAATGGACCATACCGTGCCCATTCAATCCCGGGCCTCCGGATTTTTTCCCTGTACCAGGCGCTGGAGAAAGGCATCCGCTTCTTTGTCCGCCGGTGGCGTTTCCTCCGGTGGCGCCACCGCGGACTGGACATGCGGGGGGGACGGCGGCTCGGGGGCTGACGCCCGAGTCAGCGATTCCAGCAACGGGTTCTCTGCGCGGTCGGCTGAACGCAGGTAGGCCGCCACCTCGCCCCCGGCGGTTGAACCCGTGGACTCCGGCGTCTGTTCACGGGCCTCATTGACCACCTGGATGAAAAAGGTCTCCAGTTCTTTTCGCGGATGACTTACCGCGGGTTCCTCGCCGATAACCTCGCGGATGACGCCCAGCACTCGTTTAAGCTCGGCGGGCGGCAACTCGGGCAGGGTCAGCGAACACTGACTCGTATCGCACAACAGCTCGTTCATCGCGCCCATGGCCCTGATTTTGCCGCTGTATAAGATCGCCACCCGGTCGCAGACATCCTCCACATCGGCCAGCAGGTGTGATGAGAGCAGGACCGTTTTGCCCCGGCCGGCCAGCGTCCGGATCAGGTCCTTGACCTGTCGGCAGCCCATCGGGTCCAGCCCCGAGGTCGGCTCATCCAGGATCACCAGTTCCGGGTCATTGATCAGCGCCTGCGCCAGGCCGATCCGACGCGACATGCCCTTTGAATACTCGCCCACCAACCGGTTGCGCGCGTGCAGCAGCCCCGTCATCTCCAGCAATTGCCCGATGCGCTGCCGACGTTCGCGCCCGTTCAGGTCAAACAACCGTCCATAAAAATTCAACGCCTCCTCCGCGGAAAGATAGGGATACAGGCATGCCTCCTCCGGCAGATAGCCGATGCGCGCCTTGGTGCGCACATGGCGCGGCGAGCGGCCCAGCACGCGAATCCCGCCCTCGGTCGGATGCAGCAGACCCAGCGCCAGTTTCAGTGTGGTGGTCTTTCCCGAGCCGTTCGGCCCCAGCAACCCGAACACCTCTCCCGGACGAATGCCAAAACTCACCTCGCTGACCGCGCGCACCTTCGGACGGCGCCAGAAATCCCGGAACACCTTGGTCAATGCGCGCGCCTCGACCACAAACGCCGACGAATCACGCTCCGTCAAGGTCATACTGCCTGCCTGCTCTTCCATAGCCAGACTTTGATTTGTTTTCCCGGATATTGAAACATCTTTTTTACCAAATTTGCCTGGCGCCTGGCCGGTACGACGCCCCGATTTTTCGCATATTTATCCACTTTTCTTCTTGCGCGGCATGGAAACCCTGATAGGATTCGCCGCTTAACTAATGGGCCCCGGGTTGTACCGCGGGGCGGAAGCGAGTGCCCTCCTGCCTCGGAGGGTCAAAGCGGATTTGCCGGAAAACCGGCATAAATACGGAGGTAGAGAGTATGACGACGACTGCCAATGAAGTGCAGACGAAGGTAACAGTGCGTGACCTGCTGGAAGCAGGTCTTCATTTTGGTCACCAGACCAAACGTTGGAATCCCAAGATGAAGCGTTTCATTTTTGATGAACGCAACGGGATTTATATCATTGACCTGGCCAAGAGCCTGGCGCTGATGAAAGTGGCGCAACAATTCATCTATGATGTGGTGGTTCGCGGTGGGCATGTCCTTTTTGTGGGGACAAAGAAACAGGCGCGCGAACCGCTCAAGGAAGTGGCGGAAAAGCTCAACCAGTACTATGTGACCCATCGCTGGCTGGGCGGCATGCTCACCAATAACGAGACGATCCGCAAGAGTGTTGCGCGCATGCGCGAGCTTGAAACGATGGAAAAAGACGGATCCATGGAGGCGCTGCCCTCCAAGAAAGAGGCCGCCTGCCTGCGCCGTGAACTGGTCAAACTGCAACGCAACCTGGTCGGTATCGCGGATATGAGCCGCTTGCCGGGCGCGGTGTTTGTCGTGGATATCACCCGCGAATCCATCGCGGTGGCGGAGGCCAAGAAGCTGGGTATTCCGGTTGTCGCGCTGATTGATACCAACTGCGATCCGGACCCGATTGATTACCCCATCCCGGGGAACGATGACGCTATTCGCGCCATCCGCCTGGTGTCCAAAGTGATCGGCGACACCATCCTCCAGGCCTCCAACGAGTATGCCAAAGTGGCCGCCGAAGAAGCCCGCCGCCGCGCGGCGGAAGAAGCGGAAGCCAAGGCCCGCGCCAAGGCGGAACAGGAAGAACGCAAGGCCCGCGAAGAGGCGGCGCGCAAGGCGCGTTCAGAAGCCATCGCCAAATCCAAGAAGGAAGAAGCGGCGGCGGCCGCCGCGGCCGCGGCCGCGGAAGCCCAGGCCAAGAAGGAAGCGCCGGTGGCAGCCGCCCCGGTGGCGGAGACGCCCGCGGTCGAGATCCCGAAGGTGGACGCCCCCGTGGCGGAAGAAACGGTTGTCGCTCCGGCGGCGGTTGCAGAGGAAGCGGCGCCGGTCGAGGAGAAGACAGCGGACGACGAAACAAAAGCGGAATAAATC
>RZZM01000149.1 GCA_009929845.1 Spartobacteria bacterium
CCACGGCTCTGGAAATCCCTGCCGGTCCTCATCCCGCCGTCAGTGGTGCAACCTTCAGTGGCCTTCCGCAAATTGCACCGCCAGAAGTGAAATGCGCCCAATGGATTTCACCAGTTACGATTAGCATCGACAAGTTTCCGAAGTACTGATAAGATTACGCGCCAGACTGATGGGAGTTTGATATGAAAAAGTTGATGCGACCACGAATGGAACACTCATTGCCGGACGAAACGAATGGTTCACAATCAATGCCGTCCCGGGCAGTCACTTTTTTCATGGCGGCGTTGTTGGCCTCGCTGTGCTTCGCGCCGTCGTTGCGGGCGGACAACTATGCCCTGGTCTCGAATGCGGTGAACGAGGCGCGGCTGGAACTGGAGGCATCGCTTTCCAATTCCGTGCCGTCGCTGAACCTGATTCTGCAGACCTCGAACGAAACGTATTTTGTTTCGTCATCGGCTGCGCCGGAGCTGGCCCTCACCACCGGCACCACCTTCCGCTTCGCGAGCAACACCAAGAATTTCACCTCCACCGCCATCCTGCTCCTGCAGCAAATGGGCCTGCTCAACATCACCAACCGCATTGTGGACATGATTCCCGGCGCCGACCAGCCCTTCATTCCCGACGGCGCCAATTGGGCGATTCCGAACAAGGAGATCATCACCATCGAGCAGCTCCTGCGGCACAGCGCGGGTGTGTATGACGTGGACAACGATGAAGTGCCCGGTTGCGGCGGCATGAGCTTCACTCAGTGGATGATTGAGCAGGACCCCGCGCATCAGTTCACCGTGGAGGAAATGGTCGGCCAGGCCGCGCTCCACCAGCTTTCTTATTTTGTGCCGGACGAAGGCTATCACTACAGCAACACCGGCTACACCATGCTCGCGGAAATCGTCGGACGTGTCTATTCGCACTACATGGGCGCAATAAAAACACTGTCGGACTTCCTCTACGAGATGAACATCGTGGGACCCGATATCCGTTTTCCGAATCTCGCCACCGACACCGCGCTGCCGGAGCCGTATATGTGGGGTACGGAGCGCCAGCCGTCGAACATCACGGTGCTCGTGTCCAACTGCAACATGAGCGCGCAGGTGGGCGAGGGGAATGGCTACGGCACCCTGCCCGCGCTGAATCGGCACATCCGTTCGACCATGAAGGGCGAGGGGGTATTGAGCAATGCGATGATTCGCCTGATGCAAACCGATACCTCGCCGCACAATGCCAACTACGCGCTGGGTTGTTTTGTGACGCCGGACATTGGCTTTGGTCACAATGGCTCTCGCGTCGGCAATTTATCGTTCATGGCCTATAATCCGGACACGGATGTTTCGGTGGCGGTCTACCTGCCGCTGGTGGATTTCAGCGACCTTATGGATTCGTTCATGCTCTGCTACAGGGGCATGTATAGCGCCGCCTACCGAGCGCTCGAAGCGCTGGGCTACCCGCGCACCCCCACGCTGCAAGAGGGCGCGCCCACCAACATCAATCTCGTGGCCCACCAAACCAACGCGTTTTTCTTCACCGCCGTGAAGGATGTTTACTACGGCGTCATGGTCAGCAACGCCACCGCTGATATTCAACTGGCGCTTTCGCCCGCTGTGGATTCTACGGCGAGCCGGCTCTTCACCAACCATCTCGGCTGGACGTGCCCCGCGCCCGGCGCCTATCGGCTGGACATTTCGTCCGACGCCAACACCCCCGCATGCGTTCGTCTTTACACGCTCACCAACACCATCGCGCGGGTGTCGGCGCTCATCACCAACCTGATGGCGGATTTTGACCTGGTCGGCCTCGGTTTCTCGATGGTGGACGGCGACTATGTGGTCATGGCGGATGGCTTCGGCCTGGCCGACCGAGAACGCAGCATCCCCGCCGATGAAAACACGGTCTTTATGATTGGTTCGTGCAGCAAAACCTTCGGCGCCGTGGCTGCGATGCAGTTGGTTGAGGAGGGCCTGCTCGACCTGGACACCTCCATCACCAACGCCCTGCCCGGCTTTACGATTCACCAGCGGTTTGCCGACAACATCATCACCCCGCGCACGATTCTCACGCATCACTCCGGCTTGCCCGGCGATCTGTTCAACCTGGGGTTCACCGTACGTCCGGTTCCGGGCGCGCTCGATGCCATTCAGCAATTGATTTCCGAAGAATACACCCTCATGCCGACCAACACCTTCTGGGCCTACAACAACAGTGGGTTTGTCCTGCTCAACCAGATGTTCCGCCACCTCACCGGGCAACCGATCGACGTCTTCGCCCGTGAGCGCCTCTTTGACCGCATGGGCATGACCAACTCGTCGATGGCCTATGACCTGCCGCACATAAAAGAAGCCCTGGCGTGTCCTTACATGGACGGTGCGCTGGTGCCCTATGAGTATGTGAATCTCGGTTTTGCCGGCGCGATCTATTCGACCGCCGGGGATATGACCCGCTACATGCGCATGCTGCTGGCCGACGGCATGGGCGAGGAGTCGCGCGTGCTGCCGGAAGACCGTCTGGCGTCCATGTTCGTTAAACAAAACACTGACATCCCGCTGGATCAGTTCACCACCATCCTCAACATGGGGATCGGGTTCATGCTCGATCCGCCCTGGATGCAGTACATGGGCAAGGTCGTCTGGCACGATGGCGCCACCGATTTCTACCGGTCCATGGTGCGCGTGGCCGTCGACGCCGGAATCGGATGCTTCATCTCATGCAACACGGCCGAGGCTGAAGCGATCAATCCGGAAATTATCGACGCCGCCCTGAAATGGGCCTATGAAGAGAAAACCGGTATCGCGCCACCGCCGCCGGTGGAGCCCGGCACGCCGAATGTTACCAACGCGCCGGCGGACGTCATAGCCCTGGCCACCAACGGTATTTTCGTCACCGGCGCGGGGTACGATTACTTCACCGCCAACGAAACCGGAATCGTGGCGCACATCAATGCCCATAGCGATGCGCCGCATGTCGCCCGGCTCGTGTACCGCGAAAACGGATGGTTCACTCTGCCCGCCACCAACACCCCGCAGTTTCTTTTCACACAGGTGGTCGGACGGATCGTCTACGTGCTGAAGAACTTCGCCTACGGCGTGACCAACCTGGCCCTGATCGGCGAACAGAGCGACGACCTTACGCCCGTTGATCCGGCCTGGAACGACCGCATTGGCCGCTGGTGGGCCACCAACCTGCATCCCGCTGATATTTCCTGGCACGGCGACGATGTGATTGAATCGGAAATTACACTCGACCTGACGATGAGGGACAGCATGCTGCTGGCGCAGGACGAATACGTCATGGGCGCCACCAATGATTCCATCGCCTTCGCCGCCGGGCTTGGACGCAATAAAGGCTCCGCCCTGCTGGCGCGTCCCGATGGCTCGCTGTGTTTCCTGGGCGTGCACTACCGTTCCGCCGAAAGCATCCCCGTGCTGCAACCCGGCGCGCAAACCAACGGCGTCATTGTCAGCAATGAAACCCACTGGCTGCGCATTGACGCGACGGCCGGGCAGCCCCTGACCATTGACCTCGAAACAGAAGCCGAGCTTACCGCCTACCTCTACGACACCAACGGCTCGCATCTCGGACAGGCCAACCGTGCCCATACGTTTCACCTGGACGCCTCCGACGCACGGCCTGTCATGGCCGCGATCCTGCGTAACGGCGACGCCGTCGGTGCGTGGACCCTTGCCGCCCACACCAACGCCATCCCGTTCTACGTGCAGGTTCCTCCTGGTGCCTGGCCTGACACGCTTGCCCTCCACTCGAACCTGTTCCCGAACACCGATTTTGGATATGTCTTTGTTCATGCGAACCGCACGAATCAAGCGGGCAGCGCGCTCAAAATCGCTGTCGCCCGCATGAACGCGCCCGCGCCTGGTGCGCCGCCACTGTTTTTCTGCAACGGCGGGCCCGGCGACAGTTCAATCCGCTGCGTATACCAGTACTACGAGAAGCTGTTCGCCGACGAATACGACGTCTACCTCATCGACCAGCGCGGCTTGGGCTACTCTCTGCCCGACCTGTCGTTCCGGGGCGACGACGAATCCCCGGTGGAGGCCCAGTACCGCGTCGGCATGCTCTCCGGCCTCGACCTCTCCGCGATTAACACGCTTGAATCAAGCTATGACCTTGAGGATATTGCCCAGGTGCATGGCCTCACAAATGTGAACCTGCATGGCGTATCCTACGGCACGCTGCTGGCGCAGACCCTGATGCGGCGCGAACCGCCGTGGCTGCGTGCGGTGGTGCTCGACGGCGACGTAGCTCCGAACATCCCCGCCTTGAACGAAGGTGGGCCCGTTATGAAGGAGGCCCTCGATGCGCTCTTCGCCGACGTGGATGCGTCGGCCGCACCGTATCCCACGCTATACGCTGACTTCTATGCGCTGGGCAATCATCTCCAGGCGAATCCGGTTGAGCTCAAGCTTCCTGACAGAACGAACACCGTGGACGGCGTCGCCTTTGTGAGCGCCGCCCTCGCCCAGTTGACGGCATCCGACCTGAGTACCCGCGAGCGCATCCCCGGCATCGTCTGGCGCGCCTGGCGCGGGGAAACGGCCGCCCTGGCTGAACTCTATACGCAGTGGAACGTGGACACCAACAACATGATCAGAAACAGCGAAAGCGAACTCATGGGCCACATGGTCTTCCGGTACGACTTCCTGCCTTTTAATTCGCTTGAAGGCCTTTCGAACGCCTGCGCCCCGCTGCCCGAACCGTTGCGCACGTACGCGCTGCAATACGACGGCGATATCATTCGCGCCGCGTCCGCGCTTGCGGATGCGGGCCAGGCAGGACCGGACTTCGCCCTGCCTGTGACCAGCGCCATCCCCACCCTGGTCATTAACGGCGCCTTCGATACCCAGACCGGCACCAATTGGGCCGCGGAAGTCGCCTCCCATCTGCCCAACAGCTACCTGGTCATTGTGCCCACCGTGGGCCACGGCGTGCTGGCCGGCGGTGACTGTTCCCGCGGCATTGTTCGCGCGTTCCTCAACGATCCCACGCAAGCCCCGGACACCTCCTGCCTGGCCGACCTCACCCTGGACTATCCGCCGCCCTGGCCGAGTAACACTATCCCTCTGGCCGCGGGCGAGGGCGCGACCAACACCTTCACCCAGACTGGACAGGGCGCATGGTATGCGATTGAGGCCGAGGCCGGCGCCTGGTACGCGCTGCACGTCGGCGCCCTGGATGGCCGTCAAACGCTGCGCCTGGTCGATACAAACGCCGCGATCGCGGCCGTCGCCACCAACAGCATCCTGCGCTGGCGCTGCGAGCGCAGCGATACCTATTATGTTTGGCTCGTGGGTCGGACCGAAGACACCTTTGTCGTCCGCTACACCACCGGTCCGCATCCGGGCGGCGCGATTGACGACTTTGACGGTGACGGCCTGACCGATGTGGCCGTCTACTGGCCCGAAGGCGGCAACTGGTACCTCGACTACAGCGCCGGCGGCGATGCCGCGCCCAACTGGGGCTGGAACGCCGTGATGCCCGCGCCCGCCGATTACGATGGCGACGGGTGTTGTGACCTGTCCGTCTACCATCCCGCCACTGGCGATTGGTACCTTCGGTACAGCAGCGGCGGCTCGCAGGCCATAAACTGGGGCTGGGAAGCCACCGTGCCTGTGCCGGGCGATTATGACGGCGACGGCCGCGCGGATGTGACGGTCTACTATCCCGACGGAGGCGCCTGGTACATCCTCGAAAGCGGCAGCGGCGTATTGCGCCGGGAAAACTGGGGCTGGAGCGGCGCCCTGCCCGTACCCGCGGACTACGATGGCGATGGACTCTGTGATCCGGGCGTTTACTGGCCGGAACAGGGACAGTGGTATCTGCTCTTGAGCGGTAGCGGCGAAATGGAGCAACTTCACTGGGGCTGGAGCGACACCGCGCCCGTCCCGGCGGACTATGACGGGGACGGACGCGCGGACGTGGCCGTCTACTGGGCGGAACAGGGCACATGGTTTATCCTAAACAGCAGCGGTGGCGGCCAATCCCGGCAGTGGGGTTGGACCGGCGTCATCCCCTTGCCCGGCGATTATGACGGCGATGGACAGGCGGACGTAACCGTCTACGATCAAGCCAACGGCATCTGGTACATCCGCCGCACCTCCGACGGACAATTGGAACAGCGCGACTGGGGCTGGAACGCAGCCTATGGCGTCTGGCCGCAGATGTGGGTCAACGGGCTGACCATTCCTTGAAATATTTATGACGAGACACCGAGCTGGCACTGGAACTATCGGGGGTCAGAGAACGGTAAAAAAATCGGCAATTTTTGGGCCAAAATGGCTTTTTTCGTAAACAATAGAACACTTGGGGCGGTGACCCCAAGAGCGTTCTATCCCTAAAGCGAAAAGCAATTTCTTCTCAGAATTAAAGTTTGGTCACTGAAGCCGGGAGGGTCAGGCGGATGTCGTTGGCCACGGTGCGGTTGTAGCCGATGCGTTTGCGAAGGTCGCGGTCGTTTTCGAAGGGCATGACGGAGGGGTCCTCGCCCTGAATGACCCGCACGACCATCTGCGCAAACTGGGTTCCAATTTCCTGGCGATCGGTGGAGCAGGCGATGACGGCCCCGATTTTTTCCATGTTGAAGACGACGGAAAACACGGGGATTTTACGGCGCGAAGCGCTTTTAAAGAGAGCGGGAAATGTAACGTCTTGCGCGGGGTCCTGGAGATGGATGACCGCCTGGGGGCCTTTGGCGGCAAGGGCGTCCGCGGCGGCGATGATTTCATGCTGTGCCGTGTAGGGCACAGCCATGACCTGAAGATTCTTTTCCAGGGCGATCCGCTCCAAATCTTCCTTGCGGTAGACGGATTCATCGTTTCCGGAATCATAGATCACGCCGATGGATTCGATGGCGGGCGTACACTCGTTGATCATGTCAAAGAGTTGATCGAGTGGGGGAATCAGATACATGCCGCTCAGCCGGGGCAGGT
This sequence comes from Spartobacteria bacterium, assembly GCA_009929845.1. Lineage (GTDB taxonomy): Bacteria > Verrucomicrobiota > Kiritimatiellia > RZYC01 > RZYC01 > RZZM01. The sequence goes on from RZZM01000149.1 coordinate 6,936, forward strand.
GGTTGTCGTCACTTTGTCCGGCGCCCAACACAAAGGGGTTCTGCAGGAGCGTGAACATCTTGTTGACCGACGGCGCCCGTTGAATGGCTGTATAGAGGGTCGGCGATTGAAACGTGATCAGCAGGTCGGTCCGGGCATTTTCGGCGGCGTCCACAAGCATGGTGAGCGTCGACATGTCGCCCTGCGCGGAACGTGTCCGCAGGTTGTAATCCTGTCCGGCCACCAGTCCGGCGGCATCGAGTCCCACGCGCAGTTGTTCTTCAAAGGTGCGCGTGTAGGAGTTCTCAATGTATTTGATGAGGTCAATGCGAAAGGTCTGGTCACGCTTCCCGCACGATACGCTGCCCGCCATCAGGACGGCTGCCATGAGTGTGATTAAGATTTTTTTCATGCGCGCAGACTGAGGGAAAACTACCGCGTATGACAAGCGAAAAAAAGTTGGAATCGCGGGCGCGACGCACAATTTTATTGATTATTTATAAAGGGGACCTAGTATAAGTCTATGCGCTATAAAATGAGTGGTTTATTGGGCTGTGTCGCTATGCTGATGGCGGGCATGTCATTTGCCGGAATCACCACGAATCTATTGCAGAATGGGGGATTTGAAACGGGAAGCGGATCCGCGCCGGATATCTGGATCAAGGCCTGGAATGCATACCGTTTGGAGGCGCATCCCCGATCCGGGGCATGGGGGGCGCGTCTGACCGGAAACAACCTGGGGACGACGAATTATACGTTGTTTATTCAGCCTCACCCCACGGAACCGGGGGCGATATGGCGTGGCGAGGGTTGGGCGGCCCATTTTGAAGAGAATCCGCTTGCGCCGGATGTCCGCGCGGCGTTGCAATTGAGTTTTTGGGACACGAACAGCAATTATGTTTTCGGGACCATGTCCCCGGCGCAGATCCATGCCGGGTCCCCGACCGGCGAATGGATTCACATGACCGTCGAGGCAAAGGCCCCGCCCATGGCCGCCTATGCCTGCCTGAACCCATTGCTCCGGCAGTGCGAGGACGGTGACGGCGCGGCGTGGTTTGACGATTGCTCCTTCGGTCCGGCCGACACGTCCCTGGTGCATTTTGCCGGACAGTCGTGGCGTGTCGCGCAGCAGAGCTTTGACTTCCAGAATTTTGAGAAAGTGATTGTGCTCTCCACCAACTGCGTCTGGGTGGACACCAACGGGTGGCTGCATCTGGCGATCCGGAATATCAACGACAAATGGTGGTGCGGTCAGGTGGAATCCACTGGATGGTACGGCTACGGCGAATACCGATGGTATACCAGGGGGCGCGTGGATTTATTCGACACCAATGCGAATCTGGGGTTATTCACCTACGCTCCCCCGGACGGGAGTTATTTTCAGGAAATTGATATAGAGCTGACCTATGCCATCAGCTATGGAACCAACGGGAATTTGCATTATACCATTCAACCCTGGCAAATTGCCTCCAACGGGGTCGGGTTCCAGATGGACCTGACCAACGAACTAACCACGCATAAATTCAACTGGTTGCCGGGGCGCGTGGATTTCGTCAGTTACTACGGGCACAGCCCGGAGCCCCTGAGTACCAATGATATTTTCGGACAGTGGACGTACATCAGTTCCGGCGTCCCGGCCCCGTGGGAACAGGTCATGATGAATCTATGGCTGGTGCAGGGGTATGATCCGCAGGACACCCAACACCTTGAAGCGGTCATCTGCGATTTCAAGCACACCCCCTTTTCGGGGTGGATCGTACATGATGATTTTTCCGCGTCCTACAGCAATGGCGGGTGGACGCATACCGGAGCGGCCGGATCAGACGTGATACAGACCAATGGACAAGTCGGCATGTCACCAAACGGGATTTGGCAGACATCCGGGCTGATGACCACCGGCATTGTGCACTGGACCACGCGCGGTCCGGTCTACGCTTATCGGGCGCTATTGAGTACCATCTCCGTAACCCAGGCGTCCACCGGCAATGACATGCAGGGGTTACTGAGCCTCTGTTCGGAGCCCAATAACGGCTGGCTCTCCACCAATGCGGCCTCATTGTATGCCGCCTATGACCAGGCGGGAGATAGTCTGGAATTTCTCTACTATACAAAGACCGGGTGGCCCAATCACGAGGGCATCCTGCGGTACAGATGCCTCCTGACCAATGCCGTATCCTATTTTTCCAACGGTGGTATTCGTATGGGATTTTCGCTGGAAAATGAGCAGTATCGGTGCGAACTGCTGGATGTGAACTGGAACACGTTACCGGTGGACGACCTGGCGGGAACCAACCGGGGACCGCATGCGCTGGGGAATCTGTTCTGTAACGCCCATTTCCTCCTGGGGGCGCAGAATGTGGAGAGCGGCGCCGGACGCGTCTTTTGGGACGATGTCTCCGCGGGCGTCGATGCATCCAATCGTCTGGCCGAATTGAGCATCACACAGGATGATGCCCTGCTGACCCTGAATTGGGATGACTCCTACAACGCCGTGTATCAGGTTTCCACCACCACTAATCTACAGGAACCCTTTTTGCCGTACGCGACCAATTTTCACGCCACGCACCCCCATACCAACCTCGGGATCACCTCTCCACCGGGCACTGTCCATTTTTTCCGCCTGGAACCTACATATTGATAAAAAAATTACAATGCTTGAAAAATGTAGACCGAATGTGTAATGTTTCACTTAGTACAGAGTTGATAGACTCATCGGGTGCTTACGTACCGGACAGAATCTACAGACCAATAACGCGATGTTGGGAGTAAAGATATGAGTGCAGAAAAGACCAGGAAGCAGACCTCTATTCGATTCAAAATTCTTGCGGGAGTTAGTATCCCACTGATCATCGGCATGGTTATTTTGATTGTCATTATGACTATCGCCATCAATAAACAAACCGCGAAACGACTTGCGGATATCCGTGCGCAGCAGGAGCAGGCGGTTGAGGACAGGCTCCGGGCGTTGGTAAAGCAGGCGATAGCCGCCGTGGAAGCATGTACAGAAACCGCCAAAGACGATGAGGCGTGCCTTTCCATTGTCAGCGACATGTCCTATGAAGGGGTCTATGTATGGGTACATACCTATGACGGGGTCAGCCCGAGCAAGGTTTCCATGGTATCGCATCCATCAGCCGCGCTTGTCGGAACGGATATTTCAAATATGAAGGACTTGTCGAGGCAGGAAAAGATATATTACCGGGAAAAGGTTTACGATGTTAACGACAAGGAGCTGCGGGAGAATGTCGCTGAAGTGAATCTGTTTGTAGACATGAATACCGCGATCAAGAAATCCGGAAATGACGAAGGCATCGTGCGCTATTTCTGGGAAAAACCAGGAAAGAAAGCCGGGCAGGATCCCGGGTATGAAAAAATGTCTTATGTGAAGTATATGCCCTCCAAGCAATGGGTTTTCGGATGCGGCGAATATATCGACAACATTGACGAGAGCGTGGCCATTGCCGCCGACGAAGCCCGCAAGGAAGCCAATCGCTTGCGTGGAAGCATGATCATTGGCTTTGTCGTGATAACCGTTGTTCTGGTCGGTATACTGATCGCCCTGGTACAGGCCGTAACGACTCCTCTTAAGAAGGCTACGGACATGCTTCGTGATATTTCGCAGGGCGAGGGGGACTTGACGGTTCGACTGGAAGTGAAGACCAATGATGAACTGGGGGCGATGGCCACCTACTTCAACGATTTTGTGGCCAAGCTGCAGAATATTATTCGGCAGATATCAGAGAGTACGACCGCGGTGAGCGCTTCCTCGGAGGAATTGTCGGCCACCTCCAATGAAATGGCCTCGACGGCGGAGGAAATGAGCAGTCAGGTGCGCACCATTGCCGCCAGCGGTGAACAGATGTCCTCGAACATCAACAGCGTCGCTAGCGCCGCCGAGGAGATGTCCACCTCGGTGAATACCGTCGCCACGGCTATCGAGGAAATGAGCGCCTCCCTCTCGGAAGTGGCTAAGAGCTGCTCGAAGGAATCCGAGATTTCCGGCAAGGCGAATGAGCAGGCCAAACAGACGCGCGATCTGATGAACCGGCTGGGCGCCGCAGCCACCGAGATTGGCAAGGTGGTCGAGGTCATCAATGGCATAGCGGACCAGACGAACCTGCTGGCCCTGAATGCGACGATCGAGGCGGCCAGCGCCGGCGAGGCCGGCAAAGGATTCGCGGTGGTGGCCAACGAGGTCAAGGAGCTGGCCAAACAGAGCTCGGAGGCCACCAAGCAGATTGCCGGGCAGATTGACGACATTCAGTCGAATACCCGCAACGCGGTGGAGGCCATGCAGTCCATTTCGCAGGTGATTGAGGAGGTAAATACCATCTCCAACACCATTGCCGCCGCCGTGGAAGAACAGTCCGCCACCACCAACGAGATATCACGAAGTGTAGGAGGCGCCAATACCGCCGCCATGGAAATCGCCCGGCATGTCCAGGAGGCGGCCACCGCCTCCAATGAAATTGCCGGCACCATCCAGGGCGCCAATCAGGCCTCCCAGCAGTCCGCGGCCGGCGCCACCGAAACCAACGCGAGCGCATCAGAACTGGCCCGGCTGGCC